>NZ_JAUBQN010000038.1:0-60281 GCF_036701295.1 Microcoleus harperi Pol14_C6 | reverse complement strand
AAAAAGCCTAAATTAATACCAAGTTAATCAGGATTGGTGAAACCATATATTTTACAATTGATTTAGGATTGCTATATATCAATTCCGGTTGCACTCCTTGTGATAGGTTTGAGCCACTTTTTCACTAACTTGAAAGGTCTGGCGGGGAGGATAGCCAACAATTTATGATAAGTGATTAACTCGACTAGGTATGAAAAAGCTAATATTATTTACCCTCGATTAACCGCAATCAAATTGGTTAGTAGTGAGACCGTGAACCTTCATCAAACGAGTTGGTAATTTCGGCGTCACTAGCAACATTGTAAGGTTATTTTGCCAAATTTAATATACTCAATGAAACTATTTCCTACGACTCCGACGCTCTAGCTCTTTTATTACTCTCAGAACAAACAGCGACATTAAAGCGCCAATCAATGCCAGTTGCCACAAGCCGCATCCTGCCGCAGTTCCTAAAGCTGCTGATACCCAAATAGCGGCGGCAGAGGTGAGTCCGTGAACTTCAACTTTACCTATTTCCTCTTGATTTTGCCGCAGGATTTCTCCACCTCCCAAAAACCCAATCCCGGCAGCAATGCCTTGAATTACGCGCGCTACAGCATCTCCTCCGTTTTCATTTTTACCCATTGCCAGCGGCATTAAAACAAACAGTGCAGAACCCATACTAACTAGCATATGAGTTCTCAATCCCGCTGGTTTGTTTCTGAGTTGGCGCTCCCATCCAATAATTCCGCCAACAAACATGGCTAGGCACAACCTTAACAGTATGCCTAGCCAATTATCGGGAGACCACAAGTTAGCGATCGACAATGTTTTACTGCAAATAATTAATCCGAAGATTCCAATATTACCGGAGTACGATGTCCGATCGCAATCTCACTGCTAAATCTTGTTCCGGGCGAATTACAAGTACGTCAACGCTGCGCCGCCCCAACAATACTCCAGCTAAAGCGCCGATCCCAGCGCCTCCTAATACTTCTTCCGTGGCGATGGCTTTGTCGCCGGTAATGCCTGCTAGTGCTGCTGCTGCTGCTGCACCCAAGGCTGCACCTTGGGCTACTGAACCTGTACCAGCACCTTTTTGGACTCTTTGGGTTCGGGTAATAATTCCTGAATTTCCGTCAATCCGATAGCGTTGGCGGCGGCTGATAATTAACTCTCTGGCAACAAATTGAGTACCACTTTGATTGCCTCTTCTGACAGGTTGCAGTGCCCCGACTATCTGGCTGCCTGCGGGGATTAATACTCTGCCTTGAGGTGTGCGGATGTCTCGCGCTACTGTTAAAGTTAAAGGTGCAGTTTCTTCGCGGGTGACAACTATTTTGTCTTTTTCATAGCTAACTGGAATTACACTGCCCGATGGAATTCGGATGCTATCAAATTGGGAAATTCGTTGTTGAGCTTCTGCGGGATTAGCTACCACTAGGGGCGCACTGGTTCCAACTGTAATGCCCAGTGCGAGGATTGCTGCTGTTGCTGAACGCCATTTTTGAGAAGTAATCATATAAATTGTCTCCTTGCTTCGGTTTTTGTTTACTTAGGAACGCACTACTGCTAAATTTGTTTCTTGTTTCGCATTCATCTGATGTTTTGATTATGGCAGGCTTGAATTCTACCAGTTGGGAAGATAAGGTCGATAATCCAGAAGTTGAAAATTTAGAAAAATCGAGAAAATCGGCAATACAGGGGCGATCGGGAAGATAAGGAAGATAGTCAAAAGTCAGCATTCAACAGTCAACAGTCAACAATTAATTGTTGAGAGCGTTTAAGGCTAACAATCCAGCACCGAAAGCTGGTTCGTATCGGGGCGAGATTACCTTAGCTTTTGGGGCGATCGCACTTATTGCAGCTTCAAACCGACCTCGGCAATTTGCCTCGCCGCCCCACACACCTCCTACGAGCACAATTTCAAATTCTTCTGTTTGGTTAAATAGCGCTGAAATGGCTATTTTTGTTGAATAGGTTAATTCTGCCACAGCATTATTGATAATGCCGTCAGCGACGCGATCGCCTTCTGCTGCGACTCGATCGACTATCGGTGCTAAAGTTGCAATTTCTTTGACTCCCCAACCGCGCCCGTAAACGACTTCTACCAATTCTTCTAGGTTATTGAGGCCTAAATGCTTTTGAAATTTTTCGGCAAGCAGGGTAAAATCTTCGCGTCCGTCATAGAACTTCAAAGCAGCTTGCAAACCCTGAAGGGCGATGTTATATCCGCTGCCTTCATCGCCTAAAATATATCCCCAACCGCCGACTCGTTTAGTTTTCCCGTGACGGTTTTGCCCGAAAACAATCGAACCGGTTCCTGAAATAACGGCGATACCCACTGGATGACCTGTACCGCCAGCAAGTGCGATCGCGCAGTCGCTGCAAATTACTATATTCCTGGGCAAGAACGATCGGGTTACTGGTAAAGTATTTGTCAACTGCAAGTTCTGCACTACAAATTGTACTATTTCACGATCTTTTGGACGCCCGACGCCTGCTAGTCCCAAACCAATTGCTTCTATGTTGAGATTGCCTACAGCCTCGACCTGAGCGGAAAGAACTGCTCGTTCGATCGCCAATTGGATGGATTGTTTTGCTGTCTCAATTCCCAGGGTTTGATAATTTGACGGTCCTGCTTCACCGCGTCCTAAAACAAGGTGGTTGTCATCCATTAAAAGGCAGATAGTTTTAGTGCCGCCGCCGTCGATGCCGAATACGTAGCTCATGAATAATTTAGAGAATAATAGAGCAACCCAGATTAACAGAGATATCTCTATTCTAGGCTTTGTACAATCCGAGTGAACAGAGATGTTGCACCATTGTCAATAAGCCTTTTATGAACAGGCAAGATGCCTGTGAAGCGAGAAAATCTACTCTTTGTGGAACAGGCATCTTGCCTGTTATTGAAAATGGTGCAAGATGTGAGATTAAATCGACAGAGCAATGCTAATAATAATTAAGCCTAATAAAGCTAACCAAACGAGATGGCGCTGACACCAATTTTTGATTGATTGCGGCCAGCCGCTGCTGATATAATGGCTTGTCTGTGGCACAAGTGGCTCAGCTCGATCGTGATAAAGCGTGCATTCTTTGGCAAACGGACGCTGCGGGTAGTTGCAAGTGTCGTCTTCGTGATAAATACAGGTAGGGCAGAGAAATTCTTCGGGTTTTGATCGATAAAGAGGGATACCCGGATGACCGAAAGCTTTGAGGGGGATTTTGCAGTGCGGACAGGCAAGCGCTTGGGCGTCTACAGGTTGGTGACAGCGGGGGCAATCAGGCATAGACAGCAAGGTTATGGGGTAATGTGGTGGGTAGGCTCATTAGCGGGTTTTCCGAACGCCGATTAGCGCGATCGGCTCGCCATCAGGCGGCTGGATGCTCCAAAATAGAAAGGTAGGTGTGCGCTGATGTAACTTTAAGTTTACAGATGGTTTCGCAGCGACAGCAGGCGACCTGAGCCGATCGGGCATGAAAGGGCAAACATTAGGAAAAATCTATGGATAACAATAGCAACTTACTCAAACAACTGGTAATGCTGGGCATTGGTACTACCTCTCTCGTAGCCGAGAAATTGCAGGAAGCTAGCGAGCAATGGGTCAAAGATGGCAAAATCAATCCTGAGCAAGCCAAAACCTTTGTCGATGACATGACTGAGCACCTCAAGTCTGAACAGGGCAATTGGGATACGCAGTTGCAGCGGCAATTGCGGAATATTCTCCAAGATATGGGAGTTCCCCGACAGTCCGAAATGGATGAGTTGCGGGGAAGGCTCGATCGTTTGGAACGTCAGATGCGGGATTTAGAAAACCGTAACTGGCGCTGAGTTCGATCCTCTTCGAGGGCTTCGCTAACGCCCGCAAGGAGTTCGCTGCTATCTTGTGATAAAATTGTCACCCGAAGGCTGAAGGCTAAAAAAGGCACTTATGTAGAAGCCATTTATGTAGAATTACAAACATTCTGACTTCATACTTTTGCCTTTAAAATTATCTGGAATCTGCCGTTTTTTGGTGGAAAAGTTCAGATAACATTTGGTAGTTCTTGTTGTACTAGATGTCTTAGATATCTGAGATATCACGGTTAAAAGTATTAGGAGGATTAATTTTGCGAGGAGTTCTAGTCAGCTTGGGAGTAATGCTGGTTTGCTTTGTGTTTTTGATAGTCGCTCAAATGGGCGGTTCTGGGTCCCAAGCAGTTGCAGCCGAATTGAACAATCTTTTACCAGAGACTGCTATTGAGAAGTTGTCAGCGCAGTCTTTGAATGAAAATAACTTGCTAGTAGCTGATGCTACTTTACCGGAGGTACCAGCTACTATCGCTGGCAATAACATGACTGATAATACTGAGAAAACTGTCACCACAGATTCAGGTCTGAAATATGTGGAATTGAAAGAGGGTGATGGGGCGACTCCAAAAACCGGGCAGACGGTTGTGGTACATTACACTGGGACTTTGGAGGATGGCACGAAGTTTGACAGTTCGCGCGATCGCAATTCTCCTTTTCAGTTCAAAATTGGCGTAGGTCAAGTAATTAAGGGTTGGGATGAAGGTGTCGGTACGATGAAAGTTGGAGACCGTCGCAAGTTGATTATTCCCCCTGAACTCGGTTACGGTGCTCGCGGTGCGGGCGGGGTCATTCCTCCTAATGCTACGCTGATTTTTGATGTGGAATTGTTAAAAATTGCTGGCTAGGTAGGTCAATCTAATTCAACGTAAAACTTTTACGGTGTTTAGAAACCCGGTTTTTTTATTAAGAAACCGGGTTTCTGTGTATGTCCTGGTTGATTTACGATCGCTTCGGAGATGCCAGATTGCGAAAGCAGGTATATTGGGCGTCAAATAATAGTTTGATGATTCCTGTGGGGCCGTTTCTGTGTTTGGTAATAATTACTTCTGCAATTCCGCGATCGGGGGAATCAGGGTTATAGTATTCATCGCGGTAGAGCATAATTACTAAATCTGCGTCTTGCTCGATACTATTATGAGCGTACAATCCTTGTGTAACAAAGTTTTCAACTTTCTCTACCGTTAGATCGTAAACCATTTCTTCGCCGATGAAATGAATTTTTTTTATTTTATCCCAATAGATATCGCTAACAGCAATTTTCAGGATTTCTTCAGATTCTAGAAGAGTAGCTAACTGCATAGCTCGTTCTCGACTGATATCACATTGATAGGAACTGTCGCCACAATAGCGCACGCCCAAACTTGCTTGAATTTGTTTAGTTGTTAAACCCAAACGTTCTCTGGCCATATTAACTTGGGTTCGCCAAACTTGGTTGGGAATTAAATCTCGGTTGGTATTAGCCCCTCCCGCTTTTTCTAGATATATTTTGACTGCGGCTAAACTTTCTTGTTTATAATTGCCAACGGCACCAATCCGATATACAAATTTTTCTAGCTCTTGCTTCCCACCTACCCATACTTGATATTGAGTTCGTCCTTTATTTCCTTGGCCAATGGATTTCAAAGAGGCATTAATATTCAATTTTAATAATAACGCTCGAACTCCCCGCGCTAGTTTTTCGCTACTAGATCCATAGTAAACACTGGGATAGTGGGAATTGTCTTTACTCGTGCGGATACAACCATCCGTTGCCCATAGGTGTCGAAGGAAAAGAGCGATCGATTCTTGCGGTTGGGTAAATACTAAACTGGGAATAAATTTTTCATAGGAACGTAAACCAAATATTTCTAATTGTTCGAGCCATTTAGTAATCGGATTTTTAATATTGGGAGCGAGACTATAACTAGCGGGGAGATAAACTTGATACCAATCGCGTTCCCGTTTAATGCGGGGATTAATTTTATCACCAAATACTTCTCGCGCCAAATGTGCAACTAATTCAGCTAAATCTAATTCTCGCGTCGTGTACTGAATAGTATGTCGGGGTAAAGTACAACCATCACCAATTAAATGTCCTAGTAAAGCTAATTCAGCATGACCCATCGTCTGCACTTCAGTACAAGGAATTGAGCGAGGTGTAGCAATTCGATCGCCTATTTTTAATTCATCTAAACGCTTCCAACCATCTGATGTAAAGAACTTATGATTGCCTGTTGCTGTAATCGAATTTCCCAAGCAAGTCGTCATCTCCCAGACGGGCTTGACTCCAGTACAAAAAGCATTAGTCACCATCGCTTTTTCCTGTTTCAGGGTATCTGAATTTAATCCCCAAACAGCAAAGCCAGATTTGCCGACTAAATCACGGATCGGGACTTCTAATCCACTATCCGCCAGGATAACTAAACTATCGCCACCGAGACATCCGCTTTCTCTCAAATCAGACATCATCGGTCGCTTGTTTGTCCTCGCTTCCACACCCCGACTCAACTGAGATAAGGCAATAATCGGCACGTTGAGTTCGCGGGCTAAACCTTTAAGACTTCTGGTAATTCGAGATAGTTCTTGCACGCGGTTGTCGCTGGTACCTTCCATTAATTGCAGGTAATCTAGCAAGACTAATCCTAGGGTTCCGCCTTGTTCTGCTTGGAGGCGGCGGACTTTCGATCGTATTTCTGTGACGGTAATATTTGGAGTATCGTCAATAAAGAGTGGTAGTTCTGATAAATTGCCAATGGCTGTACTGATTGGTTCCCATTCGTTTTGACTGATTCTACCCGATCGCAACCTGTTACTTTCTATTTTGGCTTCGCTGGACAGGATACGCTGCACTAGCTGTTCTTTCGACATTTCTAAGCTGAAAACGGCAACCGGCAATTTTTGCTGTCCGGCGGCGATGTGGTGGGCGATATTGGTACAAAAGGCTGTTTTGCCCATCGCCGGCCTAGCTGCAACGATGATTAAATCCGATCGCTGAAAGCCTCCTGTCATGGCATCTAAGTCATAAAAACCGCAGGGAATACCGGGAAGTGTCAGGCCTTCATTGCGATTTTCTAGGTCTTGAAATGTTTGGTTTAGTGTTTCGCCGATCGACACTAAATCCTGTTGCGGGCGTTCTTGAGTTATGCTGAAAATTTCTTGTTCGGCGCGGTCTAAGACTGTTTCTAGTGGTGTTGCCGTCTCGTAGCCTAATTGTACTATGTTGTTGCCAGCTTCGATTAATTTGCGGCGCTGATATTTGTCTTCAACTAAAACTGCATATTGGTCGATGTTGACTGCGGAAACTGTGCGATCGACTAATTGTGCTAATTTAGTTAGTCCTCCTACTTGCTCTAACTGGTTGCGGTCGGTTAGCGCCGTTGTTACCGTCATTAAATCGGTAGGTTGACCCTGTAAAAATAGCCCTAATGCCGAGCGATAAATGACTTGATGAGCGGTGATGGCAAAAAACTCCGGTCGCAGCAGTTCGGCAATTCGGGAAATAGCTTCGGGGTCAATTAAAATCCCGCCCAAAATTGCTTCTTCTGCCTCTATATTTGTCGGCATCAAATCGCTCATTAGTCAATTGTTCTCTGTCATTAGTTATTAGTTGCCACTTATTAGTAATCAGTTCTCAATGTCTAAGTTAGCGTAACTCACTTTTCAAGTTAGCAGTGCTTAGTTGTTAGCTAATGACTAATGACTAACAACTAATGACTGATGACTGATGACTGATGACTCTTAATTACATCGGAACAACTTGAATATCAACTTCGGCGGTAACTTCTGCGTGTAGTTTGATTTCAGCTTTGTATGTACCAGTTTGGCGAATTTCGGGCAGAGTGATGCCGCGCCGATCGACTTCTTGACTGGTAGAGTTGAAAATCAGTTCTGCTACTTCTTGGTTGGTGACAGTACCAAAAATCGCGTCAGCTTCGCCAACTTGCTTGGAGATGATAAAAGGCCCAGCCGATTGGAGGGCGGTTTTGCGGACTTCAGCTTGCTGCTTGAGCTCTAGCTGGCGCAGTCTTTCTTCTTCACGGCGGCGTTCTGCTTGCTTGAGAATGCCAGGAGTGGCTCTAAATCCCATTCCTTGGGGTACTAGGTAGTTGCGGGCGTAGCCCGGGGCTACTTCTACTACGTCGCCAGCTTTACCGAGTTTGCTGACATCTTTATTTAAAACTAATTGGACGCGCTTGGCCATGATCGTGGGTTGTGGGGTTTTAACTGCAACTTTTTATAATAGCGAAGTTTGAGGGGCGATCGCAAGGAAGTTCGGCAACGGATGTAACGGATGTAACGGATATAACGGATGGATGTTGAGATTGGAGGTTCTAGGGAAGAAACAGGAATAATATTTTTAACGGGCAAATTCAGTTTGAAATTACGCAAAAAGGGGGTGCTGTAATGAGCCAAATCAACTACAGTGCCATGTATTACGGAGCACTCAGGCTTTATTTTCAAGGCGCTTGGCGGTGATCGATCGCGCTACAGTAGCAACTAACTGGGTCGGATCGATCGGCTTGGCTAAGTGTTTGTCAAATCCGGCTTGTAAAACTTGGCGCTGGTTCCCTTCTCCAGCATAGGCCGTTAAGGCGATCGCCAACAACTGCCGATACTCAGGCGCAAGCTGAGTGCGGATGCGATTTATCAACATATAGCCGTCCATCTGGGGCATTCCGATGTCGCTGACGAGCAAATCCGGTGCAGTTTGTTTGATCGACTCTAGAGCCTCAGCACCAGATGACAGGGAAATCACCTCTGCACCCGCTTCCTCAAGCACGAAAGCGACAAAATCTCGCGAGTCGAGTTCATCATCTACCACCAAAATTCTCAATCCACCTAGCGGCAAGAATGGCATATCGGGACAAGCATCCCCATGACGTTCTTCCTCCTCCTGCCTTCTAGAACCATCATTTAATAGCGGTAATCTCACCGTAAACGTCGTTCCTTGACCTTCTCCGGCGCTTTCTGCAAACACCGTTCCGCCGTGAAGTTGGATCAGTTGGCGGACGATCGCCAATCCCAGTCCCAAGCCACCAAATTTACGAGTTGTGGCGCCATCTTCTTGTCGAAAATGGTCAAAAACATAAGGTAAGAAATCGGGATTAATGCCTTTACCAGTGTCTATGACTTGAATTTGAGCTTGGTGTTCGGCTTGCTCTAATCGAACTTCAACTCGGCCGCCTTCGGGCGTGAATTTAACCGCGTTTGACAGCAAATTCCAGACAATTTGTTGCAAGCGACTTGTATCGCCTACAACTTGGCCGACATCGAGATTTAAAATTATTTTAATTTTAATTTGTTTAGCTTCTGCTGCTAATTGTACGGTTTCCACAGCAGACGGAATAATGCTTGCCAGATTCATCGGAGCGACATTCAATCTGAGTTTTCCTTGCAGAATCCGAGACACGTCAAGCAAGTCTTCGATTAGTTGAGATTGCAGTTTGGCGTTGCGCTCGATCGTCTCAAAAGCCTTGGCACTTTGAGTCGCGCTCAGCTTGCCGCCGACGAGGAGTTGCGACCAGCCTAAAATCGGATTTAAGGGCGATCGCAACTCGTGAGAAAGCACCGCCAGAAACTCGTCTTTAATGCGGTTAGCTCGCTCGGCTTCCGTGCGGGCAGTTTGTTCTAATTGCAGAACCCTATCGCGCTCAGTTTCCACTTGTTTGCGTTCTGTAATGTCGATAACAGAGCCGATATAACCCTCAAATTGTCCCCTTTCGGAAAATCTGGGAGCAGCCGCATCTATCACCCAAGAATATCCGCCATCCTTACGCCCGAGGCGAAATTCCACGCGGTACGATTCCTGGCGTTCGTTGGCGGTCAAGAACGCATTTTTGGCCTGTTCTCGGTCTTCTGGATGCAGCGCGTTAACCCAACCCAATCCCAAACCTGTTTCCTCACTTTGACCTGTGAATTCATACCAGGTTTCGCTCAAGAAATTGCAATAGCCTGTCGAGTCTGTTACCCAGACCATAAAAGGAGCATTGTTAGCCATATTGCGGAATCGTTCTTCGCTTTCTTGCAGCGCTGATAAAGCTTGTTTGCGTTCTGTGATATCCCGACAGACAATCACTCCGCCTGTGATTTCGCTGCTAGTATCAACTACCGGATAACCGCTGATACTGATCCAGCGATCTGCGACATCTTTGCGGCGCACAAATACCTCTACATCATTGACATATTCACCTTTGATTGCTCGGGCTATAGGTAGTTCAGCGTCGGGAAAGAGGGTTTTTTTGTCTGCCATAAATAGTCCGTAAGTTCTCGACCATTTCTCATGGGATTTTTCATTCGATAGCTGACCGAATATCCCCACGGCGGCTCGGTTAAACAACACAAACTGCCCTTGTTGGTTTGCCAAAATTAAACCATCACCAATGCTGTCAATGATGACTTGCAGTAACTTAGTTTGTTCTTGTAGGGCGACTTCCGATCGTTTGCGATTTGTGATGTCGTTGGAGATGCCAATCAAGCCGATGACTTCTCCCGCCTGATTGCGGTAGGGAGCTTTCATTGACACAAATGTCCGAATGCCATCGGGAGATTCTTCGACGACTTCTGTTTGTCCGGATTCCATAATGCGCCGATCGTTGCCCGTGACTGTGGCTCCAAGTTCTGCTATTGGGTATAAATCGCGATCGCGCCGGCCAATTACTTCAGCAGCAGGTTTTCCCAGTACGTCCAGCGTGGCTGGATTTGCATAAATAATCCGTCCTTCTCGATCTTTGACAAAAATTGGCGTGGGCGCTGACTCGTTAATTAGATTCAAAATCGCATTTTTTTGCCGCAGTTCTTCTTGGGTGCGTTTGCGATCGCTAATATCGCTCCAATAAACCGTAAGTCCTTCGGCCGCTGGATAGGCGCTCACTTCTATATACATTTGGAGTGAAGGCGAAAACTCTTCAAACTTGACAGAAACTTGCTCGTTAACGACTCGATGAAATTCTTGATATACCATCGAATTGGATTCTCCCTCGGCGGGGAATAGCTCCCAGATCGATCGACCTAACAAGTCGTTTCTCGATCGAGAAAGCAGTTTTTCAGCAGTGGCATTAACGTAGGTATAGCGCCATTGTGAATCGATTGCCATAAAGGCATCGGTAATACTTTCTATAATATTGCTAACTTGCTGGTTTGCAGCTTGCACCGCTAGTTCAGCGTTTTTGCGCTCGGTGATTCCTTCGGAAAAAATCATGATGCCGCCAATCTCACCGCTGTTGGTTCGCCAAGGGTGAATTTCCCAGCGCACCCAGTCGATCGAGCCATCAGCGCGGGGAAACGGATCTTCTTGGGACATTTCGACTGCTCCCGCCAGACACCGCTGGTGGATTTGTTTCCAACGATCGGGCAATTCCGGAAAGATGTCGTAGTGCGATCGGCCCACAATGTTTTGAGCACCGATCCCATAACTTGATACCCAGCGGTCGCTCACCAGCATATACCGCATCTGGCGGTCAAACATCGCCACTCCCGCAGGCGAATGTTTGACGAACAGCCGCAGTTGTTCTTCCTGTTGCCGCAGCCGATTCTCCGACTGTTTGCGATCGCTGATTTCTTTGAAAAGTAAGGCGACTTTTCGGCTCTGCGGCTCAGGAGTGCGGAACGCCGAAACCTCAAACCAGCGGTTCATGACTTCAGAGCCATGCTCGAAGCGCAAGGACTCCCCCGTCAGCGCGACTTTGCCGTACATCTCAAACCAATAATCTTCGAGTTCAGGAAGCATCTGTCGCGCCGTTTTACCCACAGCTTGTTCGAGTCCGGTTTGTTTGACAAAGGCCGGATTAACTTCCAAAAAGCGGTAATCGATCGGCTTTTCGTTGGCGTCAAACAGCATTTCGATGATGCAAAAACCTTCGTCTAGGGACTCAAACAAAGTGCGATAGCGTTCCTCGGAACGGCGCAAAGCAGCAATAGCTTGTTTCCGCTCGCTAATATCCATAAACGCCGCCACACAGCCACGAACTGCACCCTGCTCGTCAAATAACGGCACCGCATTCACCAACCAATCAAAGGCAACCCCGTCCTCGCGCACCATTTGAATTTCCATATCTCGCACTTGGACGCCGGAAGCCACGGCTAGTTGCATGGGCAGTTGTTCTCCGGGAATTTCTTCTCCGTTGCGGAATCGTCTAAACGGAAGGGCTGCAGCTTGCTCTCCGGTTCCAGAAACATTTGTATCGGGTGGCACTATCAACATCGACTGGGCAAACCGGTTAGCACGAATTACTTGACACTGTGGGTCGTCGGCGATCGTAATACCGACGGGTACAGCATCAAGTATCGATTGCAGTTCATTAACTCGTCGCTCTAGTTCTTGGTTGAGGCGTTGAATTTCTTTTTTGGTAGCTTTGCGTTCGGTAATTTCATGCACCGTTACATTCACGCCCAAAACGCGATCGTCCTCGGCTTTCAGCGGATAGAGACTCAACAGCCAATCCTGTTCTCCTCCCGGCTGTACTGAGTTAGTCCTCCGAACTTCGAGCTGTTTTAGTGGAACTTTAGTTTCAATAACTTGTCGGTAAAGCGGCTCTAAATCATCTGCCATTTCTGGCAAGATTTCGCGCAATGTTTTGCCGACGTGGGCGGCGGCTGGAACTCGGTTAATTTCTGCGAGGCGATCGTTGATGCGGACAAACCGCAACTCGGTATCAAGGAAGCAAAGTCCGATCGGCGCACTAGCATAAATCGCCTCGATTTCTGCTAGTTGTTGCTGCGCTGTTTGCGCTTGTTGAATAAAAGCAGCCCGATCCGCCTTCTGCTCGGTGACATCTTGAAAATAAACGGCAAGTCCCGATGGGATAGGATAAGCTCGTACCGCATACCAAGCATTGAGTGGCGGATAAAAAGATTCAAAACTAACTGTAACTTGGAAGGTGGCGGCGTGGCGATATTCCTGCTCAAACAAACTGCCCACTGATTCGGGAAACTCTTCCCAAATGCTGTGGCCAATCAAATCTTTCGAGGGTCGATTCAGCCACCGCGCCGCTTGCGAATTGAGGTAGGTAAATCGCCAGTCTCGATCCAAAGCAAAGAACCCGTCCGAAATACTTTCGAGGGTGTCTGACAGTTGTGGCGCGGGCGCATTACAGACTGGTTCGGGCTGAGGTTGAGCGATAGGAGTGAAGGTTGTTACTACCGCATAGGGAGTCGATCGATCTCCCTGAAATAAAGGTTGAGAATTGAGCGTCAACCAAATCAATTCTCCCTGTGGCCGATAAAAGCCCATGATGACATTTAAACATGGTTGCCCGGTTTGCAGCGCCACCATCGCCGGATGCGTCTCGCGGGGAAAATCCGAGCCATCTTCACGCACAGTCTGCCACCGACTGTTGATTGAAGTGCATAAGAGCATCTGTTCTGCTGTCATCCCCAACAGATCCTGGGCGTGACAATTGCAGCCCTGAATGCTACCGTCTGCCAATTGCAGAAGCATCCCTACATCGGTTGGCAAAGGCGCGGCTGGGTAGAACACTTTGTTAGAATCCGTTGAAACAGAGGGGTCGATTTTTGCTTGGGGTTCAGTATTGCGTGGGTTTTGCATCGGTTTCTAACAACGCTCATTTTACTTTTGGCAAAGCAAATCGCGATCGATAATAGGGAAATAAGCAGAGGAACTTTTGATTTGAGCAGGGTGACACTTCAAACCTAAGATGGATGTCGATCGTTGTGCGGTAATATCGATCTCTAGACAATTTATTTTATCGTAGAGTCCCACGTCTGAACCAGTTGCGGGATTCAGCACAGGCGACGGGGAATTTTCTGGCTGTTTCAAATGGCAGGTTAGTCCGTCTCATTATTTTTCGCGTTGCTGCATATTACCAATGGCTGTTGCTCGTTTTCGGGTGCGAACAGATGGTACTTGCACACAGATAAATAAGTAGATGAAGCTTGCAAATACATAACCCCTCTCTCGCAGCGAGTGAAACGAAGCAATCGCTCTTGTTATGCCCGCCTTACATTCTGTTACATGGTAAACTTTATTTGCGCCTAACTACTTAGAATCCCCGTTTGTTTGTGTAAATCTAACCGGAAATTTAGGCAAGATTTTGTTCGTCTCAACGGTAAATGGGCGATCGCATTTACCTCAATACAGGGTCGCCTACTTGCTCAATTCCCAACGTTTGTGTCACCTTTGCCGTTCATCTCACAAACTTAATCCTATGCACATATTCACAGCAGCAGATCGCACCTATATTCTCGGGTTAGCAGCACTTCTCAAGTCTGTAGATCTGAATGTTAGCCAATCTGGGAAGGAGCAGGTCAAAATTAGCGTTGTATCTACCAGGATATATTCACCGCAAAAGGAACAGTTACAGAATTGCTGCAAATACCAGATTGAATGGCAAGAATTGCAATCTAATTACGACCAACTTCTTTCGGTATCAGGTTCTAAACTTCCTTACGTTAAATTGGAGCCGCGAAAATATACTAAAGAAACAGAAAGGCTGATTTGGCTCGACAGCGATACGATCGTTCTGGGCAGCTTAAAGCCGCTGTGGAACCTAGATTTTCAAACTCTGCCGATAGCAGCCGCAGCCAACACCTGGGGAAATCCCAACAATTATCAAGATCGAAACCCTTATTTCAACAGTGGTGTTTTAGTTTACAACATGAAGCATTGGGAGGAAGAGCAACTGTCGGAAAAGTTGCTCCAAAATGCTAGAACCCACGTTTGGGGCGATCGCGATCAAGGTGCATTAAATTCAGTTTTAGTGGGAAGGTGGAAGCAATTAGAGCAAATTTGGAATAACCACAAGACTGATGATATGTCAAGTAAAGTGATGCACTTTATGTCAAGACCGAAACCGTGGGAAAGCACTGCCCCCAATCAATTATGGCTTGATATGTTGTCTCAGACACCGTTTAAGGACGAACTGGAAAAAATTCCAAATAAGTTTAAGGGGCTGTCGAGCTTTAACGTAAAATACAAAAGACTTGACAGGTGGTTGAGCGAACCGATACTCAAGTTTAAGAGTTACCTAAAACAACAAAAACGTTAAAGTTAAAATTGGTCTTTCATGCCGCGCAATCGAGCGAAGGTTTGCACTGGATCGCGGGTGTTGGCGGCTGATTGGATGTTGGGAAAATCCCAGCGCAAAAATGGGTTTGTGCTTTTTTCGAGCCCGATCGATGATGGTATTGTAGGTTGCGATCGACTCCGCGCTTCCTTGACTTCGGCGAAGCGCTGCTGTAAATCGGGATTGTGGCCATCCACACTCAAGGCAAATAGCAGGTTGTTCAGCGTGTATTCGTGGGCGCACCAGACTCTCGTACTATCGGGCAAGTTTCGCAGTTGCCCCAGAGAGGCTAACATTTGGGCGGGAGTGCCTTCAAATAGTCGGCCGCAGCCTCCGGCAAATAAGGTGTCGCCGCAGAACAATTCGCCGGTTTCCCCTGGGTTGCTGGGGGGGAAATAGTAGGCGATGTGAGCTTTTGTGTGGCCGGGTACGAAGAAGACTTCGGCGGTTCTGTTGGCAAAAGAAACTCGATCGCCCGCTTGTAAAAACACTTGCTGTCCGGGAATTCTGCCTCTATCTTCTGCGCCACCGTAAACTTTAATTTGGGGAAAGCGATCGATGAGTTCCTGATTGCCACCTATGTGGTCGCTGTGGTGGTGGGTATTGAAAATTGCGGTTAATTCGGCTCCGAGTGCTTGCAGTTGCTCTAATACTGGCTGCGACCGTGCTGGATCGACGACTGCTGCTGTGTGGCGATCGGGGTCGTGCAGCAAGAAAATGTAATTGTCGGACAGTACCGGAAGCCGATAAACCTGCATAGAAAAGTGCCTCTCTCGGAAAAATATTATATAATTAAGTTAGTCTGAACGCTATCCGAAGGCTGATTGCAGATTTATTAAGTCCGCATATCTATCTTGGGAAGTAAAACTCTGATACGTTATTTCTGCTATTGATCCAAGTGATTTACGGTTGGGTACGCAATATTTTTGGGTCAAGAACTGCAATCCACTTTAATTATTTTAGCGTAAAAGCGATCGAATAAATGCGAACATCTCACAACAAATCGAACTTAACAATTTCTCAAAAAGTCGATCGGATTGTAGCGTCTGGTAAGATTACTCGCCGGGAACATTTAGTTTTGACTTCGGCTATCCTGTCAGATGATAAAATTTCAGAAGAGGATCGACATCAGATTAATCGCATATTTGATTATATCCAAATTGGTCGCCTCAAGTTTATCGATTGAATAGAAAGACTTGCACAGTCAGCATCTATCTGGAGTGTAAAAAGCGTTTTTTAGGAGTGCGATCGTCCCGTCTCGCACAGCAAAGCCTATATATTTTGCTTTAATTCTCCGGCTCACGCGGAGCGTGAAAGCGTCAGATGTGGAAGTCTCAAATTAACAAGGCTATTGGCAATCCCAGCTACAAAAACAGGCAGAAGAAAATGAGTGCAGAAAAACAAACTATTTTGGTGACAGGCGGAGCTGGATATATTGGCTCTCACGCGGTATTAGCGCTGAAAAACGCCGGTTACGGTGTGGTGATTTTGGATAATTTAGTTTACGGTCACAGAGATTTAGTAGATCGGGCTTTGCAGGTAGAGTTAGTAGTTGGCGACACGAACGATCGCACTCTCCTAGACAACTTGTTTGCTACGCACAAAATTGATGCGGTAATGCACTTTTCTGCATACGCTTACGTGGGCGAATCTGTTACCGACCCCGCTAAATATTACCGCAACAATGTCATCGGTACTATTACCCTTTTGGAAGCAATGCTCGCTGCTGACGTGAAGAAATTTGTGTTTTCTTCTACTTGCGCGACTTACGGCGTACCGCAGAAAATTCCGCTCACCGAAGACCACCCACAAAACCCGATCAATCCCTACGGTGCTACTAAGTTAATGGTAGAGCGGATTTTGTCTGATTTTGACGCTGCGTACGATTTCAAGTCTGTTTGTTTCCGCTATTTTAACGCGGCTGGGGCCGATCCTAATGGGTTGTTAGGAGAGGATCACAATCCAGAAACTCACTTGATTCCGCTGGTGTTGTTCGCTGCTTTGGGGAAACGAGATTCGATCGCGATTTTTGGCACAGATTACGATACTCCTGACGGTACTTGCATTCGGGATTACATTCACGTTAACGATTTGGCATCTGCTCACATTTTGGGATTAGAATATTTGTTAAATGGTGGCAAATCTGATTTCTTTAACTTGGGAAACGGCGGCGGGTTTTCGGTGAAAGAGGTGATAGAAACGGCTCGTCAAGTGACGGGAAAAGAGATTAAAGCTGTTGAGTGCGATCGCCGTCCTGGAGACCCGCCTGCTTTGGTTGGCAGCAGCGAGAAAGCCATCAAAACCTTGGGTTGGTCTCCAGAATATCCCGACATTAAGAACATTATCTCCCATGCTTGGCAGTGGCATCAAAAACGCCACAGCTCTTAGTATGTATGGTGGGCATTGCACACCTTACCATTACAGCAAAGTTTGATTAAATTGTTGTAGGGTGGGCTTCCCGCCCGCCCCAAAAATACAATATGCTAATAATATCTGCTAAGTCGGGGCAACTCGGAAATCGACTGCTGCTTTTTGCTAATTTCATTGCTTGGGCGATCGAGCATAATTTGACTGTTCTCAATCCGGCTTTTGACGAATATGCAGAATTCTTTGTGGGAACCGCGGGGGATTTTTTGTGTTGTTATCCTCCTCCATGTTTTACCACAGCAGGCAACAACTTTGTCAGAAGTAAATATTATAATTTTATTAATTTATTAAGAAATAAAAAAATATTAAAAACGCAAGAAATAACCCGAAAAGAACCTTTTAGCTGGCTCAAATATCAGGAGAGAGAACAAATCAAGCAGGGTTCAATAGTTTGTTTTCAAGGCTGGCTGTTTCGAGATGGCTGGTTTGTAGAAGATGTTTCCAAGTTACACAAGTACGCCGACCCGATTAGAGCCTACTTTGAACCATTAGAGCGATATAGAATCAATGTAGATCGTTTGATATTGAATTTAAAAAAGAACTCTGATATGCTCGTCGGAATTCACATCCGCCAAGGGGATTATGCTCAGCATCAAAAAGGGAGGTACTTTTACACAACTGAGCAATATTTACAAGTCATGAATTCTGTGGTAAGGCTATTTGAAGGAAAAAAAATTAAGTTTTTGATTTTTTCTAATCTTCCGCAAAATCAGAGTTTATTTGATAATTTTAACTGTGGATTTGGCAGCGGTCATTTAATTGAAGATATGTATGCTCTGGCTGAGTGCGACTATGTTGTCGGACCGCCTAGCAGTTATACTATGTGGGCTTCTTTTTATGGAGATAAACCTCTTTACATGATCGTAAATGTCAATAAAACAATTAACCTGAAAGATTTTGTACATTTTTATGAATGGCAAGGAATTTTTCACTATCGAGATGACTGGAGTGAGAGCTTTTGGGAGTGGACCCACGCTCGGTAAATAAGTAAATCAATGAATTCAAATAAATTAGCAGTCAAGGGATTTATCACTATTTTAACCGGTCTTTACTCTTTCCAGGATTGCGTTCATTTTCTGGCGTCTGTCAGGAAGTTTCACCGCGAACCCATTATTATTTTAATAGATAGAGTACCTCTAATTTTATATCCTTTACTTCAGGTGTTTGGAAATGTCATATTGAAACCTGCACCGTCTCACGAAAACCCTGTTTTAGCGTCGCGGCAAGCTAAGCTGGCTTTGTACGGGGAATCTTTATTTGAGAAAACTATTTATATGGATTGTGATATTTGTTTGCTGTCGCCAATAGATGAGGTATTCGAGTTTCTTGATGGGGTGGATTTGTTGGTGACGGAAGATGTGCAGCCTGCGATTGCTAAAGCTGCAAATTTATTAAGAGTCAAGCAGGATATTCTGTCAACTTTGCAGTCTGTCGGGTTGCCGCTAAACGAAAATAGCATTCAATACAATGGCGGATTTATCGCTTTTACGAAAAGCAGTAAAACTCAGGAATTGTTCACAAACTTTAAGAAATATTTCGATATGGTAGTAGCGCATCAAAATGTGTTACTCTTGAAAGATCAGGGCGCTTTTGCGGCTGCTGTTGAATCGGTGAAACCGAAAATGACAACTTTGTCCCCGGTTTACAACTACTTGGATAAGTGGAAAGATGTTTATACGATCGACAAACCGATTAAAGTAATGCACTGCACTTATCCTTACCGTCCTCAGTACGCCAAAAACGTAACGCGATCGCTCTTTACTAGAATAGTCGATCGCACGGCTAAAGTATTTTTACCAAATCAACTTAACAATCCCTGGCGTTTAAAATAATTAAAGTTGCTTGGCAAACTGCATTAAAAGCAATAAAAATCCGCCCCAAGTAAAAAAATTAGCCTCTACATATCCGAAAATTTACCTAGAAGAATTATTGCTGGTCTGAATAACAGTCTTGGATTCATTAGTGTGTTTTTTTACCAAAATACTTCGTTGCTGCCCTTTGCCCTGGTTAAAAACCTGGTTGCTGTGGTCGGGAGTACGTGAGTCCCCATCGCCTTGACAAAAGCTCGCTTAAGCCGGAAAATTAAACAAATGTTTTAAACAAAATACTCAGTGAAAGTTTCATTAGTAGTGAGCGATTTGTCAGGAGGAGGTGCAATTCGTGCTTTTTTATTAGCTCAAGTCTTGATAGAGCTTAAATGTGATGTAGAAGTTGTTGGATTTCAGTTTGGCAAGGAATTGTATGCTACTCCTCCCAGAGATATCCCGGTATGTGCGATACCGGGTAAAAATTATCCGGGGTTTTTAATGGATGCTCAAAAACTTTGGAAAAAAATAGATGGGGATATTATTTATGCAGTCAAACCTAAACCGACAAGCTTTGGGTTATCACTGCTAAAAAAACTGGCGACTCGCCACTTTATAATTTTAGATATAGACGACTGGGAACTGAGCTGGTACGGTGGAGATGAATGGAAATACCGTCCCTCTTTCAAACAACTTTATCGAGATATTTTTAAACACAACGGTCAATTAAGAGAACCAGATAATCCCCTCTATCTCAAGTGGATGGAAAGTCTCATTCACAATGCTGATGCAGTCACCGTTGATACTGAGTTTTTAAAACAGCGTTTTGGTGGTGTATATTTGCCTAATGGTAAGGATACTGCAATGTTCGACCCTGCTAAATACAATCCTGAATTGAGCAGACAGCGTTACGGCTTGTCCGGGTATAGAGTTTTGATGTTTCCGGGGGCACCGCGACCTCATAAAGGCGTGGAGGATGTTTTGATGGCCCTCGAACAGTTAAATGAGCCCGATTTAAAATTAGCGATCGTCGGCGGGAGTCCTTATGATGATTATGATGATAAACTTGTGAAACAATGGGGGCGTTGGATTATTAAACTGCCAAGGTTTCCAGTGGAGAAGATGCCGTCCGTTGTAGCGGCGGCTCATGTTGTCGTTGTTCCTCAGCGAGAAACTCTCACAGCCGTGGCTCAGTTTCCGCTCAAGCTGACAGATGGCATGGCAATGGCTAAGCCTGTTTTGTCTACGCGAGTGGGGGATATTCCAGAAATTTTAGGGGGAACGGGTTATTTAGTCGATCCGAGTTCTCCCGCTCAAATTTCACAAAAGATTCAATGGATATTTCAAAATTGGACAGCGGCTAATTTACAAGGAATGAAAGCTCGGGAAAGATGTGTAAAAAAATATAGTATTCAAACAATGAAACCCATCCTTTCAGATATAATCGCAGATATGTAAATGTTATTTTAAAACAACTCGCGGGAGGACGAAAAACTGGCTGTTATTAAAGAATATTTTGAGATGCCGTACTGTTTAGCTGGGAATGCTTCATGTCTGCCAATAAGCTACTCCTAAAATTTGCCAGACGATATCCCGGCAGGATTCTCTTAACTGTGATGCTGGGCTTTTCTGGCGCTTTATTTAACGGTATCAGCACTACTATGATTGTACCAGTGCTTTTAAGTTTTTTAGAGGAAGCGATCGAGCTGCGCGGCGCTCCACCTCTAATTAAAACTTTGATGTATCCCTTTGAGGGAATGCCCGGAAATCAGCGTTTAATGCTGATGACCGGGGCGGTTGTGCTGGCAATTTTTTTAAAAAATGTTGCGAGTTATATCAATACTTTAGTAGCTACTTCTCTGACGCGCTCTCTAACTTTTGATTTGCGAGAAGCCGGCTTGCGGTTGTTGTTAGAAGTAGATTTAGATTTTTACTCTAAAACTAAAGTCGGGGATTTAATTAATAGATTGGGCGGAGAGATTGGTCGGACTGCTAGTGCAGTTGGTACGGCCATCGGAATGTTTACTACCTCAATCACGGTTTTGGTGTTTGTGGGTCTGCTACTTTCGATCTCGTGGAAACTGACGGTGACAGCTACAGTTTTGCTGGCGTTAGTTGCTTGGACAAATCAATATATTATTAACCGTTCCAAGCATTTTGGCCACCTGCTTTCTGAAATGTCGAAAGATTATTCGGTGAGGGTGCTGGAAACGATTACTGGGATTCGGCTGGTTAAGTCAACGGGGAACGAGGAAAGGGAGTATCAGCGGATCAAGCATTTAATTCAAAGGCGAGAACAAGCGGATTTTCAGGCTCAGGTAAATTATGCGGCGATCGCTCCAATTAACGAAGTTGTTAATTTGATAGTTATAATTTTGATTGTATTCATAGGTCGCACAATATTTGCGAATGAGATAGAGTCTATTGCGACAATTTTATTAACCTATTTATTGGTACTGTTTCGATTGATTCCTTTAATTTCACAGTTAAATAGCGGGCGCAGTCAATTTGCAAATACGTCGGCTAGTGTAGAGGTAGTTAATGATTTTTTGAGCTGCGAGGACAAGCCATTTATGCTGAACGGTTCTGTGCCTTACACTCATTTGCGATCGGGAATTCATTTTAATAAAATATCTTTTAGTTATCCTAACCACAAAAATTTAGTTTTGCAAGGAATTGATTTATTTCTACCTCACGGCACTACTTTGGCTTTGGTAGGAACTTCGGGTTCTGGCAAGTCAACTTTGGCAGATTTACTGCCGAGATTTTACGATCCTACTGAAGGTAATATCTCGATCGATGGCAGGGATTTGCGCGAATTCGATCTAAAAAGTCTCAGACAAGCGATGGGTATTGTTAGCCAAGATACGTTTTTGTTTAATGCTTCAGTGCGCGAAAATATTGCTTATGCTAGACCCCAAGCGACTGAGGAAGAAATTGTGGAAGCGGCGAAGGGAGCGAATGCTTACGAGTTTATCCAACTATTGCCGGATGGGTTGGAGACTCAAATTGGCGATCGGGGCGTGATATTATCGGGAGGGCAGCGTCAGAGAATTTCAATTGCTAGAGCCCTGCTGCAAAACCCGGAAATCTTAATTTTAGATGAGGCAACGAGTTCGCTGGATACGGTTTCGGAAAGGTACGTGCAAGCGGCGATCGAGAAATTGAGTTGCGATCGCACAACCTTAGTCATCGCCCACCGCCTCTCCACAGTCCAAAAAGCCAACAAAATCGCTGTGATCGATCGCGGACAAGTCGTAGAAATGGGTTCCCACGAAGAATTGCTAGCAAAAGGAGGTTACTACACTCGCTTGTATTCAGTGCAATTTGCCGAAGAAACCGCTCGCGATGAAGCTCTAATTAGAGGTTCTTACGAAATTCGCACTCGCCTGACTCCTATGATAGCTTACCTCAAAATGCTAGTAGATGAAATGGTAGACTCTCCCGAAGAAAGAGACGAGTTAATCCGAGAATCATTTCACTCTGCTGCTAATATTTTCACTACTTTAGAATTTATAGAAAACACTATTAAGCGTCAGGCTGTTAAAAAGTAGTCAGTTGGCAGTATTCATTAGTCAAATGTCTGCACAGCCAACAATTACCAATCACCAATTACCATGTCTAAATATTATGTATTTTTTACCAGAAATATCTTACCGCAACCCAATGTAGCGAGCTTAGTTCAAGTTGCACACTCTGCAAATGCCACAGCAAATCTCGGTTATCCAGCAGTTTTGGTATACCTCCGTAAAGGCTGGGGTGCTTTAAATCCGGTTGATTTGCTGTTTCCTTTTCAACCGAGGAAACCCGATGACAAACTTGCCAATATTTACAATATTCAAGATAAATTAAAAGTAGCAGATTTGCCGATGCCGTGGCCGATCGACCTTTGGGACAGCAAGTGGACGAGTTCTAGTACAATAGTATCAAAATACTACTTACCGATTCACCTGCTTAAATCCACTAAAATTGTCCATACCCGCGACTGGAACTTTGTCAAAGCAGCAGTTAAAAACGGAATTCCCGCTATCTACGAACAGCACCACCATGAAAACAAGCAATTTGAATCAGAAACTGTCCGCAATCCTCTGTTTCAGATTTCCGTAACTGTTGCCGATACAGTACGAGACAGCATGATTTTGAATGGGATGCCGCCGGAAAAAGTAATTACGCTGCACAACGGTTTTAACCATTTGTTTCTCGCGAGACAAACAGAAGCTGCACAGAATTGGCGACAGCAATTATTAGAAGATGACAGACAGCATTTAGCAGTTTATGCAGGCGGACTTTACCCGTTTAAAGGTGTTGATATGTTGGTGGATGTGGCTAAGGAATTGCCGCTGGTTCAATTTGCGATCGCGGGCGGTGATTCATCCCAAGTAACAGCCTACCAGCAGTTAGCCAAATCCCAGCAAGTTAACAACATTAAATTTCTCGGCTACCTGCCTCAAAATCAACTGGCTAGCTTGCTGCAAGCAGCCGATGTTTTGACTCACCCGCACTGTTTGACAGAGGCCGCGACGTTCACATCTCCTTTAAAATTTTTTGATTACATGGCATCGGGAACTCCGATTGTGGCGACGGAGATTGCATCTTTAATGGAATTTAAATCGGGAAATATAGCAGCAACTTGGTGCGAACCGGATAACCCGCACCAGTTCGCGGAAAGCATTCGAGATTGTTTAACCAAATATCCGAGGAAAAGCGAAGGCTATGCAGAAACAATGGATTTTGTCAAGCAATTTTCGTGGGAAAATAGGATACAGAGAATTTTAAGTTATGTGGATCGGCAAGTGCGATATTCGATAATTCAAAATTCCGTAGGGGCGGGTTTTACCAACAATCATCGCCTCAAATAAATAATCTCATAAACCCGCCCTGCCTGCCAAACGCAAAAACCACATTTATTATTAAAAATGAACCCACAAATCATCAGCACAATCACCACCTATCCAGGCATGAGTCAAAGCGACTGGCTGTGGCAACAAACCCCCCAAAACTTCGGCAAATGGGGAAACATTCAAATGCTAGCCAACCACCCAGAACCAGACTTTTTACTGATGTATCAATTCGACTTTCCCCGACCTTCCAAAAAGCAATCTTGGATCGACAAAATTCGCCGTCCAAGCCCCAAAAATCCCGAAAACGACATTCGAGAAAAATTTTGCGGTGTCCCCAAAGAACGCATAATTTACCTGATCCGCGAGCCACCATTACCAGAAGTTATTGAAATTACCAAAGCCAACTACGAACAAGCGAAACTTTATTGCGGTTACGTTTCCGGGCCAGACGATTTCGCACCAAACCCCAATTATATGCCCGCGATTTGGTATCACTCTAACTCGTTTCGAGAACTCCATGAAATGCCTGCGCCGCCGAAAACTAAATCCTGTTCTTGGATTACTTCAGGTGTTAGCCGCAGCGCCAATCACCGCCAGAGATTAGACTTTATCAACTTGCTGCGATCGCAAGAATTCGATTTTGACCTTTACGGGCGAAACTTGCCAACTTGGGCGCGCGGGAACGGCACTATGAACAATAAATGGCACGCCGTCGCACCATACTATTACAACTTAGCTATTGAAAATTATGCAGAAAACGATTGGTATGTCAGCGAGAAGCTTTGGGATGCTTTGTTAGCTTGGTGTTTGCCAATTTATTACGGCGGTTTGGCGGCGGATAAGTTGTTGCCTGCAGGGAGTTTTCTGCGGCTGCCGAGTTTGGATGAGAAAGGAGTAGAATTTATTAAAGAGGTTGTGGCTAATGCGGATTATTGGCATGAAGCGAGGGATAAAATTGCTGAAGCTAGACAAATCATTCTCCACGAATTGAACTTGCTCAATTGGCTATCTAAGTTTGTCTCTCAGGAAATAACATCATGACAGAAAACCTAAATCAACCCAGAGAATACGATGCCGTACTCGGCGCCCAATCTCAAGTGCCATTTGGTGCGACTGTCTTAGGCGGGATTCCTGGTGTTAAGAGTCGGTTAGCTTCACCGATGGTCGAAGTCAGAATCACCGCACTGTATGAAGCGTTGAAATATGGAGAAGCTGGTTTAGACTTGATAATTCCGGCATTGCAGGATGAATCAATAAAGGTGAAATTGGCTGCATATTCGTTGCTGAAGGAGAGAGATGAACCAAATATAAAAGAGAAGTTCCAAAAATATTCGCCTATTTTTGACTTTGATGTGATCACTGTTGATGCTGAAGGAAAAGAAAACTGTCGCCGCGGTGATTATGCTCACTTCTTGCGCGAAGATTTAGGGAATCCAGTTGTGCTGGAAATGGTTTATATTCCCGGCGGTACATTTATTATGGGTTCGCCAGCAACAGAAAAAGGTACAACATATGATGAAAGTCGGCAGCATCAAGTAACAGTACCCGCTTTTTATGCAGGCAAATACCCCATCACCCAAGCACAGTGGCAAGCAGTGATGGGAAATAACCCATCGTGGTTTCAAGGTGAAAAACTTCCTGTAGAAAAAGTATCGTGGAATATGGCAGTCGAATTCTGTGGCAAACTATCGCAAAAAAACGGGAAAAAATATCGCCTCCTGAGTGAAGCTGAATGGGAATACGCCTGTCGTGGCGGTACAACAACCCCTTTTCATTTTGGGGAAACTATTACCCCGGAATTAGTCAACTATAACGGACACAAACCCTACGCAAACGCCTCCAAAGGACTTGGCCGCGGAAAAACAACCGATGTCGGGAGTTTTCCTCCCAATGCCTTTGGACTGTACGATATGCACGGCAATGTTTGGGAGTGGTGCAGCGATAAGTGGCACCGTAGCTATGAGGGTGCACCAAGTGACGGAAGTTCTTGGGAAGAAACTGGTACAGATAATTTCCGAGTGCAGCGTGGCGGTTGCTGGGCCAGCCATGCGGTGAGTTGTCGCAGTGCCTATCGTGTCAGGGGCCCGGCGGACGATAAGTGGGGGATCACGGGTTTTCGCGTTGCGGTAGCGTCGGTTTCTCCCTAGTCCGAGTTTCCCCCCGATCGCCCTTTTCTACCCTTTTACCCTTTAGATAATTCGGCGGTTGAAACCGCAACGACACAAACAAAGTCCGCCTACGCGGACTAATAGATATGAATGGAATTTGCACGCTAGCCAACGATACAGTTTACGACCAACTAATTGCCTTGCTCAACAGTATTGAAGTTATCTTAGGCTCAAATACTCCAGTCTGTATTTATCCTTTCGACGACCAGGTAGAGCAAATCAAAGCTGAAATTGTTAACCGTCCCAATGTCTTTGTTTATGAAGATAGCGCATCCATTCAGCGATGGGATGAATTCATGGAAGCAGCCGCACCAGAGCGTTTGAACCGCAAAAAATTCCGGCTTTACGGCGCACACCGGCGCTTTTGCGCTTTCGACGGCCCGTTTGAAAAGTTTATCTATATGGATGCGGATACTTTGGTGATGAATTCCCTTGATGCGGTTTTTCAGAAGTTAGAGGAATCGGATTTTGTGGTTTATGATTTTCAATTTCGCGACCCAAGTAAAGTATACAATATTCAGTCACCAAAACTCCTCGAAGTTTTTGAGCAAAATCGCATCGATTCGGAAATATTTTGTTCTGGATTTTACGCCAGCAAGCAAGGATTGTTTGAGCAAGATACTAGGGCATGGCTGTTAGCTCAACTGCAATCTGGCGAGGCGGAAATTCTCTATGAAGGTGCGGGAGAACAGCCGTTGCTAAATTATATGGTGATGAAAACGGGGATGAATAGCTATAATTTTGCTTATAGCCTCCCGGATGGCGAAAAAACCGGGTGCAGCGTCACTTCTAAACATTTTGAAGAACGCGATAGGATTTTGTACGACAAGGGAAACCGACTTACTTACGTTCATTATATTGGTGTGCCTCCGGATTTAATTCGGAGAGTTTGTGCGGGCGAAAATATTGAGTTTCCCTATCGCGATTTGTTCCTGCATTACCGCTATCTCCGGGAACCGTCCAAGCGTCCGATTTTTGCCCAAGCGCCAAAGTCTTATACTGAGGTTTCTGCGCCGAATTTGTTAAAAAGAGTGTTGAGAAGGTTGAGGATAAATGTATGAATCGCGGTATTTATATTGTTGCGAATGATAAAGTGATCGAAAGTGCGATCGCCCTTTTAAACAGCATACGTCTGTACAATTGTCAAGTACCTGTTTTTCTGATTCCCTTCGACGACAATTATCAGCAAGTCGCAGCCGCACTCAGCCGTCTCCACGGGGTGCGATTGTTCCCAAATCAGGAGTTTGTGGAACAGTTTACCAGAGAAATTGGCCAAACGTTCGATCGCAACTTTTTAGCCCTCCCCAACAAAATGCGAAAACTCGCCGCCTGGTTTGGCCCCCTCGACGAATTTCTGTACATCGATACCGATATCATCGTCTTTGAAGACATCGCAGCCAACCTCAACAAACTATCAGAAGTAGACTTTTTTTGCTGCGACTACCACCACCTCAGCGAAAAACTGCGAAATGTATTTTCACCCGCTGTAAAAGAACAGAATATCTTTACCGACTCACAGCTTCAAGATGTATTCAACAGCGGTTTTTGGGCTTCTAAAAAAGGAACTATTACAGAATCGCAAATGTA
Source organism: Microcoleus harperi Pol14_C6 (assembly GCF_036701295.1). Taxonomy (NCBI): domain Bacteria; kingdom Bacillati; phylum Cyanobacteriota; class Cyanophyceae; order Oscillatoriales; family Microcoleaceae; genus Microcoleus; species Microcoleus harperi. The sequence continues at coordinate 32,621 of NZ_JAUBQN010000038.1, read as the reverse complement.
TGAAATTTTGCGAGAATGTTCGCAGCATCGAGAATATTTTGACTTTACTCAAAATGTCACAGACCAACCTATATTAAATTATATCATTCTTAAACTGATTCCCAAGCGCTGCAATCTTGTTAAAGATTCAGCAACCGAACCTGGAAGCTGGGCTGGTTCCAAGCATTTTCAGGAAAAAGATTATGTTCTTTATGACAAAGGCAAAAGGTTAAAATATATTCACTGGGCTGGAATCCCGATTAAATCGGGTAGCCCTTATTGGAAACTTTGGAAACATTATCGTTATCTCAATGAAGTTAAACCAAATTTAGTAGAGTTTTTTTTTGGGGCTTTCAGTAGGTGAGGATAAGCTCATATGTTGTATCATTATCAACAAGCTTTGAACAACAGGCCAGATGCCTGTTCCACAATCAATAAATTTTATTTCTTGTGGTGTGGGCATCTTGCCAGCACCTAAAAAGCAATATATATGCCCTGGGTTACTTATTAAATAAAATCCGATGACTGATGGCATTTATCTTCTAGCAAACGATGTTGTATTCGACCACTTAGTTGCTTTATTGAACAGTCTCGAAGTCAATGGGGCAAAAGATATTCCTGTTTGCATCATTCCCTATGATGATAACTTGAAAAAAGTGCGATCGCACATTTCCCGCCTACACAATGTCACCCTGTTTGAAAATACCGATTCCATCCAGTTCTGGGAAGACTTTGCGACTCAAGTTTGGAAAACTCATGCAAAAGCTCAAAAAGTTTGGCAGTCTCAAGGTTTGAAACCTGTTCAATGTTTGGAAATGCACAGAAAATTATGTTGTTTCGACGGCCCTTTTGATAAATTTATCTATTTTGACGCAGACACTCTGTTAATGGGTTCTCTAGATTATATTTATCAAAAGCTTGATGATTTTGATTGGGTAGCAAACGATTTTCAATACAAATCAGACCTCAATTATATATTTGATTTTTCCTCCCCCAAATTACCTCAACTTTTAAATATTGACGAACTGCAATCTCATACTTTTTGTGCGGGTTGGTATGCGTCAAAAGCCGGGGTTTTTAATCGAAACAATTGCTCTCAATTATTAGAAAAATTAACATCAGGAGAATCGGAAATTATGTCTTTACGGGGCGCTGACCAATCTTTACTTAACTATTTAGTCGCCCGCAGCAATATCTCTTTTTACAACTTTGCATACGCTGAACCCGAACAGGTAACGGGAAATCATTGGTCTTCTCAATTTGATGTGATAGATTATGTTCTATATGACAAAGGACGACGGTTGACTTATTTGCACTACATGAGTATTTCGGCTGCAAAGTTTACTCGATTGTGTGCTGGCGAAGATGTTGAGATTCCTTACCGAGACGTATTTCTGCACTATCGCTATTTGAATTCGCCGGAAACACAGCCAAAACTTGCGCCTCCAAATTTGTTGGTTCGCTTGGGGAGAAATCTCAAAACTTGGGGAAGTCAAAAAGTTAACAATGTTCAATTTAAGCTGCGGAATTTCTGGGATAGATAGCATCTAACTGTACAAAGACTGAATCCACTCCCATTCGCGCCTTAAACCTTCTTCTAAAGCAACCTGCGGCTGATAACCTAAGATTTTCTTGGCTTTAGACACATCCGCGCTAGTGTGCCGCGCGTCTCCCCTCGCAGCTTCGGTAAAATCTATCCGAATAGGTCGATCGACAATTCTCTCTATTGTATCAATAACTTCTTTTAAAACTACCCGACTTCCCCCACCAATATTAAAAACTTCCCCCGCAGCTTCCGCAACCTCAGCCGCCGCTAAATTCGCCGCAACGCAATCGCTGATAAACGTAAAATCCCGCGTTTGCAATCCGTCGCCGAAAATGGAAATCGCCTCGTCAAACAAAATCGACTTAAAAAACTTGTGAAAAGCCATATCGGGGCGCTGTCTCGGCCCGTAAACGGTAAAATAGCGCAGCGAAGTAGTTGGAACGCCAAAATTCTGGTAATAAAGTCCGCACAAACGTTCACCGGCTAATTTCGTAATTCCGTAGGGAGAAACCGGCTGCGGACAAGCATTTTCACTCGTCGGGAAAGCTTCAGCATTTCCATAAATTGAAGAAGAAGAAGCATAGACAAACTTTTGCAATCTTGGCGCATCTTTGGCCGCTTCTAACAATACTTGAGTGCTGTTAATATTCCGTTCTGTATAGCTGCGAAAACCGTCGCCCCAGCTAGCACGAACTCCTGCTTGCGCCGCCTGATGAAATATTACCTTAGCATCGGATAAAAGACCTCGCCAATTTAGAGACAAAATATCGCCTTCCACCAATTCAAAACCCGGATACTTTTCAAATCGTGCAATATTCTTGCGCTTGAGAGCCGGATCGTAATAATCGTTGAACTCATCAACACCGATAACCGTGTCCCCTCGATTTAAAAGAGTTTCTACTAAGTTAGAGCCAATAAATCCTGCCGCACCCGTAACAATTAAAATACTCATTCGATTTTAGATTTTAGATTTTAGATTTTAGATTTAAAAATTTTTACACCAATTATTGCAGAAGTTGTCCTCTTCTTCTTTCTCTTCCTCTGCGTTTTCTGCGTTCTCTCCGGTTCAAAAAGCATCAAATAGGATAATCTTAGAGAACTATCAACCCCATTCCTTCTGATAAAAAGAGGTTGATAGTTAACCTTTCATTGCTCAAAAGAATCTAAATCCAGCGCTTGGGAACCTCCCCGTTCTAACTCGATCAAAAGCTTACCCAACTGAGTCCAAACTAGCCAACCAGTGAGTACCGTCAATGGCAAAGCTAGGGCATAAGAAAGTAGTTTTGGGAAGCCAAAAATCTCCATTCCAGAAGCTAAAAATACGCAAATACCGCCAGCCATTCCCAGAAAAGGTATGACCAATTGCAGCCTTGGCAGGTTAGCCAAGGTGCGAGTAGAACGATTTTTAGACCACTGTTGTACGGATTGTTTGAGAGTTGCTTCAAATGCTACGCCGGAGGCCATACCTGCTAGTAATCCAGCCGACATTAAAAAATAGGGAGGTTCTGGAAAATAATACACGAATAATTCCTTAATTTGGGTAATTGAGAATTGGGAATTGGGAGTAGGTAATTGAGAATTGGGAATTGGGAATCGGTAAAAGTAGAATTATTTTTCTTTCTTCTTCCCTCTTCCTTCTTCCTTCTTCCCTCTTCCTTCTTCCTTCTAATTAAAACCGAGTTAGCGCCGCTGCTCCTGCTGTGGAAAACTCCGTCAAAGCGCCTAGAGCAACGTTGAAAAGGCGACCGGGCTGCAAATCTTCCTTGACTAAGTTCCACAGGCTGCGAACTTCTTCGGTGTGGATTCGATCGTCCTCAATCAAAGCTAACATTAGCTGGCGTCTCAAAAACGACCCTTCCTCTGACAGCAAAAATTGCAAGCCTAGTTGTGCTGTGGGTAGCAAGTCGAAACTACGATCGGATCGGGCGATCGCGATCATGTCCTCTAACCTGTTCCACTGGAATTTGCCATCTTTGAATAATACCTCAATCAGACGCCGCCGCAGTGCCGGGGATTCTCCGTTCAACAAACGCCGCGCTACATAAGGATACGCCACCTCGACTATCTTGAAATTCGGATTCAGCGTCAGGGCCAAACCTTCTTCTGTCACCAGAGAGCGAATAATTAAGGCAAATTTCGCCGGCACCCGGAAAGGATAATCGTACATCAACTCCGAAAACTGGTCTGTAATCGTCTTGAAGTTAAAATCTGACACCTTTTCGCCGACGATATCACCCAGTACAGATTCCAGCGCCGGGACGATCGGCATAATATCTGTATCTGGCGTCAAAAAGCCAAGCTTGACAAAATCCTTGGCTAACTCTAAGTAATCTTTGTTGATTAAGTGAACGACAGAATCCACCAAAGTTTCTTTAGTTGTTTCTTCCATCTGATCCATCATCCCAAAATCAATGTAAGCCATGCGGCCGTCCGCTAAGGCAAACAGATTTCCCGGATGGGGGTCAGCGTGAAAAAATCCGTGTTCCAGCAACTGCCGCAAACCGCTGCGGACTCCGACTTCAATTAAACTATCGGTATCCAAACCTGCGGCTTTAACACGTTCTATATCTGTCAGCTTGATGCCGTCAATCCATTCGAGAGTGAGAACGCAGTTTGAAGTATAGCGCCAGTAAATGCTCGGAACTTTTACGGTCGGGTCGTCGGCAAAATTTGTAGCAAATTTCTCGGCGTTGCGTCCTTCATTGAGATAATCAATTTCCTCGAACAATTTGATACCGAATTCATCGACTATCAAACAAAGGTCGTGACCGAGATTCAGCGGCAACAAGGGGCCCAACCATCCAGCGGCCCAGCGCATTAAATAAAGATCCAGGCTCAAGACTGGCAGCAAATTCGGTCGCTGAACCTTGACTGCTACTGCTTCCCCGGTGAGGAGGCGAGCTCGGTAGACTTGACCGAGACTTGCCGCGGCGACAGGTTCGGGAGAGATTTCGCTGTAGGTTTCGCTAATTTTGCGATCGAGTTCTGCTTCAATAATCTCGAAAGCGCGCACGGAGTCAAACGGCGGCAATTGATCCTGAAGTTTGATCAATTCTTCGAGAAAGTCTTTGCGGATCAAATCCGGTCTGGTAGAAAGGGCTTGGCCAACTTTAATGAAAGTGGGGCCCAAGCGAGTGAGTATTTGTCGCAGGTGGGCGGCCCGTTCCGGCTGGTGTACTGCGACTTCGTGCTGCCAACTATCCCACAGCATCCCCAGCACGAAGCCCGCAAAAGACCAAATAACGGTAATTGCGCGCCAAATTGCTTTCCAAGGACGGTTGCGGTAATACTGAGCGATCGCTTGTGGATCGTAGCGTCTAGCCTGAGTGAATTGATACTGAGGCACTCGTTTATTTTCCTCTTATCTTATGAAAATTACAGGTTAAATTGAGAATTGGGCATCGGGCATCGGGCATCGGGCATCGGGCATCGGGCATCGGGGATGGAAGTCGAAAGTTCAAATATTATTTATTCTTCGTTCTTCGTTCTTCGTTCTTCGTTCTTCCCTCTTCCCTCTTCCTTCTTCCTTCTTCATCATTGACCGATCGCATTGCAAGGTTTAGGCGAGCGGAAAATGCACCCGTTCGAGGCGGATTGCTAGCCTAAATTTGTTTCTTTTCATTAAATATAGTACATAAAAGTACAAGTGATCGGTCAAAATACTTAACAGCTCTCCCTGAACCCTGCACATTCTCACAGCACTGCAACCCTGCAATTCTTTTCTCCTCCTGCATTTCCCTCGCTTATGCCATCGCGCCAAAGCTACCGGATGCGATCGGCCTTTGCCAAGCAATCTTTCAGCCCATAAATCGTCCGCTCTTGTTGATCCCTCGACAGTTCCGGGAACATCGGCAAAGACAAGACTTCGCGACAAACTTGCTCAGCCTTTGGCAACTGACCTGCTTGATAACCCAAAGATTTGTAAACAGGTTGCAGGTGCAAAGGTAACGGATAGTAAACCATCGAACCGATGCCAGCTTCCTGCAACTGAGCCCGCATCCCATCTCGAAAATTGCCAGAGGGATTTTGCGCCTCTTCAGGACTTGTCAGCCGGATCGTGTATTGATTCCAAACTCCTTTTGCTTCCGGCAATTCTTTGGGGACGGCAACTCCGGGCACGCGGGAGAGAAATTCGCTGTAAAGTGCAGCCTTCTCCTGGCGCTGGGCGTTCCAACTGTCGAGATACCGCAATTTAATGCTGAGAATCACCGCTTGCAGGGCATCTAAACGGCTGTTGTACCCGATTTCTTCGTAGAAATATCTAGAAGACTGTCCGTGTTCTTTGAGCACTCGCATCGAAGCTGCGAGGGCTGGATCGTTTGTCGTCACCGCGCCACCGTCACCGCAAGCGCCTAAATTTTTGGTCGGATAAAAACTGAAGCAGCCGACATGACCAATGCTGCCGACTTTTCGAGACTGCCACTCGGCCCCCACAGACTGGGCGCAATCTTCTATTACGGCTAAGTTGTGCCGAGTCGCAATTTCCATCAACCGAGTCATGTCTACCGGTTGGCCGAAGATGTGCACTGGCATAATTGCCTTGGTTTTGTCGGTAATTGCCGCCTCCAGGAGTTCGACATCCAGATTAAAAGTCTCGCTGTCAATATCGACAAATACTGGAGTCGCACCGACGGCGCTAATTGTCTCAGCCGAAGCAAAAAAGGTAAAAGGAGTGGTAATGACTTCATCGCCGGGGCCAATTTTGAGAGCACGCAAAGCCAAAATCAGCGCATCCGTGCCGGAGTTACAGCCAACGCACTCGGAAACTCCAGTGTAGTCGGCGAACTCTCGTTCAAAACTCTTCACGGCCGGGCCGCCTACGTAGCCGCCAGAGGCAAGCACTTTTTGCACCGCAGCGGTTATCTCGTCGCCAATCTGGGCGTATTGGCGGGTTAAGTCGAGGGGGGGAACATTATTCACTCTTCACACCATAAATTTCAAGCATTATCAAAGCAAATTCTTGCAGCAAAACTGTTTCTCAGAAACCTTTATTGCAATATCTTATATTTGGACAGGCAAACAATCACATTATCGAAAGGGTGGGCCGGTGTTAATTCTGCTAGATTTTACAGATTTGGGTTGGGCTTTGGGGATGGTGGCGATCGCGATCGGGCTTTCGGCGTGGCAGGGATTGGGGCTGGAGGGGGCGATCGCGATCGCGGCGGGGCGCACCCTGATCCAGCTAATCTTAGTCGGATACGTGCTCGCAGTCGTATTTGACCCGGAGGGAAAAAATCCTTGGCTGGTTTTAGCAGTTTTAGCAATCATGCTGACAACAGCTAGCATGGTTGCCAGTAACCGCATCAGCAAAAAAATCAAGAACTTACTGCCCTTAGTTTGGGGCTCAATTTTTATCAGTACGGCCTTGACTCTCGCCTATACAAACTTGCTAATTTTGCAACCTGACCCTTGGTACGAACCCCAATACCTGATTCCCTTAGCGGGTATGATATTGGGCAATGCCATGAACTCTGGGGCGATCGCCGGCGAAAGACTTGTGAGTACAGTTAACAGCAGCCAGTTAGAAATAGAAACCCATTTAAGTTTAGGTTCGACGCCGCAGCAAGCAGTAAAACAGTACCGCAAAGATGCCATCAAAGCTGGATTAATCCCGCTCTTAAATACAATGACGGTGGTAGGAATCGTGACTTTACCCGGGATGATGACAGGTCAAATGCTGAGCGGTGTCAGTCCTCTCGATGCAGCATCTTACCAGATTTTGATTATGTTTGTGTTAGCGCTGGCAACTGTAATTGCAACTCTGCTGTTGACTGAGGGATTGTCTCGGAAGTTTTTTAATCAAGATGCACAATTGATAAAATGGTAATTGGGAATTGGGCATTGGGCATTGGGCATTGGGCATTGATAATTGGTAATATAATGTAGGTAGGAACTTGCATTTAGCCTTATTTTATTGAACAGGCTTTCCGGCCTGTTCCACACAGAGTGAGTTATCTTGTGGGGTGAGCCGAATAGCCCGCCCCAGTCATCACTAAGGAGAAATAGCCATGATTCAAATAGCAGTTAAACGGCTAACTTTTGAAGAATTTGCGGAATGGAAGCCCGAAAATGCCCGTTATGAACTGCACAATGGAGAGATTGTTGAAATGTCACAGCCATTAGGAGAGCATGAAGAAGTTATCAGTTTTTTAGGTTCAGAGTTAAACGCTGAGTCTAGAAGGCTCAAACTTTCGTACATTTTCCCCAAACAAGCATTAGTTAAAAACCTCGAAAACGACTCTGCTTATTCTCCAGATATTCTGATATTAAATCGCCCAAATTTAGCGTCCGAACCTCTGTGGCAAAAGTTCTCAACTGTGACTCAAGGCGCATCAATTCCGCTTGTTGTTGAAGTCGTTAGCACGAATTGGCAAGATGACTATATCAAAAAAGTAGGCGAATACGAACTAATCGGGATTCCTGAATATTGGATTGTGGATTATCTCGGTTTGGGGGGTCGCAGGTTTATTGGCAATCCCAAACAACCAACGATATCGGTTTATCAGTTGGTTGAGGGCGAGTATGAGGTGAGTTTGTTTCGGGGAAATGATAGGATTGAGTCGCCAACTTTTCCAGAGTTGAATTTGACGGCACAACAAGTTTTTCAGGCGGGATTGACTGGGGATGAAATTGCGGGCGATGCGTGAGTGTAACTATTTCGATCGCTCGGACAGATTTTTCGCCCTCACGCACCCTACAACTACAACTACTTCGGTTCGTGACTCCCTATTCGCTGGCCTTCGCCATCGTACACCTGCATCGGGATTTTGGCGTTTTCGGCGATCGCCTCCAAAGCTTTTTGCAATGTTTGAACGTGCTTTTCTACAGCTTGACGAGTCTTCACAGCATTGTTGTTGTTTGCTTGGATGAAGGTTTGTTGCAGTTTCTGCACGTAACCTGGAGTCATCTGCACCGCAATCAAATCTTTGCTAACAGTATAGTCGCAAATATTGGGGTTGCCTTTACAAGTTCTATCTAAATCGGTGCGGGCTTTTTGCAGGTTCCTTTCTTCCTGCAACCTTACTTCTGCTTGCTGCAAGGAAGTTTTGTAGGAAGCGATCAGCGGTTGGGCTTTCTGAGAATAGGAAGTTGCCGCCGGCACTTGCTCCGCATAACTCAAAGCTCTTCGCCAGGATTCAGATGCTTTAAACCAGGCGTTTTTGCCTTCAAAAATTTGAGCTTCCGCTGCTAAAGTCACAGCTTGAGTATACGCATTTTCCGAAATTCCTTCGACATTTTTGCGCTCGCGAGCTTCTGAAAGTTTGGTTTCGTATTTGGGAACTAGCAGTTTAGCTTGTTGGTAAGATGTCGTGCTCGTGGGGATTGCTGATAGGATGTCGAGAGATTCTTCCCAACCTGATTGCACTTGAGCCCAAGTCTCCGCTGTGTGAGCTACTGCTTCGCGAGCTTCTGCTATTTGGGCTGTATTTTTGGCTGCGAGCAGTGTTTTTTCGGCTTGTTTCTCTGTGCTTAACTGCCGATTTCCAGTTGCTAAATTTTTCCGGTATTCTTTTGACTTTTTCTGAGCAAATGGATAAACAGGGCTGTCTTGGGGAATTTCTCCGAGTTCGGCGATCGCACTTTGCCACAGAGCTTGCGCTTCCTGGCCGTTCTCGGCAGAATAAGGCGGATTTTGGGTTTTGTGAGTTGCTGACTGTGCGAGGCGCGCTGCATCGATCGCAGAGTTTAAATTCTGATTTTGCTTCCGGTAGCTTTCCAGGGCGCTTTGAGCTTCACCGCGATGAATTGACCAGGAGGGAATCGGTTCCAAAAGGGCGATCGCCTGTTTTAACTGTCGCTGCGCTTCTTGGGGGCTGTTGGCAACTTTTGAAGTTTTTAGCGTCTTCGTCGAATTCTCGCTCAACTGTTTGGCATTAGCTAAAGCACTACATCCTCCGATGACGCAGGGGCGGCTCAGCATATAATAACCGCCTGCCAAAACTAGCGCGGCGACACTGATGATTCCTGCAGCAGCCAGCATCGCAAACGGTGAATGCTTGGGTTTTTGGGCAACTGTTACCGCTTCCATATCCAGCGGATTGAAAGGATTGTCTGCAATATCTGTCGGTATGGCAGCTACTTTAAAGGCGATCGGCTCGGAATTGCTGGAACTCTCAGACAAATTGGGGAAATATTCTTCATCCCACGCATCTTGCCCATCCGTTTCTAACGGTATCTCCTCCTCTACATCCGCCGTCTGAGCCACATTTTCTGTTAAAACTATCCCGGTTTCTGCTGCGGGGGTATTCTCTGTTTTTTTGAACAACTGCACTGTTTTTGGTCTTGACAAAACAGGCTGGTGCATGGTAAAAGAATGGAAAGCATAAGGCTGTTTTTGCCCGGTAATTTTTAGGCAAAGTCCAATCTGTTGAATAGATTCGGGTTCTATTTCAAGAATTGCTGCTTCTAGCACCGCAAAAGTCGGTTTGGCTTTGAGAACTAAACTGCGCGGGTGTTCTCCCACAACCGTTAAAGATTCATCTCGAAAATCGCAACTAATATAAAGCGGTAAGTTTTTAAATCCGGCTGCTTGCAAGTGTTGCTGCAATTTTACTTCGAGAATTTGTGCGTTGCTTTGTCGCGTTGCTGCTGTCATATTTTCTCCTCTGTCTGAACTCACCACTTTCGATTTTAGATTTTGAATTTTAGATTTTAGATTGCAGAACTGTCGGGATTTTTGATTGGTTTGAACTTTGGCCTCGATTCATTCCAAGCCTTAACTCTTAAAATTCAAGTTGCAACAAAATCTTAACTCTCAAATCTCAGCTTGCAAAGCCTGCCCATAACTTTCGCTGTAATAAACTTGAGTAACCTCAAAACGTCCGCCATATTGTTTGAAAGGTTCTGCTGCATAACCAAGTGGCAGCAAACAGCAAACATCTACTTCTTCGGGAATTTGAAAGGCTTCTTTCACCTTAGCGCTGACAAAACCTTCCATCGGACAACTGTCTACCCCAAAACTTTTAGCTGCAATCATTAAGTGGGCTACTGCGAGCATTGTATGTCTGTTTGTCCAAGCTTCTAGGGAGTCGAAGCAGGGACGGTTCTCGAACAATTGCGGGATTGCTTGTCGCATATAACCGGCTAAATTGTCATTCATTGCCCCTGTGACTTTGCCCAATTCGATGACAGCTTCGGTGTTTTTGGACCCGGCAGCGCGTCGATCGCCACAACAGATTAATACTACTGGGGCTTCTACCACTTGGCGCTGATCGAAGGCGCAAGCTTTTAATTTTTGTTTGCTGGCTGGGTCTTGAAGTACGATAAACCGCCAAGGCTGTAAATTGTAACCAGAGGGCGATCGCACTCCCAATCGCAAAATCTCTGCCAATATTGCTGGGGGAATCGGATCGGGTTTGAAGCTGCGGGCGGCCCGGCGGCTTTCGATCGCGGTTTTAACATTAATTGAAGGTTGGATTTCAATTGTCATGAATAATCCTCATGGGTAATGGGTAATCGGTAATTGGGCATTGGGCATTGGGCATTGGGATTGGGGCATTTGGCATTGGGATTGGTAACTTAAAAAAGTTGAATTGTTTTTCTTCCTTCTTCCTTCTTCCTTCTTCCTTCTTCCTTCGTCATCCCAAGCCCAACTCGCGCTTGAGCAAATTAATCGACTTAGAGCCGATGTAATTTTCGGAGCATATCAGTTGCGGGGGACGAATAATATCTTCTCTAGCCGCATTGATGGCAGCTTTTACTGTAGCAAAACTCGGTTGGTCGCAAAAAATTGTTCTGGCCGATCGCACGATCGAGTTAATCTTGTACTCGTCTGACACCAAGGCCGTCATTACCAGCAAATCCTCTCCCCGGATGCTGTGGATGATGACTTCGGTCGATCGCAGCATTCCCGGACTCAGGCTAACAAGACCCAAATAACTGTCTTTCGGCAAACCCCCGACTAGCTGGATTTCCTGGCTGTAGTCGTAGATGTCTACGGGAATAACTCGCACCGAACGCGGTGCCGAAATAGATTCTGCTTCTCCGATAAAATACCGACTCGTGATCACAGTTCCCGAAGAGATTTGATCCAAAAAAGTACCTAGCTGTTCCATCGGCACTAACTGTATGGGAATGCGGAGAGCTTGTTCGAGTTCTTTCGCCATCAATTCACCCACGCCGATGTCTTCTGTGGGAGCTGTGACGACCACTCGGGCGCTGCACCTGAGCCGCCAGTCAATTTCGGCCAAAAATAATTCCCTAGCTTGGTTGAGCGTACAGCCCTGTCCCAGCAGTTGATCGATACTTCCTTGCACTATTTTGTTGGCAAGGGGATATTCTTCGAGGATCGGAGATTTGAGTTTGTTGCCACCTTCGTTGCCTTGAGCACGGACGTAAATGCCCGATCCTGCTTGGGCTTCTACGAGTCCGGTATTTTCGAGCTGGCGGTATACTTTGCTGATGGTGTTGCGGTGCAAACCCGTCTGCATGGCTAGCTGTCTGGTGCTGGGCAAGCGGTGTCCGGGCGGAAATTGTCGCGAGGCGATCGCAAACCTGATTTGATTGAATAGTTGGGTGGATGCTGGAATATCGCTATCGGTTTGAATATGAAATTGAACCATTATTAAAGGCTCCGACGACTTCAACTTAGTATTTTTATAACGTCGAGTACCGCGCATAGGATTGCTCGGATATCTCTGTCTATAGCATAATCTTATTTTGCTGCTCTGCTGCAGCCATTCTGCCACAGGGCAATCGCGCCCAAGAGGCGATCGATCGCAGCCTCCGGCATTTCCTCAACAATCAGGTACTTTCAAGTCTTAGTTTTATTTACTCTGCAATTTTGAGATCGCTTACTGTTTTTCTACCATTCAGAAAATAAGTTTGCATTTCCCCTTTACCTTTAATCTCGATCTCGCCGCGATATTCAAATTCATATTTATCCTGCAGCAACTTATAAGTATAGTGGCTTACTTGAATGCGGCCTGTTATGCCGTGAGATTCCATACGGCTGGCTGTATTCACGGCATTTCCCCACAAATCGTAAATGAATTTTTTAGTGCCGATTACCCCTGCTACCACCGGGCCGCTATTAATCCCGATGCGGAGGTCAAATTTCGCGTCTAGCTTTACATTTAATTTCTCAATTGCTACTAGCATATCCAGCGCCATTTCGGCGATCGCCTCTGCGTGGTCTGGGCGTTCAATGGGAATGCCGGCTGCTACCATGTAAGCGTCCCCGATCGTCTTGATTTTTTCTAAGCCGTGCTTGTCACTGAGTTGGTCAAAAGCTGAGAAAATTTCATTCAGCAAGTACACTAATTTAGTTGCGGACATGGTGGTAGAAATTTGGGTAAAATTCACCAAATCAGCAAAAAGAATTGTTGCTTTTTCAAACTTGTCTGCAATTACCCCCGGTTCGTGCTTCAACCGATCGACGATCGCTCCCGGCAAAATATTTAGCAGTAAACTTTCAGTTTTTTTCTGTTCTTTCCTGAGTGCAGATTCCATCTTCCTGCGTTTAGTTATATCATGAAAAAACACAGAAATGCCGTCGTGAGAAGGAAAGACCCTGACTTCTAACCACACTTTTAAGGGATCATAATATTTTTCAAAAGCCACTCCAATTTGTTTGGCTACAGCTTCATGATACTCTTTATAAAAATCAGAGTTTACAAATTCTGGAAACTCTTCCCAAAAATTTTTACCATAAAGTTCTTCCTGCGAGCGCTTCAAAAATTGCGCTCCTTTGTAATTGACGTAAGTAAATCGCCACTGGGTGTCGAAAGCAAAAAAAGCATCGCTCATTCCTTCTAAAAAATTGACAATTTGCTCGTCTGTAGAACGGAGTTTTTCTTCTACTTGTTTGTTCTTGATCTGTGCGCGCTTTAATTTAGTTATATTTATTCGCAACTCCATGTGGTTGATAATTTGCCGTCCTAAAGTCCGCAGCGCTTCTAGCTGTTGTGGGGTGAGATTACGAGGAACTGTATCTATCGCGCACAAAGTGCCGATCGGATAACCGTCAGGAGTTACTAGCGGGGCTCCAGCATAAAACCGAATATTTGGATCGGAAGTTACTAGCGGATTGCCCACAAAGCGATCGTCATCTAGAGCATTGGGTACAACTAGCAATTCGTTGGGATTTAAAATAGCGTGGGCGCAAAAAGCTGACTCTCTCGGAGTTTCGGGCGCTTCCAAACCTACTTTGGATTTAAACCACTGTCGGTTAGAATCTATTAAGCTTACTAAAGCAATAGGAGTGCCGCAAATATAGGATGCTAAAGCTGTTAGATCATCAAAAGCTGCTTCGGCCTCTGTATCGAGAATATTGTAGCGGTAAAGTGCTTCTAGCCTCTCTTCTTCGTTGCTGGGCAAAGGTGCAGCTTGCATAGGAGGCCGCGAGGATATAGGTTTACTCACAATGCGTGGAAGTATTAGTGCTGCGAATTTTCTGACTTGCGATCTCACTTTTTTAACTAATATCAAAAGACTTGTTTGCCAACCTTTATTCATTTTTATTTATTTTTTTTCACCCCTGATGGAACTGCGTATGTGCGATCGAACTCGGCTCTACTTACGTATTTACCGCAACTAACTCCTCAATCTCCGGAGCTTTTGTGGGCAATTCGCCTGTCAATACTTCTCTACCTTCATCGATGACAAGTATATCATCTTCTATGCGTATCCCCCGCACATCGGCAAATTTTTCCAACTCCTCCCAGTTTACGAAATCTTCATATTTGGCGCGGTTTTCTGGGTTATTTAAGATTGCTGGAACTTGATAAAATCCCGGTTCAATCGATACCAGCATTCCCGGACGCAAAACTCGATTCAACCGCAAAAATCCCAACCCAAACCGACTGCTTCTTGTTCTTCCTTGTTCATAGCCAGCCAAATCGCCTAGATCTTCCATATCGTGAACATCTAAACCGATTAAATGTCCGATACCATGTACAAAAAATAGCGCGTGAGCATCCATTTCTACCAAATCTTCAACATTGCCCCGCAAGATACCTAAATCAACCAATCCTTCCGCCATAATCCGAGCAGCTAATAGATGAATATCTTGATATTCCACCCCCGGACTAACTTTATCAATACAAGCATCGTGTGCTGCCAAAACTACATCATAAATTGCTCTTTGAGTCGGAGAAAACTTGCCAGAAACCGGCCAAGTGCGAGTCACATCAGCCGCCCATCCCGTTGATGTTTCCGCACCAACATCTGCTAACAACAAATCTCCGGTTTGTAGGGAATTGTGATAATGTTCGCTGTGCAGCACTTCTCCATGCACCGTCACGATACTAGGATAGGCATAGGTCATATTTTCCGAGATGATGACACTTTCCATTGCAGCGCGCACCCCTGCTTCAATTTGAGCATTTCGAGTTGCCGCCATTCCCGCTTTGTGAGCTTCTACGGTGACAGCCGCAGCTTGACGCAATTCGACCAAACTGGCTGCATCGTGGCTCAGGCGCAGAGATACGATCGCCTGGGTTAATTCTAGGTCGATTCCGGTTGGCGAGTTGGGCGGTGCCAGAGGGCCATGGCGTCCCGCCCCGCAAGCTACGAGAATTTGAGACTGTTGCAACTGAGTCCAAGAATCCTGAACTGCGATCGTTGCTGCATTTGTTGAGCGCGCTTTCAATTCTGCCATTGGGAAAGCAGCATCAGCCCCAATTAGTTCGGCAATTTCTGCTCTTTTCGGCATTTCTCCGTGCCAAAGAGTGCTGCTAGCAGGTGCGTCATCTAAGAACAATTCTAATTTGCCCGATTCTAAGCGAATGGCAGCATTTTCTAAGGGTAAACCAGCAAAATATAGAAAGTGACTGCTGGCACGAAACGGATAAGTAAGTGCCGGATAATTGCGAGGAATGCTGCGCCCCGACCATAAAATTACCGGAAAATTAATTAAACTAGCCAGTTTTTGCCGCCGTTGGTGTAGAGTATTAGTTAACAAATTATCACCGTGTGTAATTGTCATGGGTAAAAACCTATAATTTTGAGTTGGGTTTGCAGTCAGCCACAAGTTTTTGCATTCTCAGCATTAAAGCACTAAAATTCGGACTGTAAACTTGGCAGGCATTTTTGAGAAAATTCTCATCTGTAACTTCTTTTTTGCTAGCATTTATAGGCTGTCTTTTTTATAGTCTTTGTCGTCATCGCCGCGATGATTTGGTTAAGCAGTAAGCCTGATACCCAGGCAGGAAAAACAGGCTGAACCTGCTACTCCCTCGGCAATTAGCTGAAATGTCACAATACCCGCCATTAGTAGAATTCGTTTGTCTGGTTTTTGTTGATTTTGTTACATGAGCGATCGCCTCTATTGACTGTTTTATATTTTAGACTTTAAAGTATAAGTAAAATTCACTGAAAAAACATGAAAACTGCTCATAAAGCTCCTCAAACTTCCTTGCAAGTACGCGACTGGCCGATCGCACATTTACCGGGATTGAGCAAGGAAAACCAATCTCAACTGGAAGAGTGCAGCATCACCACAACCGGACAACTAATTCGCATGACGAAAACGCAGGCGGCGAAAGTGTTGCTAGCCAATCAATTACAGATTAACATTCAATATGTTAATAAATGGGTAGCGATGGCAAATTTGGCTCGAATTCCAAGTGTAGGGTGTCAGTATTGCGGGCTGTTACTTCACGCCGGCGTTGCTTCTCCGGCTCAATTGGCTCAAATGCCCGTGGAGAGATTGCACCAACAAGTGTTAAGGCTGCACGTAGCGACAATGCAGCGCAATGACTTGACTCCTTCAGTCGATTGCGTGCAAAAATGGGTTCAACAAGCTAGATTAGTCAGTAGTCAGTAGTCAGTAGTCAGTAGTCAGTTGTTAGTTGTTATTAGCAAACAGTCAACAGTCAACAGTCAACAGTCAACCATCATTATTATGTCAATTCAAGTTTACGGAATTCCGAACTGCGGAACCTGCAAAAAAGCTTTCCAGTGGCTGAAAGATAGCGATGTTAATTACGAGTTCATTAACACCAAAGAACAGCCGCCGACTCGCGAAACAATTCAAAGCTGGGTTGCTGCTTTGGGTTTTCAACCCATGCGAAATACTTCCGGTCAATCTTACCGCGCTTTGGGCGAGGGCAAGAACAATTGGACTAGCGAACAGTGGGTGGAGGCTTTTGCAAAGGATGCGATGCTGCTGAAACGTCCTCTTTTCGTTAAAGATGGAACGGCTGTTTTAGTAGGTTTTAAAGAAGACGCAATTAGAGAACAATTGGGGCTTTCAACGGGCTGAGTTCAGCCTGTTGTTCGCCGCATAAACTTCATCTCGCCCACATCATCTGTGAAACCCCAACGCTCGTAAAACGGCATCATGTTCGGCAAACAGTTAAGAGCCAAGTTCTCGACAGCTTGCAATTCAGGATGATTTAAAACTGCATCCATCAACTTCGCACCGAGTCCCATCTTTCTGTGTGTCGGCTTGATAATGACATCAAAAATCATGGCTCTGTATACGAAATCGGTAATGACGCGGGTAAAAGCAATTAGCCGATCGCTCTCATCGACAAAACCAATGATAACATCAGTCGCCGCCAGCATTTTCACAACATCCTCCCGCGTCCGCTTGTCGCTCCAAAACTCGTTTTTGTACAAATCCATCAAGTCGGAAACCTGGCTGTCATTCAAAGTTTCCACAATTCGGTAGTTATCGATTTTATCGGTCATACTCTACTTTACCGTAATCTAGTTTAATTGCGCGATCGGCTAAATCAAAATAGCGATCGTCGTGACTAATCACAAACACCGTTTTCCCCCGCCGCTTCAACTCCGGTAGCAACTGCTTGTAAAAAATATCCCGGAAAAACGGGTCTTGATCCGAAGCCCATTCATCAAACAAATAAATGGGTCTATCTTCCAAATACGCCGTCAGCAAAGCCAGCCGCTTTCGCTGTCCCTGAGACAAAGCCGTAGTTGACAAAACTCCATCTTTCACCTGAACTTTATTCTCCAAATGAAACTCTCGCAAATATTCAGCCGCCTGCTTGTCCAAGTCGTGATTAGTCAGACCCAAAAGCCTTTCAAACAGATAAAAATCAGAAAAAATCACAGAAAAGTGTTGCCTGTACCACTCTCGATTTTCCTCAGTAATTGGCTGTCCATCTAATATAATTTCTCCCGATTCAGGAATGTACAAACCAGTGATTAGCTTAGCTAAAGTAGACTTGCCGCTGCCGTTACCGCCAATTATAAACACCAATTGACCCGGATGAAACTTCAAATTAAGCTCGCCCAAAATAAAATTGCTGTCTTCTTTTTCTCCGGGATAGCTGTGAATTACTCGATTTAACTCCAGCGTATCCCACTCAGCAGTTTGAATCGCTTTAACCGTTGAATTTATCTCAGCTTGACTCGCCAAAGCCAATCCCATTCTCTCTATTTTTTCCACAGAAGTATTAGCACGAAAAATCGCCGGCAACCTTTGCAAAATATTCTGAAACGGAGACATTAAATAGGTACTGGTCAGAATGTAAGCTGACAAAACAGGTGTAGAAACTGGCACAAATTTCGGCAAAGCAAACAGCAGCAAACCCATCAGCATAAAAAATAGCAACTGACCCACTCCAATCGCAACTGCACCAGTATTCAAAGCAGTCACGTTATAATCGCGGGAAGCATCAGCACTCACCTGCAATTGTTCCGTAAAAAACTCTTGGCGGCGCAAGGAATGCAGTTTAAGTTCCTTAATCCCATCAGTAGTACTGCGAAAATGCTTAAATAATATATCTTGTTCTTCTCTGGCTAAATCGAAGAATTTCCGCATTTTGTTGAGCAACAACTGCACCGTGCCAATCATCAGCACCAAAAAACCAAAGACAACAACAAAAACAGTCCCAGAAATCGTGCTTAAATAAGTTAAACAGCCCACGACAACGGCAATATCAACACAAAGAAAAGGAATCAAAAATATAGTATTAGAAAGCGTTCCCACATCATCAGTCAGAGTTGCCAGCAAGCGGTTAGGGCCCAACTCTTCCAAATTTCGCAAAGGAGTAGACAAAATTCCACGGCTCAAACTCAGCCGCAGATTGTAAACCGCTTCTTGAGAAAGGTAGATTAACAAAAATTGGGATACAAAGCCACTCAAAAGAGCTAAGATTGCTAATCCCGCAAAATACCAGACTAAATTACCATTGGAATTGTCGCTGATTGCACGGTTAATTAGGGAAATTAACATAGCGCTGCAACCGCCGCTGATTAAGCCTGTGAGTATGGCAATGGAAACATTTAACCAAGAAGCTTTTAATAGTAACCAAATTACATTCATCTAATTTTACTCTTAATTTAACTTTTGAAACTCGGCTGCAAAAGAACCCCATCCCCCACTTCTTGGTAACAATTTCGATTACTTACTACTGAATAAATTTGATTCAGCAGTCGGGTTTCTTGATATTCGCATCCCCCCATAGCATTAACTTTCTTCTTGTATTTCTGTTTCCTGGGTTTCAAATACGACCAGCTCATAAATATCGAGCATCGACATTTGCACTTCCACTGAAGCGAAGGAAACTATTGCTGATTCTCCCTCATATTCGCGAAACAACCATTCATTTGATTCTGTTTTAATATATTGTGCGACTAAAAACTCAGATTGATTGACTAACACATATTCACGGAATTCAGGAATCGATCTATAAAACCGAAACTTATCCTCCCGATCGAAATCCTTGGTAGACTTAGAAAGCACTTCCACAATCAGCACAGGATTGAGTATTTCATCTTTCCGTCCCTCTGTGCAAACTAATTCTCCTTCAACTACCATTACATCTGGATAAGTCCCACGTCGATACCGAGGAATCCACAACCGCAAATCACTCATAAATGGTCTGGCCTTCTTTCCCCGCAAAGCAGATTTTAAGAACGCATAAATATTACCGATTATCTGGCTGTGATTAATACTACCGCCCGTCATTTGTACAATTTCTCCATCGCGGTATTCATTTCTAAACTCAGCAGTTTCCTCTAACTCCCGGTACTCATCTGGAGTATAAAACTTTTCCTTACTTTGTACTAACATTGTTGCCTCTGTACTAACTTTTATCTGCGTTTATCTGCCTACATCTGCGGTTAAAAATCATAATTAACAGTATATCACAACAAAAAAGAAACGCCCAACTTCACAGAGTCAGGCGTTTTCCACTATTTCAAAACCAGGAAAAATTAATCCCGGCGAGACAAGAAATCCGATTCTACTTTTGCAGCGACCACAGGTTGCACCTGACTCAAGGCCGACTGCAACATCGGAGTTTTGGTAATAGCATCATTAGCCAAATTAAACAAAGGGTTCGACAAAATTCCGGCCAATGTTGTCGCCACCAAAGTGAGTACAACGCTGACCTGCAAAGGCCGCATTCCCTGAAGGTTCCAGCGAACTTCGGGATAATTTTTCACCGCGTCAGACATTTCTTGTGGTTCTTTTACTACCATCATCTTGACAACGCGGATGTAGTAGTAAATCGAAACTACGCTGGTAATTAATCCCAGAATAACTAAGCCGTAAAGTCCTGCTTGCCAGCCTGCCCAGAACAGATAGATTTTGCCGAAAAATCCAGCCAGGGGCGGAATTCCACCGAGAGAAAGCAGGCAAATACTTAAGGCTAAAGTTAACAGCGGGTCTTTTTGGTACAAACCTGAGTATTCGCTAATTTGGTCGGTTCCAGTCCGCAGCGAGAACAGGATGATGCAGGCGAAAGCACCCAAATTCATAAACAGGTAAACCAACAGATAAAATATCATGCTGGAGTAACCGGCTTCTGTTCCTGCAATCAAACCCAGCATTACAAAACCAGCTTGGGCGATCGACGAATAAGCCAAAAGCCGCTTCATGCTAGTCTGGGCGAGAGCAACCACATTTCCCAACACCATGCTGAGAATGGCTAAGGCCGTGAACACGAACTGCCACTGTTCGATAAGTGCGGGGAAAGCACTTGTTAACAAGCGGATTGCTAGGGCAAAACCGGCTGCTTTGGAACCGACAGAAAGGAAGGCAACAACGGGTGTAGGAGAACCTTCGTAAACGTCAGGAGTCCATTGGTGGAAGGGAACCGCAGAGATTTTGAAGGCGATTCCGGCGATCGCAAAAACCAAAGCAATCACCAAACCGAGAGATTGACCTTCATTCACAGTAGAAAGGTTAGCCGCGATCGTACTCAGCTTAGTTTCGCCGCCAGACAACCCGTACAGCAGCGAAAGCCCGTAGAGAAACACTGCCGAAGAAGACGACCCAATTAACAAATATTTCAAAGCAGCTTCATTGGAACGCGGGTCGCGTTTTGTGTAACCCGTCAGCAAATAAGACGAGATACTCAGAGTTTCCAACGAAATAAAAATCATCACCAATTCATCAGCGCCGCTGAGGAACATTCCCCCCAAAGTAGCGGTCAGCAAAATGCCGATAAATTCCGCTAAAGCAGTACCCGTTTGCAGTACATAGCGGACGGATATCAAAATAGTGACAGCCGTACTCAAAGCGATAATTCCGCGAAACACTAAACTCAAGGCATCGCTGTTAAAACCGCCCAGAAACGAGATGGTATCCGTGTTATCCCACTGCAAACACAAGGCAGCGACGGCGGCCAACAAACCCGCAACGGCAACGTAGGGAGTCCAACCCGAGGAACTGCGGCCTACGATTAAATCGCCGACGAGAACCACCAAGAGGGTGATGATGACAATTCCCTCTGGCAAGATAGTTCCAGCATTTAGCTGGGCAGCAAGAGTAGCAAAATCCATATTTTCAGGCAGGTTGGGTAGTACAAGCCGCAAAGGCTGTAATGGGCTGTGAACTTGTAAAAATTCTTTACCAAACACAGATTGTAGCGGATTACAGCTTCGCGATCCCACTTGGGCGGGTGTTTGTTGCCGGAGAGTGGATACTCGGTAGCCATTTTGCTGACATTTGCGGGCATTTTAGAGATTGCCGGCTGATCTCACCTGCTGCTATCGTCGCGATCGACGATAACTGGCACAATGTAGAAAGTTAAACCAGTAATTCGGCATGACTGACTCGCTAAGTGCCTACAAACAGCAGATTCTCAATGACTTCAACAACCGCCTCGACTACGAGAATGAATTTCACAAACAGGCTGCAACTCGGTTAGTAGAATTGGCAACAGTGCGATCGGGCCAGCAAGTTCTAGATATCGCCACCGGAACAGGTTTAGCGGCGATTGCGGACGATGCACTTAGGTCGATCGGGTTCAAGATAATATCAGTCGCCTTTTCTACACCAGGAATGCTCTAGCTAGTATGTCTAAACTACTCAATTACATCTCTATATTTATTATTATCGGCTGGTTGCTGTTTGCTTGTCATTCCCCGGAATCTCTAAAAGTAAAACGTCCTCCCCTAAAAGTATCTTGTGTTCCTTTTGTTGGCTATACACCTCTCATCATTGCTCAAGAGAAAGGATTCTTCAAAGCACAAGGGGTAGACGTGGAACTCAGCTATTTAGACTACTCACAATTCCAAGACGCCGATTTCAGTGCAGGGAAGTATGATGGGATCGGATTGACCTTGGGCGATTTGGTGATATTGAGTGCCACAAATCCTGATATGCAAGCTGTGATGGTTTTGGATGAATCCACAGGTGCAGATGTGGTAGTCGCGCAATCAGAGATTAAAACAATCCCTAACTTGAAAGGAAAAAAGCTTGGTGCAAATCTAGGCAGCTTTAGCGAACTTTTTGTTACTGAGATGTTGAAAACCTCTCAACTGACGAGCGATGATGTTAGTCTGGTTAAAGTCGAGGCTCTAGAAGTTCCCAATCGCTTACAAAACAATGCTATCCAAGCAGGACACACTTGGGAACCGTATCTTTCTGAATCATTAAAATTAGGCGCACATATCCTGTTTACAAGCAAACAAACCCCAGGCTTAATTTTGGATTTGGTCGCGTTTCGGGGGGAGGTGATACGCGATCGCCCCGAAGATATTCGCGCCTTTGTGCGAGGCTGGCTTCAAGGCTTGTCATATTGGGAAGCCAATATTTCCGAAGGAAACGAGCTCGTGAGCAAAGCGTTAAATATTCCCCTCAAGGCAATCTCTTTCGAGGGAATAGACCTCACTGACCTTGCAGAAAATCAAAAGTTCTTTCAATCAGACAGTCCTAATTATATCTTCAAAACCGCCAAGAAATATGCGGACTTTTTTATTCGCGCTGGCAATGTGACGCGCCTTCCCAATCTAGAAACCTTGTTCAATTCTTCTTTCTTAACCCCCCCCTCCTAGTCTGAAACCATGAAGCGCTCGTTTTTCAACAGCCTCTTTATTATTACCTGCTGCCTGCTGTTTGCTTGTCATTCTCCGGAATCTCTAAAAGTAAAACGTCCTCCCCTGAAAGTAAGTTGTGTCCCTTTTATTGGCTATATACCTGTCATCATTGCTCAAAAGAAAGGATTCTTCAAAGCGCAAGGGATAGACGTGGAACTGAGCAATGTAGACTACTCAATGCAACAAGCGGATTTCAGTGCAGGGAAGTATGATGGCATCGGATTGCCCTTGGGCAATTTAATTATCTTGAGTGCCACAAATCCTGATATACAAGCTGTGATGGTTGTGGATGAATCGACAGGTGCAGATGTGGTAGTCGCGGAATCGGATATTAAAACAATTCTTAACTTGAAAGGAAAAAAGCTTGGTGCAAATCTAGGCGGCTTTAGCGAAGTCTTCGTTACGGAGATGTTGAAAACCTCTAAGCTGACGAGCGATGATGTTAGGCTGGTTAAAGTCGATGCTTTAGAAGTTCCCGAGCGCCTACAAAACAAGGCTATCCAAGCAGGGCACACTTGGGAACCGTATCTTTCTGAATCATTAAAATTAGGGGCACATATCCTGTTTACAAGCAAACAAACCCCAGGCTTAATTTTGGATTTGGTCGCGTTCCGGGGTGAGGTGATACGCGATCGCCCCGAAGATATTCGCGCCTTTGTGCGAGGCTGGCTTCAAGCCTTGTCATATTGGGAAACAAATATTCCCGAAGGAAACGAGATCGCGAGCAAAGCGTTGAATATTCCCATCAAGGCAATCTCTTTCGAGGGAATAGACCTCACTGACCTTGCAGAAAATCAAAAGTTCTTTCAATCAGACAATCCTAATTATATCTACAAAACCGCCAAGAAATATGCGGACTTTTTTATTCGCGCTGGCAATGTGACGCGCCTGCCCAATCTAGAAACCTTGTTCAATTCTTCTTTCTTAACCCCCCCCTCCTAGTCTGAAACCATGAAGCGCTCGTTTTTCAACAGCCTCTTTATTATTACCTGCTGCCTACTGTTTGCTTGTCATTCTCCGGAATCTCTAAAAGTAAAAACTCCTCCACTGAAAGTCAGTTTGATCTCTTTTGTTGGCCATAGACCTGGCATCATTGCTCAAGAGAAAGGATTCTTCAAAGCGCAAGGGGTAGACGTGGAACTCAGCTATGTAGACTACTTACAATTGCAACAAGCGGATTTCAGTGCAGGGAAGTATGATGGAATTGGATTGACATTGGGCGATTTTATGATCTTGAGTGCCACATATCCTGATATGCAAGCTGTGATGGTTGTGGATGAATCCACAGGTGCAGATGTGGTAGTCGCCCAATCCGACATTAAAACAATCCCTAACTTGAAAGGAAAAAAGCTTGGTGCAAATCTAGGCGGCTTTAGCGAAGTCTTCGTTACTGAGATGTTGAAAATCTCTAAGCTGACGAGCGATGATGTTAGCCTGGTTAAAGTTGATGGTTTAGAAGTTCCCAATCGCTTACAAAACAATGCTATCCAAGCAGGGCACACTTGGGAACCGCATCTTTCTGAATCATTAAAATTAGGCGCACATATCCTGTTTACAAGCAAGCAAACCCCAGGCTTAATTTTGGATTTGGTCGCGTTTCGGGGTGAGGCGATACGCGATCGCCCCGAAGATATTCGCGCCTTTGTGCGAGGCTGGCTTCAAGCCTTGTCATATTGGGAAGCAAATATTTCCGAAGGAAACGAGCTCGTGAGCAAAGCGTTGAATATTCCCATCAAGACAATTTCTTTCGAGGGAATAGACCTCACTGACCTTGCAGAAAATCAAAAGTTCTTTCAATCAGACAATCCTAATTATATCTACAAAACCGCCAAGAAATATGCGGACTTTTTTATTCGCGCTGGCAATGTGACGCGCCTTCCCAATCTAGAAACCTTGTTCAATTCTTCTTTCTTAACCCCCCCCTCCTAGTCTGAAACCATGAAGCGCTCGTTTTTCAACAGCATTCGTACAAAGTTAATCGTGTCGTTTCTCCTCGTTGCTCTAATTCCGTTGCTGTTGTTAGCATTTATCAACAAGCAGACAACTCAAAAGGCATTGACCGACAACGCACGACAAGCCCTATCTGCGGCGGCTAACGAAACCGCTAACAGAATAGACGGGTTTATCGATGCAAATCTCAATGCCGTGCGCGTAGAAGCGATTTTACCAGGTTTGTCTGCCTATCTGGGCCTACCTCCAGAACGGCGAAATGGTAGTCCCCAAGAGATGTTAGCAACTGAAACCTTAACCCGGCTCAGTCGCAAAGATATGCTTAATATTATCTCCTATGCCTTGCTCAACTTAGAGGGACGGAATGTACTCGATACGAATACACCGGATGTTGGACGAGATGAATCCGGTCAAGATTACTTCCAAGAACCGCTCAAAACTCAACTATCTTTTGTTTCTAGTATTAGGCAATCGCCGACAATTCCCAAGCTCGTGACGCTCTTCTTTAGCAGTCCTGTTCGCGATGCGAAGGGAAATATATTGGGTGTATTGCGGGTGACATACAATGCCACATCTGTCCAGCAGTTGGTGACTCGGCAAACTGAACACGCAGGTGCGAAATCGTTAGGAGTTCTTTTAGATGAACACTATATCCATCTGGCACATAGCACTACACCTGAACTCCTTTTCAAATCGATTGTGCCTTTGCCGCCCAATGTTGTAGCGAAACTGCAACGCGAAGGGCGTTTGCCTAAGACTCTAACGAAAGAACTTGCAATCAATTTGCCCGACCTCAAGCAAGCTTTAGACACTAAACAGCCTTATCTAACCACACGATTGGCAGCTACGGGTAATAATGAGTTGAGCCTCTTAGCGATCGCCCGCCTGAAATATAAACCTTGGTCAGTTCTTTTCGCACAGCCGATTGCCGTTGCCCTAGCACCTGTAGAAAAACAAATACGTGATGCACTTCTTTTATTAGCAATCATCGCCACAATTGTAACTATCATCGCTTTGGCGATCGCACAACTATTAACAAAGCCTGTGATTTACCTCACCCAAGCGGTTGCCCAGTTTACAGCGGGTCACTTAGATATGCGTGTGAAGATGCGATCGGGAGACGAAATTGGTCTGCTAGCACGATCCTTCAACAGCATGGCGAGGCAAATCCAAGAATCCTTTGAAACCCTCGAAGACAAAGTTAAAGAACGAACAGCAGAACTCGCTAATGCTAATCAGGAAATCATTACCCTGAACGAAAAACTCAAAGTAGACAACCTCCGCTTAGGTGCAGAAGTGAATGTGGCGCGTCAGATCCAGCAAATGATTTTGCCTAACCCTGAGGAACTGGAAATTGACGGACTAGATATCGCCGGATACATGGAACCCGCTGATGAAGTAGGAGGTGACTACTACGACGTGCTACAGATCGATGGTGTTGTCACACTGGCGATCGGTGATGTCACCGGACACGGCCTGGAAAGCGGCATTCTGATGCTGATGGCGCAAACCTCAGTTCGCACCCTGCAAGAGATTCGTGAACTAGACCCCGTTCGATTCTTGGATGTACTCAACCGTACCCTCTACAAAAACGTACAGCGCATGAACTCTGAGAAAAGTCTGACGCTGGCGATTTTGAGCTACTCCGAAGGACTCATCAGCATCAGCGGTCAGCATGAAGAAACGCTAGTTGTGCGAAAAAATGGAGATGTTGAGCGCATCGATACGATGGAGTTAGGCTTCCCGATCGCTTTAGATGATGATATCGCAGACTTCATCAGTCACATCCTGATTCAGCTAGAACCTGGGGATGGCGTGGTGCTTTATACTGATGGCATTCCAGAAGCCTATAACATCCGCAAAAAGCAGTATGGACTGAAGCAATTGTGTCAAGTAATTAGTCAAAATTGGCACAAGTCTGCAGCAGGAGTGAAGGATGCGGTGATTCTAGATGTGCGGCAACATATAGGTAAGCAGAAAGTGTTTGATGATATTACGTTGCTAGTCTTTAAGCGGCAGGCTGACGTTAGTGAAAATGGAAATTTTAATAAAATTAGGTCTGCCAAAGAAATGCTACAATGAAGAACAAAGTCTGAGGAATACTTTATGAAAGTCAACTACCAAGAAAGAATTTATTTAACAGCAGACGAGTTAAAAATAATTCTTTCGGATCAGCGAACTCTACCTAATAAACAAAAAATTCAGGCACTTTATTGGTTAAAAACAGGCGGGAGTCAAAGCCTTACAGATGTAGCGTAGATGAACGTTTAGGTGTACATAGAATTACTGTACATCGATGGTTAAAACAATATATTGCTGGCGGTCTGTCAGAACTGTTAGAAATACGGCAAGGAACTGGTAGATACCGAGTAATTCCCTCAGCGGTAGTATCCGGAATATCAGAAAAATTAAGTGAAGAGTCCTGTGATTTTAAGACTTATAAAGAAATTGGTCAATGGGTAGAAGAGAACTATCAAGTCTCAGTCAAATATCAAACATTACACAAGCAAGTACACTATCGCATGAAAGCCAACTTAAAGGAACAAAAGCCTGTGAGTAACGAAAAAGCTCAGGACATAGGCATCGAGTTTAAAAAATCAAAAAAATTACTCAAAAACAATTGAAAAGAATAAAATTACAGCTTTTGGACTAAAAATTATAGGTAAAGTAAAAGGGAATTTCAAAGCTTATGATTTAGATAGCTATAGCAATCCTAAATCATGTGTGAAATTATTACTCCGTCCCCTTGATAAGGGGAGAGTTGGGGTGGGGTAAAAAAATACGACTAATTTAGTATTGCTATATTAGCTTTAATCTATCTGACGTTTTTTGAGGTGGAGCTACTTAGAAGATGGTTAGGGAACTGCAACGGTGGTAACACGGACATTCGGATCGAGGCCGTCACCTTGAGAGTAAATATAATCAAATGCCGATCGATCTTTAAGCATATTTGCCCGCAAAAATAGCGCGCTCCAACGGGCGATCGTTTCAATCCCCACGGCTCGCTCTAAGGTAGCAGTATTGCGATCGGGGTTCGCACCAGCGGGGTTATTAACATCGGTAATGCCGAAGTGATTTGCACCCATAACAGTAATCAAAGCTTTGGGTGGTGTTTGAATTTGGTCAAAGGTGCTTTGAGATCGATCGGGCAGGGCGACACCATCGATAGATCCTTGAATCAACGCCACTGCAATGCCATCATTAGCGATGGGTACAAATTCATTAGCAATGGGATTCCGCAAGTTAGCGCCAAAAAATGCACCCGCTAATAGTTCTTTCGGGCGCGTAAATGGCTCTCGACACAAATACAATTCTGGGAGGCATTTATTAGCAATCACCGATAACCCTACTGCACCCCCAAAAGAATGACCCAATAAACCAAGGCGCTGCGTATCGAGAACAGACGCAATCGGAGATGTGGGGTTTGTGTTTTCGATCGCCATTTGCGACAAAACCGCCGCAATTTGCGAAGTTTCCGACGCCAAATTAGGCGGTAAAGTGGGATTGAAGGGCGAAGGGCGCAAATGGTTCGGAACGACTACCACAAAGCCGTACCGCGCCACGTGGCTTGCGTAATCTGAATAAAATGATTTATCTACAAGCGCACCTTGCAATAAAAGTACAATGGGGAAAGAGTAATTACCCGAATTAAGATCGGATAGTTTAGGATAATAAATGTCAGCTAAATCGTTATTAGCAGATATCATCGTACTGTAAAAGCTGGTTTCTTTAAATGGCGGTGCATAATCGATTGTTGTGGCAAAGACTTTGCTAGCAAGGACAACAAACGCAGCAATTGCACAAACAATTGCTAGGGTTGTTGCCGAAAAAAAATGAGGGTGGAAATTCATCATTATTATTATTTTTGGTCTGAGAGTGCGTGCATAAGCTACGGAAAAAAACAAGTCGGTGACTGTTGGCAATTTAAGGAGCGTTGCCGGAAAATATTTCGGACTCTGTGGCTAACAGTATCAACTTGTGATTAATAGAAACTTGTGTAAAAATTGCAAATAAAGTGACTCATAAATTAACACGATTTACCATTTATTTGACACCATTTTTGAATATTTAGAGTTTAGTGTGGCTTATAACCCGACTCCATCTTCTTTATAAAAATCTTTTTTAGATTGGTGAATCGGAATTTCGATGGCTAATGTTGCCCCGTGATCCGGTATCGAAAAACAACGGAGCTGCCCGCCGTGGTCGTCCACTACAATAGTATAGCTAATCGATAACCCCAAACCCTTTCCTGTACCCACTTTCTTCGTTGTAAAAAATGGCTCAAATATGCGTTGTTGAATATCTTCGGTTATGCCCGGCCCATTATCAGTAATATAAATACCCACTTGAAAGTCGGAGAGTAACTTCGTGCAAATAGTAATAGTAGGAATTGGGCTGCTATCATCTACATCATTTGCCCAACGTTTTGGGGATTGTAACGCTTCAATCGCATTAGTCAGAACATTCATAAAAACCTGATTAATTTGCCCCGCGTAGCATTCTATCTTTGGCAAAGCCTCATACTCTTTTACCACTTTAATTATCGTTTGATCTGCTTCATCTTTCAGCCTATGCTGCAAAATCATCAGCGTACTCTCAAGTCCTTCATGGATATCCACCGCTTTTAACTCAGCTTCATCGAGTCTGGAAAAATTCCGCAGCGATTGCACTATTTCTTCGATTCGGTCAGCTCCTATGCTCATAGAAGCAATTAACTTCGGCAAGTCTTTCCTGAGAAAAGTGAGATCCATCGCCTCTAGTTGTTCCTCGATAGCTGCTGTGGGATTGGGGAAATCTTCTGCGTAGAGTTGCACCAGCCTCAGCAAATCTTCAGTGTACTCCCTTACGGGCGAGAGGTTCCCTTTAATGAAGCTAATCGGGTTGTTAATTTCGTGAGCTACCCCTGCTACGACATTCCCTAAACTTGACATTTTCTCGCTTTGGATTAGTTGAGCTTGTGCATTTTGTAACTGTTGTAGAGCCAGCTCTAGTTGTTGGGATTTCTGCCGCTCTTTAGCCTCGGAATCCTGCAATCGCGCATTTTGCTCGTGCATTTTTTTTTGCAACCGCTGAATAGTTAGTTGATTTTCGACACGAGCTAAAACTTCTTCTAAATCAAATGGCTTAGTGATGTAGTCTACTCCTCCAACAGCAAATGCTGTGACTTTATCCAATACTTGATCTAAGGCGCTCAAGAAAATAACTGGAATACCCGAAGTTCTGCCATCCGCTTTTAACTGTTGGCAAACTTCGTAGCCGTTCATCTGGGGCATCGTGATGTCCAGCAAAATCAAATCTGGCGGGGTTGAACGCGCTGCTTTTAATGCCATTTCCCCGTTTATCACCCCCCGAACTTTATATCCTTTGTCGCTTAGCATAGTGGATAAAAGACGCAGGTTGTCTGGGGTATCGTCAACCACTAAAATATTGGCAACATAAGATTCTAATTTCTGGGTGTTCATGGGATAAATTTTTCTGTTAAGTCAGTAATTTTATCATATCTAAAATTATGAATCCAATCGGTGATAATCTCCGCAGAAGAAGTATTGGATTCAGGAATTGTGGCGACTAAACTTAAAATCAGGTCAGTATCTGCATCGATAGCTCCATGATGTAACTGTATCACCCACTCCGTAGGCATTGTCGCCAAAGTTGTCCTTAAAATTTCAGTTTTTTCCCCTTCTTTTACACTCAAGTCTTGACCCTCAAGCTGAGATAATGTAAAGTTCGGTAAATCTTCATAAAGATACTGTACCCCTAAATGTTCAGCCATTTTGGCAAAAATAACTTCTTCTTGGAAAGGCTTGCTCACAAAATCGTCACAGCCTGATGATAAAACAATGGCTCGCTCTTCCTCAAAAGCGCTAGCGCTCAACGCAACAATCGCGGTAGCCTTATCTTGAATCTTGGCTTTAATTTGTCTGGTGGCCTCATACCCGTCTATCACAGGCATTTGCATATCCATCCAAATTAGGTGAGGTTTCCAAGTTTCCCAGATTCTAATAGCTTCTTGACCATTTACTGCTTCGCGCACCTCCAAGCCAAGCGGTTCGAGAAGATGAACCAATAGCAAACGGCTCTCCCATTTATCATCAACCACCAAGATGCGATATGAGGGTTGGTTGGGTTGTAAACCAATTACCCGCCTTCTTGATTGTCGAGGTTGAACTTCAGCCATATCAGGGGAGCTAATTTGGATATCAAAACTAAAAATTGTTCCTCGATTCAAGGTACTGTTGACGGTAATGTCTCCTCCCATCAGTTGTACGAATTGTCGGCTGATGGGTAAACCCAAGCCTGTTCCTTCTTGAGATTTCCGACCTGCGTCAGTCTGCACAAAAGCCTTAAATAGAGAATCTAGCTCAGTAGGAGCAATGCCGTAACCAGTGTCTTCCACTTCAAACGTAATAGTCCGTGGTTCGTTGTCTATGGCGGACTTTTGTTTCGCACTAATTGCTGCAACCCGAAGCGTTACACTTCCCTTCGTAGTAAACTTAATCGCATTTCCTAACAGATTAATCAAGACTTGACGCAATTTATTTTCGTCAGTTTTTACATACTGAGGAATGTTAGAGTTGATGTGCCAACTGAGCTGTAAACCTTTAGAATCAGCTTTGAGTTTGAGCATTTCTTCGAGAGAATGGAGCAAATGATACAGGTCAAAGCTAGTAGGATTTAAGGTAATCCGACCGGCCTCGATTTTAGACATTTCCAGCACGTCATTAATCAGCGTCAGCAAATGCTCGCCAGAACGACTAATGATGCCGATCTGTCCCTGCTGTATGTGAGAAAGGGATGAGTCGCGCGCCAGCACTTGGGTAAAGCCGAGAATTGCATTGAGGGGAGTTCGTAATTCGTGACTCATTTTTGATAAAAATTCGCTTTTAGCCTTATTAGCTGCATCTGCAACTTCTTTGGCTTTTTGTAAGGCCGCCTCTGCTTTTTTACTTTCCGTAATATCGCTTGCTGTGCCAGTTATTCCTAGAATATTTCCCTCGGAATCTCGCACTACAAGTGAATTAAACCGGAGATTGATAGGTCTACTATCTTTAGCTAATTGTATGGTTTCATACTGAAATACGGACTCTCCATTCAGCATACGTTGGAATATCTCGTTATCTTTGGGAAGTTGTTCAGGGATCTGAAACTCACTGAATTTTCGCCCTATCATTTCTTCAGGGCTGTAGCCAAAAATCTGTTGGACGGCAGCGTTGACGAAGGTATAACGCCCTTCAACATCAACTGACCAAATCATATCCTGCGATGTTTCAACTAAGTCACGGTATTTAGCCTCGCTTTCTTTGAGCGCTTCTTCTACCCTTTGACGTTCGGTAATGTCGTTAGTGACTAAGAGAATACACGCTTCTCCACCCAGCTCAATAATATCTGCTGATACCAGCATCTTCCTCACCTCGCCTGATGAAGTACAAAAATCAAATTCCTGATTCCGAAGCACTCCTGATTCTTGCAAGAGCTGGTTGTATCTGTCACATTCTTCTAAATTAACCCAAAAATTCAACTCAATTGCTGTAAAACCAATTACCTGTTCGCGAGAGTAACTAAAAGTGCTGAGGAAACTGTCGTTCACTTCGATGTAGCGTCCATCTGAAAATCTGGCGATCGCGATCGGGTTAGGACTGGAACGAAAGGCTTTAGAAAACTTTTCTTCAGACTTGCCCAAGGCTCTTTCTGTCTGCATTCTGACAGCCATTTCTTGTTGCAATTCTTGCGTTCTTTCTATAACCTTACATTCCAGCGTTCGCGAGTATTCGCCTAATTGCTCGTAAAGTTGAGCATTTTCAATGGAAATAGCAATTTGGGAAGATAAAAGTTTTAACAATTCTAGGCGATCGGTAGTAAAAGCCCCTTCAGTCAGGTTATTTTCCAAATAAAGAAGGCCAGTCAG
>NZ_JAUBQN010000097.1:0-3821 GCF_036701295.1 Microcoleus harperi Pol14_C6 | reverse complement strand
GATTTTAAATCATCCAAATCTTCCTTCAGTCTTGTCTTATGGTACTCTGGCTGCTTAAAAACTGTCCGGAGTATTGTAATAGTTAATTTGGCTTCGCTAGTGCGATCGCCCATTCCCCCAGTAATAGTAACAGTTCCAGGTCGCAGCGCTTGAAATGTGCCCGCTGATTGCGTTTGAGCGAGCAACGGCTCCGCATTGGGAGATTTGCTGGATGCACCAGGTATCGGTTGCTGATAGTAGGGAGTCGAAAATCGGAAATAAGTCACTGGCGGAAGCAATCTCCCCTTTGAATCGGAGAGAATTATTTTAAAGGTAATACGATCGCCCACGCGCACGGTTGCAACTTCTGGTAGAATCCGAAGTGTCCAATCAGGCGGGTAAACAATACCGGACATAGAGAGTGTTTCTCCACCTTTCTTGGCAAACACGGCAAACTTTCCCGGCGCAATACCCGTCACAGTTCCATCTGGGGAAACTTTGACCGCTTCTTCATAATCGGACGACCACACCCACTGTTTCTCGGACTGCGTAGAATCTCCTGGAATACACCCTGAAACGGCGTCGGTACTCCCGATTTTTAGCTTAGTCGTTTGACCCACAATTAAAGGCTCTACTTCCCAAGAATTGTAGTTAAGGCAAGGGGGATTATATATACCTAGAAATTCTCTCAACTCCCATACCGTAATACCTATGAATCCGAATAACAGGACGATCGCAGTTACGCAGCCGAACCCGATAAATTCTTTCTGTTTGTTATTCATATTTAATATTGATTTTTTTTCTATCTATAACTTTATGAACCAGTGCGCCCAGCGCTCTAGCTTTGTAGGCCACCGAGAAAAGTGGCACAGAGATAAATAAAATACTATTATTTTTTCATGTCGGGAATACTGCGCTAAAGTATCTCGAAATAAATTTGTAATTTCATAGCAGATAAAAGAGCATTCATTCATTCATTCATTCACTAACTTTTATTAAAAATATCTGCGTTAGTTTGTGTTGAATCTGCCTTGAATCGGCGATTTGCTTATCAAAAAATTATGCAATAAGTATTGTAAAGTTGAATTTATTATAACATTATGGTCAGCAAAGGGCAAGACAATAGATGCACAAAAATATCGAATAATATAGGTAAGTTATCCTAAAAAAATAACCGACATGATACTTGAAACTCAGAGATTGGTTTTGAAACAAATTTGGGAGAGCGACCTCAACACGCTTCATAAAATTTTTATCGATGCCTATGTGAGGAGATATCTGTGCGACGGCGAAATCTGCTCGCTACAAAAGGTTGAAGAAATGCTTGCCGAAAACAAAAAGCTGTTTGCAGAAAAGCAATTCGGTATGTGGTTTATCCAAACTAAGAGCGAGCGAGAAACTATTGGAGTTGGGGGTTTGTGGTGTTTTTTTGAAGAAGAACAGCCCCAGTTAGTTTACGTATTGCTGCCAACAGCAACTAAAAAAGGCTACGCTACTGAAGCTGCAACCAAAATAATAGAGTATGGTTTTGATGAACTTGGCTTTAACTATCTTGTCGCAAGTTGTGATCGCCCAAACATTGAGTCGCGAAAAGTCGCAGAAAGACTCGGAATGAAACAAGTAGAAGAAAGAATTATGAATGGAAATTCGATATTATTCTTTAGAATCGATAAGTAGTAATTAGCAGTAAGGGCGCAATGCACAAATGGCTTTCGGTGGTGGGGATTGGCGAAGATGGATTATCGGGATTGAGTGCGATCGCCCGTACCCTACTCGATCGAGCTCAACTCGTTGTCGGCGGTGCCCGTCACCTCGCAATGCTACCAATTGACGACACCCGCGAACAATTGCTTTGGGCTTCGCCGATACAAGCAACAGTCGATCAAATCATCCGCCGCCGGGGACAGTCTGTTTGTGTGCTAGCCAGCGGCGATCCGATGTGTCACGGAATTGGGGTAACACTGTCGCGCCAAATTCTCATTTCGGAAATGACTGTGATTCCGGCGGCATCGGCTTTTAGTCTTGCTTGCGCCCGTTTGGGTTGGCCGCTGGCCCAAGTTGAGACTTTCAGTTTGACTAATCGCCCGATCGCATCGATCTCCCTTGCTTTGTCCCCCGGCGCGCGCCTGCTGGTGTTGAGTGCTGACAGGCACACCCCTGGTCTTGTGGCAGCAATGTTAACACAGCGGGGGTTTGGCAGCAGTTTGATGACCGTGTTCGAGCGGATGGGATCGGAATCGGAACGGCGGATCGAGGGGGTAGCAGCAGCCTGGAATGAATCGGATTTGGCGGATTTGAACACGATCGCAATCGCAGTTGCAGCCGATCGCGAAACTGTGATTGTCCCTCGTACCTCCGGTTTGCCGGATGCTGCTTATCGCCACGACGGACAACTTACCAAGCGGGAGGTTCGAGCCGTTACTGTGTCAACGTTAGCCCCGATTCCCGGAGAGTTACTTTGGGATGTGGGTGCGGGCTGCGGCTCGATCGCGATCGAATGGATGCGGAGTCATCCTCGGTGCAGGGCGATCGCGATCGAACGCGATCCGAGTCGATTGCAATACATCGCTGAAAATGCCTCGACTTTCGGCGTTCCCGAACTCGAAATCGTGGCGGGAGAAGCGCCGGAAGCCCTGACAAATTTGCCTCAACCGAATGCTATTTTCATCGGCGGCGGTGTCACCGCAGAATCCGTGCTGGAAACTTGCTGGAATGCTTTAGGTGAAGGCGGTCGATTAGTTGTTAATGCGGTGACAGTTGAGAGCGAATTTAAAGTTTTGCAATGGCACGATATTTACGGCGGGGAACTCATTAGAATTGGGATTCAGCGAGTAGGGGCGCTCGGTTCTTTTCAGGGTTGGAAACCGCTTGCACCGGTGACTCAGTGGGCCGTAGTTAAAAAGTAAAAGACGATGTGGGCCGTAGTTAAAAAGTAAAAGACAATCGATATTTTGGCTAGTATGGTGTTGATAAAACTGTGACTTATAGTATCAATAAGCAATAGAAATATGACACAAGTTAAAAAAAAATTAGCTTTTAAGCAAGATATTATTGTGATGCTTTGGGCACAGTTGACTGTTGACTATCAAAAAACTCAATCAGAACGGAGAGAGATAGCCCATAGTTATTTTGGTTCCGAGGAAAACTTTTCGTTTCTGGAGGAGCTTGAGTTAGTAACAGTGAGTATTCGCGGTTATGCTAGTCAGATTGAGGCTAGGGCAGGGATTGAGCATCGCGAGGAGGCGATCGCAGAGTTATATCAGCTTAGGGTGTTAGATCGTTCTGCGATCGCTCAGTTTTATGATGAGACGCGAGCGCGCTATCTTCAAATGCGAGCCTATATCCGAATGCTGGACTATTTGCAGTTGCTGCTGTTGGAGTATTTGCAGATGGAATAAAGCTAATGACTATCATCACAATGCAATAAATCTAGCACAACTCAGTCACCTGATGAATTGTCAGAAGATGAACGTAATAAGCCTAGCAAGAAAGAAATTCCGATAGCTTGAAAAATAGAAATTGTGGAGAATCCAAACAAATCTGGCATCAGCCAGTTCCACAGAAGAACAACCAATATAGAATTAACGATAGCCCAAACGATAGCCCCAATTAGTATTGTTAAGCAACCACCACTGCAACCACCAGTAAAAGAATTACCCGAACTATTCATGAGAAATTTTCCTCATTTATTTCGATCTATTTAGAACTAAAAGCTCACTTGCTTGAAAGTAATAACCTCGCAAGCACAAATAAACCCACTGCTTGTAATACCAATTTACTATGAAGTTGCACTTAATATAGCTTCAAGGATATAATCCCAACCACAGAGAGATAAAACTTCT
>NZ_JAUBQN010000037.1:9966-60904 GCF_036701295.1 Microcoleus harperi Pol14_C6 | reverse complement strand
TCTCATGCTGATTATTTGAAATCAAAGCATTGGCATAACTATTTAGCGTTGTCACATTATTAGGTTCAATCTGTAGCGCTCGCTCAAACAACTGCCAAGCTTTCTCATGCTGATTATTTGAAATCAAAGCATTGGCATAACTATTTAGCGTTGTCACATTATTAGGTTCAATCTGTAGCACTCGCTCAAACAACTGCCAAGCTTTCTCATGCTGATTATTTGAAATCAAAGCATTGGCATAACTATTTAGCGTTGTCACATTATTAGGTTCAATCTGTAGCACTCGCTCAAACAACTGCCAAGCTTTCTCATGCTGATTATTTGAAATCAAAGCATTGGCATAACTATTTAGCGTTGTCACATTATTAGGTTCAATCTGTAGCGCTCGTTCAAAGAATAGCAAAGCTTTCTCATGCTGATTATTTGAAATCAAAGCTTTGGCATAACTATTTAGCGTTGTCACATTATTAGGTGCAATCTGTAGCGCTCGCTCAAACAACGGCCAAGCTTTCTCATGCTGATTATTTGAAATCAAAGCTTTGATATAACTAAATAATGTTGTCACATTATTAGGTGCAATCTGTAGCGCTCGCTCAAACAACGGCCAAGCTTTCTCATGCTGATTATTTGAAATCAAAGCTTTGATATAACTAAATAGTGTTGTCACATTATTAGGTTCAATCTGTAGCGCTCGTTCAAAGAATAGCAAAGCTTTCTCATGCTGATTATTTGAAATCAAACCTTTGGCATAACTATTTAGCGTTGTCACATTATTAGGTTCAATCTGTAGCGCTCGTTCAAAGAATAGCCAAGCTTTCTCATGCTGATTATTTGAACTCAAAGCATTGGCATAACTACATAATGTTATCCGATTATTAGGTTGAATTTGTAGCGCTCGTTCAAAGAATGACCAAGCTTTCTCATGCTGATTATTTGAACTCAAAGCATTGGCATAAATATTGAGGCTTTTTGGGTTGTCTGGCTCAATTTTTACTAGAATATGCAAAACTTCCAACAGTTTATTTCGCTTACGTCGAGCCTTTAATACCTCAGCATAGGAGCTTAGGATTTTTACATTTTTGGGGTCGATAACCCTAGCTTTTTCAAAAATTTCAAATGCTTCTTGATATTGCTTATTTTTCCCCAATACTCCACCATACTTTATCAAAAATTCTGTATTATTGGGATCGATTTCCAAAGCTTGCTGGAATATGCCGATCGCTCCCTTATAATCACCTGTCTGTATGAGTTTTTCAGCTTGGTTTATTAAGGTTTCGAGGCGCTCATTAATCATAATACTATGTCCCCGTTAATAGTGAAGATACTTTAATAATAGCAACACTCATACGAAACATCAGCTAAAACACTAAACTCGTCTAGTTTAGGAATAAAATTTTGATGATGATTCCGTAAAATCGTGCAACTTCTGGCATAAAGCTTTTCTAGACGATATGAGGATTATTTTAGCCAATCTAAGGGCACAATGACACTTGAGAGAGAAGGAATTTCCAGCGATCGCTCTTTTTGACATCGAAAGGTTGAGATCCCTTGACGACTTTTTCACGGGCGACGGGCGATCGCACTTTTAGCATCGGATTGTACGAGATCCCTTGACGACTTTTTCACGGGCGACGGGCGATCGCACTTTTAGCATCGAAGGTCGAGTTCCCTTTTGGCATAGAAAGGTCGATCGCCGAGTGCAGCAAATAGCCAGCCGATTAGAAAGAAAGCTGCCCGAATTCAGTCAAATAGAAGCGGAACCAAATCGAGAAATTAAACTCGCGAAGTTAAAGAAATTGTTAGCTGAAATCATAAGCCAAGTATTTGATTATGCTCAGGAATTGCGCGATTTGCTAGAATACAGCAAGACCGTTGATATTAATGCGGAAAATTATATCGAAAGTTATGCTAAAATTAAATGTTTGTCCATGAAAGGCGACAATCTGGTGTTTTTGCAGAAGTTCCGAAGTTTGTGCGATCGCAAATATTAAAGTCAAATGGAAAAATACTTAAACTCCCTGATTGCTAATCAAGATTTGTTGCAGCCGACAAGATCCACAATTCGCGGGATGGTGGAAATAGAACAGGTGGAATTGAACCTGGAACAGGAAGAGAGGGCACGTCAGCGCGATCGCCAACAAATAGACTTATACAAGCAAAAGGAACAAGAGCAGAAAGAGCGCAATCGAGAACAAATGGAAATCAACAGCAAGAACAAAGACAAATAAACAAAAAACCGGGTTTCTGATAAAACCCGGACACCATGAACACAAGCAATACTAACACAGCTCGAACCTCAATTTTTTAATAACTTCATCCCCATTTTTACCTTGTCTAAAATCGTCTTTTGCGAGACACAAGTAATCAGACAAAGCTTGCCACAATTCAAAGTATCGCGGCGGACTTCCTGAGCTTTTTCGCCATACCAAATCTCGCGGGCGCTGGCATTTTTTACATTACCAATCACGGGAAACTCATCGCACAATTTCACATCGCCGCGCGTATCAATCCAGTAATTCCGCAGTCCAACGCGACAAGGACGAGTTGAATCAGGAGCTTTTTCTTCCGCAAAGTGAGGAATCATCAATCGCAACACTTCATCGCTGTTCATAATCGGAGCACCGTGGTTCTTCATTTCAATTAGGCGCTCGATTACCTGTGAAAATTCCTCCATGTCTTCTTTTTCAATCCACAATTCCTCGTATGTTTCTGGCGTCCAGCGGTTGACTGGTTGGAAGTTCACCGTCGTCGCCCCAATTCCCTGAGCCCAAGTGACTATTTCCGGGAGGTGGCGGAAATTGAGTCGGTTCATTGTCGGTTTGATGTTGATCGGAAACAGGACGTTCTGTTTTTCTTGTTCTTCGCGCAGATAACCGATTCCTTTAGAAAGTCTGTCGAATAATCCCGGTTGACCCCGCAAATAATCGTGCAGTTCTGCATTCGGCCCGTCAACGGAGATATTCACATTAAAAGGACGAGCAGCGACAGTTTTGGCTGCATTTTCCCTGGTCATGCAATAGCCGTTGGTGGTGACGCCGGCGTGAATGCCATTTTTATTCGCAAAGACCAGTAAGTCTAGAAAACCTTTTTTAATATAAGGTTCGCCGCCACTAAAGTTGATTGAAAATTCGCCCACAAATTCTTTGACGCTCAAGAGGGCATTTTGCCATTCTTCGATCGTCATTTCGTCTTTATATTCTTTAAGTCGCCAATATTCGCACTGTCGGCATTTAACATTGCAACGCTCATTGACGATTCCGTAAAAAGTTACTGGGCTCGTCACGTCGTATCCTGTATTGATCCGCAGCGATTCGGCCACTGCACTCTTGGTGTGCTTAACGCCCAGTCTCGATAATGTTAAAGCATCCATGTCTTTTTTTCCTTACGTGTTGTTAGTTAAGTCAATTTCTCGCACCCTCTTGTGTACGTATAATTACGCATTGCTGATTACGTATTGCTTTTGAGTACGTATGCCCCATCCTAAGTGTTCCGTTTGGGTATGGCTAGATGTTTTTGAAATATTTATAATTTTAAGAGTTGTAACATATTAGTATTTCCAATCAATTAAGCGCTCTTTTGTGTTAAAATATGAATCATGCTTAATAATTGCCAAAATATATGGGTTTAATATTGACTTAAATTAATATTACAAATATTAATTTAAATTTTGTTAAATAACTTAATACTATTTGTGAGTAAAACTCCTTAA
Organism: Microcoleus harperi Pol14_C6; assembly: GCF_036701295.1. Lineage (NCBI taxonomy): Bacteria > Bacillati > Cyanobacteriota > Cyanophyceae > Oscillatoriales > Microcoleaceae > Microcoleus > Microcoleus harperi. The sequence continues at coordinate 57,195 of NZ_JAUBQN010000037.1, read as the reverse complement.
GTAAGCGGTATCAATAATTTAAAGTTATAGTAAAATTAGCAGCCCCTACAGCAGTTAACTTCATACAACCTTTAAAATAGGGGAATTTAAGTATTTACACGGCAAAAAATGGCGACAAACATGGGACGATATTTGCACGTACTGAAATTGTTCTGGGGTGCGGCGATCGCAGCGGAACTAGAATACCGAATCAACTTTGTCCTCGCGACCCTCAGCAGCCTCGGGAATCTTGCCGGCAGCTTGTTTGGGCTGTTTTTGTTCTACCGTACCGACTACACGTTTGCCGGCTATTCATGGGAAGAGGCTTTAGTTGTACTCGGTATTTTCACGATTTTGCAGGGGTTTTCGTCAACGTTTCTAGCACCTAATCTCAGCCGTATTGTCGATCGAGTGCAGCAAGGTACTCTCGATTTCGTACTCCTCAAACCCATCAGTTCCCAATTCTGGCTATCTGCAAACACAGTTTCGCCTTGGGGAATCCCAGATTTAATCTTCGGCACCGTATTGCTGCTGTATGCCGCTAACAAGTTGGGAGTAGAAATCGGCAACTATTTTTTAACAGCAATACCGCTGTTATTCGGAACTATTACTCTTTACAGTATATGGTTTATGTTAGGGGCCACCAGCATTTGGTTTGTCAAAATTTACAATGTTACGGAAGTCCTCAAAGGATTGTTAGAAGCGGGTAGATTTCCAATGGCAGCTTATCCCGCAGCTTATCGATTTTTCTTCACTTTCGTAGTTCCCGTTGCCTTCTTGACGACTGTGCCAGCAGAAGCCATGCTAGGGAGAGGTGAAATCGTTTGGATGGCAGGGGCGGGAATATTGGCGATCGGGCTGTTATTTTTCTCCCGCTACTTCTGGCAATTTGCACTCCGGTTTTACACCAGCGCTTCCAGCTAGTTAAGTAGGTAGGTAAGCTGCTGCACATCTAGATTGTCTCTTATGTTTGAGAGGGAGAAGATTTGACACGTGGGGAATAGGGAATTGAAATATATATTTTAAAGACCCAACAGCTTATCTAATTTTTTTTTCTACTTACTTAGATAGTTAAATAAATTTAAGACTTCAATTTATCCTTGAAAGGTAAACTGGGAATAAACCACGCAAACGCAGGCAAACCAATGAAAAGAAAAAAACTGGGTAACAGTAATTTTACTATCAGCGCGATCGGTCTTGGAGGTATGCCAATGTCCTTAAGCAGCCGGCCGCCAGAATCGCAATCAATTGCGGTAATTCACCGCGCCCTCGATTTGGGTGTCACCCTAATTGACACCGCAGATTCCTACTGCCAAGATGAATCCGACAAACACCACAACGAGCAACTGATTGCCAAAGCTTTGGAACAGTACACGGGAGATACTCGGGCCGTTACTGTCGCCACTAAAGGCGGCTTAATGCGGCCTCAAGGTGCATGGACGCGCAACGGCAATCCCCATCATTTGCGCCAGACAATTCGCGAAAGTTTTGAAGCATTGGGCGGCGAGAAACCGATCGACCTTTGGCAATATCACTCGCCAGATCCCGCTTATACCATCGAAGCAGCCCTAGCACCCGCAAAAGAAGCAGTAGAAGCAGGAATGATTCGATTTATTGGAGTGTCCAACTTTTCTGTAGAGCAGATCAAACGTGCCCGCGATACAGTAGAAATTGTCTCTGTACAGAATCAGTACAATCCGTGGCACAGACAGCCGGAATCAGACGGCGTTCTGGAATATTGCGAAACCGAAAAACTGACATTTTTTCCCTGGAGTCCTTTGGGAGGAAGCCGCCGCGTCACCAGCTTGCAAGATATACCCGCGATCGCCAAATTAGCCGCAGAAAAAAACGTTTCAGTTTACTGTATAGTATTAGCTTGGTTGATGGCTCAATCGCCCTGCATCGTTCCGATTCCCGGTGCGACCAAAGTATCGAGTATTGAGGACTCTGTGCGGGCGCTCGAAGTTAAATTAACTGACGAGGAATTGCAACAAATTGCCGCAAGTTAAGTATATAAGGGCAAAAAAAACAATAGAACAGGCTTTTCGGCCTGTTCCACAAACAGAACTTTATTGTGGGGTGGGCCAGAAAGCCCGCCCCTGAAAGTGGGATTGAATGAGTAAAGTTGACATTTTTTGAGGAATTGGGTTTTATGGAAGCTAATCAAGTGAATGCCGATCGAGACGTAGCAATTGAACATCAAAACGTACCTGTCGCCCATGAAGGACTGCACAACTTTTTATACAGTTCCGACTCAGAACACAGCGCAGCAGCCGCTATTTCTGAATTAGAAAATGACGGCACGCAAGTAATGTCGATCGATACATGGCGCGATTTGGCAACTAACGCGAAAGTCGCCGGCGTTTACGCTGTAATGGACACTTCCCGCAACACTCAGTTTATCGGTTATTCGCGAAATATCCTGCTTTCACTCAACGGTCACATCGCCCAAAATGGCGCAGAAAATTGTGCTTTCCTGCGCGTGCAAACTTTCAAATTCCCGAAGCGGGAAGAAATGGAAAGTTTGCGGGATGCTTGGATAGCAGAAATTGGCAGCATTCCGCCTGGAAACGGTGCTGAAAGCGAAATGTGGGCGAGTACAGTAGGCCAAGCTGCGCGCGCTGCTATGTCTGCTGAGGAACAAAAAGCTTATGAGGAAAAGAAGCTAAAATTACGCAAAGCAATGGCAGATTCTACTCTTACCAAAGAATTAGAAACAGCCACCCAAAGTGACGGCGAACGCGCTAAGGATTTGGAAGCGGCTGTTAACAATGATGACTGGAGTGCCGTGATTCAGTCGCAAACCCAGGAAACAAAATCCGGTTCCTAAATCTGAAAAATGTTTGTAGTGCTGATATCTTGTACTATTTTTAGAACGGGCAAGATGCCCGTTCCACAATATATCAAGTTTATTGTGGGGCGTTACTCATAGCCCGTCCGCAACATGGCCGTTCCACAATACATCAAGTTTATTGTGGGGTGGGCTTCCAGCCCGCCCAAAAGACTCAATATTAATCCTCAACAACTGATTGGGATTAATGACTAATTTTTCGTTCTTTAACTAAAGTTAAACTTACCCATTCACCCCGCTCATTGTAACTGCGAATCATCCGAAACCGCAAGTCAGGTTCTACCAACCAACCGGCCTCGAAAAATAGAGGTTTTCTGGATTCAATCTTGACAGGTAAAGTGCAAGAACCGCCGTCAGGAAGCAGTAAAACTTGTACGGGCGAAACACTTTCGTTAAAGTGCAGGACGGAACCGTCAATGCTGGCGCTAGAAGTGATAACAGTAGCATTACTGCCAAAAGTAATTTTTTGATTTAGGCGATCGCTACTTTCCAAATGCAATTGCAGTTTGGTAGAATAAAAGTCTGGAGAACGCAAATCTGGATACATTGTCACCGCCTCGCCCTGCCATTCTCCCACCAAAGCCTCAACAGTTAAAGGCGGACGTTCGGGGACATTTTTATCCGGCTGTTTTTCCCGAATTAAGGTAAGGTTTGATAAATTGCCGTCGGTATTGTAGAGCTGAACGAAGCGCAACCGGCGATAATTGTAGATAAAACCAAACTCGGCACCGCACTCAGAATAAGGCGCTAGTTGAATAGTACCCTGAGAAAAAGCTCCATTCTCAAAAAATAGGATATCTCGTCCCAAACTTTGATATTCTCGAACAAGTTCGCTCACTTCCGGTTCGCCGACACCGCTAGGATTTGGGGAAAAGCGACGGAGTTTCAATCGCACATTTTTGTTGTCATTGAAACCTTCGAGAGAAATAATGCTAGGAGTATCTTTAAGTACCTCTCCTCGCGGCGATATCTGAGTGAATGAACCGCGCCATTCTCCCAAGTTTTGCAGAAAGTTTTCCCATTGTGATACCATATTTTTACCTGTGGATATATGTCTAAAAATAGAATTATAACTCTGCTGACGGATTTTGGATTAAGCGATGTTTATGTGGGAGTGATGAAAGGTGCGATCGCCCAAATTAACCCGCAGTTAAAAGTCATTGACATTACGCACCAAATACCATCTCAAAATATTGCGGCGGCGAGGTTTTGTTTGATGACTGCTTTTGCTTATTTTCCGCCGGAAACCGTACACGTTGCTGTCGTCGATCCGGGGGTGGGAAGCAAGAGACGCGGAGTTGCGATTCAATGTGCTAATTGCTTTCTTGTCGGGCCGGATAACGGGTTGTTTAGCGGGGTGTTGAGTCGGGAAAGTGCGATCGCCTGTGTCGAACTCACCAACCCCAAATACTGGCGCACACCTCAACCCAGCAGCACTTTTCACGGTCGCGATATTTTCGCTGCAGCGGGTGCTCACTTGGCGAACGGGGTAGCATTGGAAAAGTTGGGGGAGACGATCCACCCTGCAAGTTTAGTGCAGTTAGAGATACCAAATTGTGCCGTTACAGCCACAGGTATAGAAGGCTGTGTTCAATATGTCGATCGCTTCGGCAATCTAATTACTAATATCCCCAATAATTGCATTATAGGTAACAATTGGTCATTGACAATTAGCAAGAGTTCTGATGCAATTCGCATCCCCAGCGGTAAAACCTACAGCGACACCGAACCGGGCGATTTAATTGCCATAACTGGTTCAGACGGTTGGGTAGAAATTGCCGTTAATGGCGGCAGCGCTCAATCAGTCTTAAAATTGGAATGCGGAGCGATCGTGCAATTACTTTTTGAAACTAACAATTGAAATCATCTCTTTCAGTCCCTCTCTGCTGGTAATTTGTTCGTGTAGAAGCGATTTCAATAGACAGTTTCATATCTGAAATAAAATTTTGACTATTTAGCCCTATTAAAAACAATGATTATTAACTTCAAAAAGTATCCTATTTTGAGGTAAAATCAATCCTGATGCTTCCTGAGTTAACAATTGGTTGTATATTGTATCCGCTTGCCCAAAATATTCTTGAGGCAAAAATCTAAATATTGATGCAGCAACATATTGTTTTTCCTTTTCAAAACTTATCCAGTTTCTTGATAATTCTTCGGCTGCATGACCCGTAGTATTAGAACCAGAAAAAATATCTACTACCAAGTCTCCCGGTTCAGTAAGAAAATTTATAAAAAATGACGGTAATCTTTTGGGAAAACGTGCCGGATGCGCCTTAACATTAAACTCTTTGCACCAACGCAAGTATTGAGAATTACTTTCCGAATTAGAAATCTCTAGCAAATTAGATGGAATAGCACCTCCATTATCTTTGGCAAATCGATCGCTAATATTGTGACCGGAAGGACGTTCTTTGGGCGTGTAAAATTCATCAGCATTTTTCAAAAGTTTTTTCATTCTCTCAGAATACTCTACTTTGACTTTACTAATATTCGCTTGAGGCTGATTCGTTTTAGAAAGCCACCAAACAGTATTCACAGAATCTTTAGCCCGAATTTTCTTTTTATTCACCCACTCTATAGGAGATGGAAGTTTGGAAGGATTAAACCAGAAAAACTCTTGAGCAAGTTTAAATCCATACTCGTCGCATAACCTAATAAGCACGCGGTAATTATACAGCGATCGTACAGGTATTCCTTTTTGATAAGCACCTCCAAGATCCATAACAAAACTTCCAGTATCCTTGAGAACTCTTTTAATTTCAGGAGCAAAGCCCAGCAGCCAATCGACATATAAATCTTGATCTTCATTTCCATAACTCTTTTGGCGTTGCAATGCAAAAGGAGGGGATGTAATCACCAAATCTACAGAATTGCTAGCAAGACTATTCAGGAGATGAAGAGAATCTCCCAAATAAGATTGACCGTATTGGGTGGTGTAAATTGGGGCGGGCAAAAGGTTACTCATGTTTAATCTAGATTAGTTTAAGGTACAACAGACACAGCCTACTGTCATTATATTTAAATCCGTACTTTTAGTTGCACTAAATCCGTACTTTCAGTACGTTGTTTTGGGGATAAATTCTTCGTACCATTCAAAAAGCGAACTTTCAGTTCGTTTTTATGAATTGTGAGGGGTATGAATTACAAAGAAGCCAGACAACAATTTGCGGCCAAGGTAAGTCAGTTACGCAGAGAAAAAAGGATGACACAGGAGGAGTTAGCAGAACTCATAGACAAGACTACTGACTATATCAGCTTATTGGAACGCGGTGAAAGATCGCCATCCTTTGAAGTTATTTTCGCTCTAGCTGAAGCACTCGATGTACCTGCTACTTATTTAATCAGTTTTAGCCAAAGCGACGAGAGTACAGCTCTCATTAGCACCCTAATAGCTGAACCAGTTTCTCCGTCAGTTGTAGAGCCTGTTGAAGAGGCTGTTACCACGGAAGCAGAACGCATTTCAGATGCTAAACGGCTAGAAAATGCGATGAAAAGCATCCAAGAATTGCAAAATCTGGCTAGTGAATATGGTATTGCGGATATTTTTCAAGATAACGGGGGAAAGACTTTACAGTTATTAATCCTTTTAGGGCTACGGATATCGCCTGGACGTGAAGGAAACGATGCTATTGATGCTGAAGGAAAAGAATACGAACTTAAAACAATAAATATTGCTCTCAATAGAAGCGGTGGGGTCACTACTCACCATCATTTGAATGAAATTATACTTGACAAATATCGCCGAGTAGAAGCTTGGTATATTGGACTGTATGAAGGCATAACTCTCAAAGAGATTTATAAACTTACACCTGAAATGCTGGAACCTAAATTCAAAGAATGGGAAGAAAAGGTAAGGCTAAAAAACGCGCCGCTAAACAATCCTAAAATTCCCTTAAAGCTAGTAAAAAAAGGGCAACTTGTCTACTCTTACAGTAAATAATAGTTGCCCGATAGTGTTTAAAGGGGATTAGGTTGTGTTTGTGTAGAAACGATACGTTGCATACAGGTAGCGACTTTTACCCTCAAGCTACCACGAAATTAACCAACTTTCCAGGCACCACAATTACCTTTTTAATCTCCTTACCTTCCAGGTGACGCTTGGCCAATTCCGACTCGCGAGCAAACTTTTCCAAAGCAGCTTTATCAGCACCTGAAGGCACTTGAATTGTGCCGCGAGTTTTGCCCATAACTTGAATTACCAGCGTAATTTCATCGGTAACTAATGCAGATGGATCGACAGTCGGCCAAGTTTGCGTATGCACCGATTCACTGTTACCAGTATTGTGCCACAATTCATCAGCAATATGCGGCGCAAAAGGGGCTAACAAGCGAATCAAAGTGTTGATTCCTTCTGCATAAATTGGCGAATCTTTACACTTAGCATCATTCAAAGCATTGCTGAGTTTCATCATTTCCGAAACAGCAGTATTGAACTGATAATCGCCCTCCAAATCTTCGCTAACTTCCTTAATTGCAGTGTGAATTGCCCGCCGTAAATCCTTCTCTATTTTACTTAATTCAGCATTTTCTACTGCTTGACCGGGGGTGACAGGGGGGCGTGCAGCAAACTCTGTAACCACGCGCCAAACGCGATTTAAAAAGCGAAATTGTCCTTCCACATCAGCGTCATCCCACTCCAAATCCTTCTCGGGCGGTGCTTTGAATAAAATAAACATCCGCGCCGTATCTACCCCATATTTTCCCATAACTTGCAAGGGGTCAACGCCGTTATATTTGGATTTTGACATCTTCTCATAGAAGACTTCTAAAGCTTCGCCAGTTTCAGGATCTTTTGGATTTGCGGGGTCTATATCTGCTGGGGGAACGTATTTGCCAGTAACGGGATTTTTGTATGCCATTGCTTGTACCATGCCTTGAGTTAACAGGCGTTTAAATGGTTCGTCACAATTGATCAAACCCCGATCGCGCAAAACCTTGGTAAAGAACCGCGAATACAGTAAGTGCAAAATTGCGTGTTCGATGCCGCCTACATATTGGTCTACAGGCATCCAATCGTTCGTCTTCGCCGTATCGAAGACTTGCTCTTGATTTTGAGCATCGGGATACCGCAAGAAATACCACGATGAATCGATAAAAGTATCCATCGTATCTGTTTCTCGCTTCGCGGGAGTGCCGCAACTCGGACAAGGAACGTTTACCCATTCTTCCATCTTTGCCAATGGCGAACCTTTGCCCGTAAATTCTACATTTTCCGGCAATAATACGGGCAAATCCGATTGGGGTACGGGTACTGTGCCGCAGGTGGGACAGTGAATTACGGGAATCGGAGCGCCCCAATAACGCTGTCTAGAAATTAACCAATCTCTCAAGCGGTATTGGATTCGGGCTTTGCCATAACCTGCATTTTCGGCATGGTGAATAATAGCTGCTTTGCCTTTAACTGAATCCATGCCGTTGAAGCTTTCGGAATTAATCATAATTCCTGGTTCTGTGTAAGCTTCTGTCAGCGGAACTTCATCATCATCCACAATTACTACTTTAATTGGCAGTTGATATTGATTGGCAAATTTGAAATCTCGCGTGTCGTGGGCGGGTACTCCCATGACTGCGCCGGTGCCGTATTCGTAAAGCACATAATCGGCAATCCAAATGGGAATTTCTTGGCCGTTGAAAGGATTGATTGCTTTGCCGCCTGTGGGGATGCCGCGCTTGGGTTTGTCTTCGGCTGTGCGATCGATCTCGCTTTGGGTGGCGACTTCTTTGATGAAGGTTTCTACGGCGGTTTTTCTATCTTCGGTTGTTACGCGCTTAGTTAGTGGATGTTCCGGTGCTAAAACAACGTAACTGACGCCGTAAACTGTATCGGGACGTGTAGTAAAAACGGCGATTTTTTCATCCATCCCGACAATCGGAAATTCTAAGTAAGCGCCGACTGATTTCCCGATCCAGTTGGCTTGCATTAATTTGACTCTTTCTGGCCAATCTGGCAATTTGTCTAAGTCGTTTAATAACTGTTCGGCGTAATCGGTAATTTTGAGGAACCACTGCCGCAATAATTTGCGCTCAACTTTGGCACCGGAACGCCAGGAACGACCTTCGTTATCTACTTGTTCGTTTGCTAAGACTGTTTGGTCTATAGGGTCCCAATTAACTGCCGCTTCTTTTTGATATGCTAATCCGGCTTCTAAAAATTGCAAGAAAATCCATTGAGTCCACCGATAATAATCGGGAGAACAAGTTGTAACTTCTTTTGTCCAGTCGAAAGAAATACCCAGGCGGCGAAATAAGCCTTTCATTTGGGCAATGTTTTGATAAGTCCATTGTGCAGGGGGAATTCCTCGCTCGATAGCTGCATTTTCTGCGGGCAAACCAAAAGCATCCCATCCCATCGGATTCAATACCCGATAACCTTGCATTCGCTTGAGTCTGGCAATTACATCGATGATTGTGTAGTTGCGGACGTGGCCCATGTGCAGGTTTCCCGACGGGTAGGGGAACATGGATAAGGCATAAAATTTAGGCTTTTGGGTATCTTCTGGCATCTGGTCTAAGTTTTGCTCAGCCCATGTCTGCTGCCATTTTTCTTCTATGGATTGGGGGTTATATCTGGAATCCACAACAATTGCTCCGTGCAGGCTTTAGTAATGTTTGCTTCAGTATTTTTACACATTCAAGGGGCTTCGATTCTGATTTTTCTGAGCTCCAAGGATTTTGGCTCAAATCTCTGTATTATATATTGTAGTATATGTAATTTTAGCTGGGGACGATCGACCAAATATCCCGGTTCGCGCTGAAAAGAATAAGACTTACGCACGGGTGGTCAGAAACCGGGTTTTTACCAGCATACTTCGTTACAGTCGGCCAAACCGCAAAAAACCCGGTTTCTTTGGTCTTGATGCGTAAGTCCTAAAAGCATAAATAACCCCAATTCCCTGAAACCAGATTTCTACGATCGACCGGGTTTCTTAGCATTTATTCCGGCTTAAATGCTATCTGGAGCGCATAGCAATGTACCTTTTAATTTGTCATCGGGTGGGGGCGGGTTTACGAGATTATGGGTTTTCGGCAATTATTGTTGGTGAAACCCGCCCCTACATCGATATTGTTCAACCCGCAATTTATCATTGGTAATTGATAATTTTGTCGGGGCTGGTTTTACCAACAATCTATGTTTAAAACCCATAATATCATAAACCCGCCCCCACCCAAAGACAAGTCCCTAAAATTATAAAAAATGGCGACCTGCGATCGAATATATCGCTCATTGGCGTTCTAATTCTGCCAATTTTTTCTGGGCAAAGTTGCGGAGTTTTTGGTCGCGATCGTTCTGAGCGCGATCGCGCACAAGTTCTAAAGTTTGAGGGCGATCGGGATATAACTCAATCATAGCTGCAAGAGCTGTTTGCCGGGGATTATCTTGCCAATCATACTTGCGATCGAAGGGATTATGGATAGCAACCTCGCACAATAATTCAAATATTCCAGGCTCATTTTTCCACCCCCGTGCTAATTCTTGGACTGCTGCTTGTCGCACAGCCCAATGATCGTCTGATTGAGCGCGTTGTTTGAGGATAGGTAAGGTTTCCGGGTCATCTTTCCACCCCCGTGCTAATTCTTCTACTGCTGAACGTCGCACATCCGAATCATCGTCTGATTGAGCCAGTTGTTTGAGCCAAGGTAAGGTTTCCGGGTCATCTTTCCACCCCCGTGCTAATTCTTGTACTGCTGCTTTTCGCACATCTTCATTATCATCATATTGAGCCAGTTGTTGGACGATAAGTAAGGTTTCCGGGTCATATTTCCACCCCTGTGCTAATTCTTGAACTGCTGCACGTCGCACATCCGAATTATAGTAAAATTGAGTGCATTGTTTGAGCCAAGGTAAGGTTTCCGGGTCATCTTTCCACCCCCGTGCTAATTCTTGAACTCCTGCTTCTCGCACATCCCAATTATCGTCTGATTGAGTGCGTTGTTTGAGCCAAGGTAAGGTTTCCGGGTCATCTTTCCACCCCCGTGCTAATTCTTGTACTGCTGCTTCTCGCACAGCCCAATCATCATCAGATTGAGCCCGTTGTTTGAGGATAGGTAAGGTTTCCGGGTCATCTTTCCACCCCCGTGCTAATTCTTGAACTGCTGCTTCTCGCACAGCCCAATCATCATCAGATTGAGCCCTTTGTTTGAGCCAAGGTAAGGTTTCCGGGTCATCTTTCCAAGTTGCTGCAATTGCTGCTACTGCTTGTCGGCGAATTTCATAAACTAGGTTGTCATCTTCTTGATGTGCTGGTACTGCTTGTCTGCGAATTTCCCAAACTAGGTTGTCATCTTCTTGAGGTGTAGAAGCACTGCTATTTTCGTATTTAGTTAACTCTTTGACTCGCTCGCGCAACTTACTAGCAATAGCAGCGATATCATTTCTATTCTTGACTTCGGAAACACACTCCGCCGCCAAAAATAGATTGCTAAACTTTTCTGCTTCCCCATTTTCACCAATCAGGTATTCCAGGACTTCATCGGTAAATTTAGCATCCACCATTCCTGCCATTAAACCTAACACTTCATGCCAAGACTCATCTCGCCAGTGTTCCCGGTAAACTTGAATCAAGTCATCTAATTCAATCGTTTTTTGTTTTTCAAATTCCCGAAAAAACTCCCAAGCATAAAGAGATAATATCATATCCGGTTAATTCTCCATAATAAAAGTGGTTGGCAGTCGCAAAATTGAGTCCTGATTAGCTCAAAGCTTTCAAAATAGCGAGCAGCGGCGCTTCAAAGCTGCTTGCAAAAGAGTGTTGTACAGTTTTTCTTTAACAGTATAAGCGCCGAATCTTTCCAAGTGCGGATTGTTCATTTGAGCGTCGAAAAGTAGATAAGATCGATCGCGCAATCTCTCCACCAACTTCACCATCGCCACCTTAGAACCTTCGGGAATTCGGTAAAACATCGACTCCCCAATAAACGCACCGCCGATCGACAATCCTAAAATACCGCCCGCCAATTCGTCCCCGCACCAAGTCTCGAAGCTGTAAGCCCAACCGGCCTCATACAAAGCCCAGTAAATCTTCTTGAGTTCCCTAGAAATCCAAGTAGTTTCGCGATCGGCACAACCCTCAACCACCGCCCCAAAATCGCGGTTCACAGCCACCGAAAATCGATTTTGATTGATTTGGCGACGCAGGGATTTCGGATAGGTAAATCTTTCATCCAGGGGAATCAGCGCCCGCTGCCGGCTCGAATACCACCCCAAACTCTCCTCCCCGTCATTTGCCATCAAGAAATAGCCTTGCGCGTATCCTTGTATAATTGTCGGTATATCATATTGCATATATTTATCAGTTGTCATTTCTCAGTTAACTTTTCAAAGTCAACATTAGCAATTAGGAATAATCATGTCTGAAATCATCGAACCTATTACCTTACCGCCCGCCAAAAACCCCGAACAAGAAGGCCAATGGCTTCAACAAACGCTGCTGGCATGGCTAGACTCCGAGTTTATCCCAGAAGCAGCCAACCAGCAAATAGCTAAAAGAGCTGCCCAAATCTATGTCCGCCAGCGCATGGAAGGCGAAAATGACGTGGGCAGCCTCGTAATTGCGATCGTCACCGAAATGCAGGCCTATGATTTTTCTAAAAGCTTCTACGGCGAATTTGCGATCGCCAATGCCGTCAGCGACTTGTTACTCGAAAGTCTCGGCATCGATAAATGCTGTGGTCAGTGAAGCAAGAAGGAGAAAAATTTAACTCATAAGTCTGAAACAAAAATCAACCCCAAACCTAATCCTGCCGATTAATTGTGAGTTTTTTTCTTCTTTCTTCCTTCTTCCTTCTTCCTTCTTTCTTCGTACTACCAGCTAGACTTCACAACACCGGGCAAAAGACCTTCGTGAGCCATTTCTCGCATCATGTTGCGAGACAGTCCGAAGTCACGATAGTAACCTCTGGGCCGTCCAGTTGCCCAGCAGCGGTTCCGCAAGCGAGTCCGCGAACTGCTGCGGGGTAGCTGTTGCAGTTGGCGGTGAATCGCCATTTTGTCCATCTGATTGGTAGCTTGGTCAAACTGGTCTTTCAGGTCTTCCCGCTTGTCGGCGTACTTGTCTACGAGTCGCTGGCGCTTTTTCTCGCGCTCGACCATGCTCTTCTTAGCCATAATCTGTTGATATCCTTAGATAAATCACAATCTACTATTTTACTATATTTTGGTGATTTCGGATCTCTTTTATTTGAATTATTTCTTTTGTTAACAAGATTTTTAGCAACAGGCAAGATGCCTGTTCCACAATAACTCAACATTTTTGTGGTACAGGCATCTTGCCTGTACTTAACCTTGGTGCAACACCAAACTATTAGCAAAAGAGTACAAATCTGCAATAACTCAACATTTTTGTGGTACACGCATCTTGCCTGTACTTAACCTTGGCGCAACACCAAACTATTAGCAGAAGGGCACAAATCTGCAAGTTCGCAAATATTGCAAGCCGGATTTCTCGCATTACAAACTGCCCTGCCGTGATAAACCAACCGAATCGACCAATTTTCCCAATCCGGCTGCGGCAACAATATCATCAAATCCCGCTCGATCCTTGTAGGATCGCTATGTTCGGTCAATCCCAACCGCTGAGTCAAACGTTTTACGTGAGTGTCTACCGTCACGCCCATATTAATACCAAAAGCGTGAGCGAGAACGACATTAGCTGTTTTGCGGGCAACTCCGGGCAATTCTAGCAGCAGTTCCATCCGCTGCGGCACTTGATTGTTAAATTTATTGACGATCGCCTGACAAGCACCTTTAATATTTTTAGACTTATTGCGGTAGAAACCAGTCGATCGCACGAGACTTTCGAGTTCTTCTATATCAGCATTTGCCAAAGCAACCGCATCGGGAAAACGCTCAAACAAAGCCGGCGTTACCAGATTTACGCGATCGTCCGTACACTGAGCCGAGAGAATCGTCGCCACCAGCAACTGCACCGGAGTTTCGTAGTTGAGAGTACAAGGAGCTTCTGGATACAGGCGTTTGAGGCGAATCAGAATTTCGAGCGATCTTTGTTTTAAACTTAACTTATTTCGAGTCATTAATGTAAATCAAGGGCTGGCACTGTACATCTTACCCATTGGGAAAACTGCACACATAATCTAAATGTAGGGTGCGCAGTGCGCACCTTACCCATTGGGTAAATACGAGAATAAAAAAGGCGGAGAATTAGAAAAAATTAATACTTTTAAATTTTCCCCAATTCCCAATTCCTTAATTTACTGTTGCCGAAAATTGCCCATCAAATCGAACCCAGCCAAATTAGCTGTATCCCGAATAATCAAGAAAATTCCCAAACCCAGCAACAACACCAAACCAGTCTGCATAACATTTTCCTGAATACGGTTCGGTAAAGGTTTACCCCGCAGTCCTTCGATTAACAAAAAAGCTAGCTGGCCGCCGTCCAAAGCAGGTAAAGGCAAGATATTAATCACAGCCAAATTCACGCTAATTAACACGGCATACTGAAACAAACTCGCAGCATCCGATTTAGCAATCCCTGCACCAATCGCCACAATCGCCACCGGCCCGGACAACTTGTCGGCAGTTTGGCTGAAATTGCTAAGTAACTGCCCGAAACCTTGAACCGTCAGCAGCACAATTCGCTCAAATTCTTTGGCGGCCTTGCTAAACGCCTCTACAATTCCTGCCCTCTGCCGCACTACAGTGCCGTTAGAAGTTAGCTGCACGCCAATGCGACCTTTGCCGTCGGGGGACTGTTCGGGAGTGACTGTCACCACAAATTTTTGTTCTTGGCGCTGAATTTCCAACGCTAGGGGTTGGTTGGGATGATCTTGGATTTCAGTGACCAATAATTTGATTGCTTCGCGGGAAGCGCCCAATTCCTTGCCGTCAACAGACAGAACAACGTCGCCCGATCGAATTCCCGCTTGTTTCGCCGCCGAACTGACTTCTGCGGCGACTTCCGGGACTTTAACTCCCGGTAGGTAGTTCATTTCTGCCGCGCCGACAGTGCTCAATTGCACCACCAGCAGGAAATAAGCAAAAATTAAGTTGGCAATTACCCCTGCACTAATGACGATCGCCCGATCGAGCACGGGGCGATTTTTGAGCAAATTCGGGTCATTTGGGGGAATTGTACTGTCTGGATCGTCGTCCGGGAAACCCACGAAACCTCCCAGGGGAAAGGCGCGGAGGGCGTATTCAGTTTCCGGGCCTTGGTACTTCCAGAGGATGGGCCCGAAACCGATGGAGAAGCGGTTGACGTGGATGTGTTGAAGTCTCGCCGCCAGGAAGTGGCCGAGTTCGTGAACGACAATCAAGATACCTAAAACTGCGATCGCTGCCAAAACTGACATGAAGGATTCCACTAACACTTTTACTTGACTTTGATTTATTTTAATATCTTTTTAATATCGGTGGCTTCGGAGCAGCAATTTTCAGTCAAACTGGAAGGTGGAGTTTTTGTCGGAAGGCGGGACCACTGCGATCGACCCGACGCTGCCAAACCGAGCGCGCGATCGTACCTGAGTTTACCTCTAAAACCAATTCCCTATTACAAATTACCCATTACCAATTCTCACTTACCGATTCCCAATTATGAAAGACACTTCTTTGAATATTATCGCTATTTCTATCTTTGCCATCACTATTTCAATATTGTTGGGCCCCCTATTCAACTTGCCAGAAGCCGTACCTGCGATCGCCACTTTTTGCCTGTTGGGGCTAGCCACTCTTGACAGTTTCCAGTGGCAAGGTCAAGGCGGGACTATTTTATTAGATTGGCTGGGGGGAACTTCCAAACAAAAGCGCGATCGTATCCTTCACCACGAAGCCGGACACTTCCTAGTCGCGTACCTGTTAGGAATTCCCGTAACCAGCTACGCCCTCAACGCTTGGGAAGCATTTAAACAAGGTCAAACAGCCCAAGGTGGCGTCCGATTTGAAGACGAACAATTAGCATCTCAACTCCAAAGTGGCACTCTTTCCGCCCAACTTTTAGACCAATACTGCGCCGTATGGATGGCCGGAATAGTCGCCGAAAAATTTGTTTACGGCAGCGCACAAGGAGGAGCAGAAGATCGCACAAAAATTAGTGCAATTTTAACACAACTGCGCCGTCCAAGTTCCGAGATTCAACTCAAACAAAACTGGGGTTTGCTGCGAGCAAAAAACCTGATTGAAAGCCACAAATCCGCTTACGAAGCCCTAGTAGCAGCAATGGAAGAAAGAGCAACGGTTGCCGAATGCTGCGACATAATCCAGCAAAATTTATAGGATAAAAAAATTACGCACTCTTGCCTTATAAACCCGGTTTCTCTGTATTTTTATCAAAAAACCTTCCGTATAAACCGAGTTTAAGAGCGTATTATAGGGATTAAAAATTTATGTCAGAACCAAAAACTTTCCCAACAACACTGCAAACAGCGAACCCAAATACAGAAAAATTGTTGTGGCTGTTCGGTTTCCGGATCGACCCCAGCACCGAAATACCAAATCTATATACTCTCATTGTCTATGGAGAACAAGAGCCACCCTTAGTAGCCGGCGGTCAACTTGTATTTTTTACCCGTCCCGAACTAGCGATTAACGCTCTCCAATTGTGCAATATCGATGTCAGCGAACTGGGAAAGCCACCCACACAAATAGACGCTATTTGCGACATTGCAGAAACGCTGTACTTGCTCGATGCCGAAGATTTTGACGAGTCAGCTACTATCCTCAACTGTTTGAACGCGCTTTTCGATTTAGTGAAAGCTACTTTAATACCGATGCCAACTGAATACAAGCGCATACTTTATGATTTTGCAGACCATTTGAATATTGAGGAAGAGTTTGCAAGTTTTTTAGACGCAGAAGATATTCAGCGATCGGAAATTGTTAATGCTATTTTGTGGTGTGTGGGAGCAATTACAGCTAAATCTAGATTGCTGACCAATTAATTTAATAACTAGAATGTGAATCGATAATAGATAATATCGCCAAAGGAAATTGTGCCATGACTGTAACAGATTTACGCTTTTGGACTGTAGAGGAATATCGCCGCATGACCGAAACAGGCATTCTCAATCCCGATGAACGAGTCGAATTAATAGACGGGCAAATTATCTCAATAAGTGCAAAAAATTCTCCCCACGCAGCAACTAATCTCTGTGCCGCCGACTATCTAAGAAATCTGCTGGCAAGACTTGCTTTAATTCGCATTCAAGACCCGATCGCTCTAAGTTATAATTCAGAACCAGAACCGGATATTGCTGTAGTGCAAATTGACCCTCGGCTGTACCAAGATTTTCATCCCGCACCAGACAATATTTTCTTATTAATAGAAATAGCTGACACGACTTTAGAAACAGACCGCAAGCGGAAAGCACCGGCTTATGCTAAGGCGGGAATTACTGATTATTGGATACTTGATGTTAACACGCTGCAAGTTTATGTTTTTCGCGAACCGGGCGAGGCAAACTACCTACAAGAAACAGTATTTAATGAAGATGATGTTTTGTCAATGCTGGCATTTCCAGAAATAGAAGTTCAGATTTCGCAACTTTTTCCTTAAGTAGGGGCAGGTTTTACTAAGAATAATTGCCTAAGACCAATAATCTCGTAAACCTGCCCCCACCAACCTATGAATTACCAATTATCAATTACCAATTACCAAATCTTCAAGCTTGTCCCGATCGCTACAAAAAACTTAGTATTAGGGCGTAGCGCGAGTTATACTCCTACTGGAAAGACTGTGACTGCCAAAAAATCCCGAAATCAAAGTTTATGAGCAACATTTCCCCGCCTCAACCAGCCGCCGACAACCCCGGAAGACCAAAACTCAGCCTCTCGACAAAATTAGCTTACGGTGCAGGCGATCTCGGCCCGGCAATTACCGCTAATGTTTTGGCATTTTACCTGTTAGTTTTCTTTACCAATGTTGCTGGTTTACCTGCTGGCTTAGCCAGCAATATTTTGGTGATAGGCAAGGTTTGGGATGCCATAAACGACCCGATTGTGGGGGTTTTGAGCGATCGCACTTCTCACCCTTGGGGTCGCCGATATCCTTGGATCGTATATGGTGGCATTCCCTTCGGCATATTCTTCTTATTGCAGTGGATTGTACCTAGCACGGATCACACAGTGTTATTTTGGTACTATGTTGCGATCAGCATTTTGTTCAACACCGCCTACACGGCTGTCAATCTTCCCTACACTGCCCTGACTCCAGAACTTACTCAAGACTACAACGAACGCACTAGCCTTAATAGTTTTCGATTTGCTTTCTCCATTGGCGGCAGCATCTTTTCATTAATCTTAGCTCTAATTATCTTTGCTGTATTTGACAAAAACCCGAATCAACAATATTTAGTCTTAGGTGCAATCTCTGCAGTTATCTCTGTCTTACCTTTGTACTGGTGCGTTTTGGGAACTCGCAAGCACGTCGCAGCTCAACTACTAGAAAACGCAGAACTCGATAATTCTACATCCTTGCCACTGAAAGAACAGTTGCAGATTGCATTTAGCAATCGCCCTTTTTTGTACGTAATTGGAATTTATCTTTTTTCTTGGCTGGGAGTGCAGTTGACTGCTACTATTATTCCCTACTTTGTTGTTAACTGGATGCAACAGCCACAGTACGTTTTTAGCTTGGTTGCGATCGCAGTTCAAGGCACTGCATTAATCATGCTATTTGTTTGGAGTAAAGTCAGCGAGAGATACGGCAAAAAAGCCGTATATTTTATGGGCATGAGTTTGTGGATTATTGCCCAAGCTGGACTGTTTTTCCTCCAACCAGGACAAGTATTGCAGATGTACCTATTAGCAGTCATGGCAGGTGTCGGAGTTTCCACGGCTTATCTAATACCTTGGTCGATGATACCGGACGTGATCGAACTCGACGAACTGCAAACAGGAGAAAGACGCGAAGGCGTTTTCTATTCGTTTATGGTACTGCTGCAAAAAATCGGATTGGCAGTGGGTTTGTGGTTGGTAGGCCAAGCATTAGAAAGAGCTGGATTTCTCTCTACCGTTCCCGGACAGCCGGCACCCGTACAGCCAGATTCTGCACTCTTTGCCATTCGAGTTGCGATCGGACCGCTGCCCACAATTGCTTTAATAGCTGGCATGATTCTCACATATTTTTATCCCATAACCCGCGAAGTTCATGCAGAAATTTTGTTGAAACTTCGAGAAAGAAAAGCACAAAAGCAGTAAGCGCTAATAAAAAGTAGTTGGTAATTAGTAAAATCAAAAAACAACAACTACCAATAGCTAACCCTAGCGAGATCAATAGCAATCCTCCCATGCGGTGCGAACTCTTTTTTTTCTTTAACAATGTGTCATCTTCTTATTGCATCGGTTAATAAAAAAACCTGTTGCGCGTTTACCGAAAGGATTGCTATAACTTGCTCGGAGGGCGAATAAAAGCGATAGTTTTAGTAATAGCCCCCGAACCCAAAAACCTAGTTTTTATACTAAAAAGCATAAATAGCGCAGCACCATCCGCCCCGGTAGAAAAACCGACAATGCTTGAGTTGTTAGAGATGTCGATCGATCTTGAAAAAACAAATTATTAAATTTTATGTCGGTCGCACACTATTGAGAGTAGTGTGTGATATAAGAAGGACGATGAGTAAGCCGATCAACTTCAACAGTCACCCAGCTACTCAAAAAGTTTATAATTAAGAGAAGAGACAGATTTTTCTCGGAAATTGATTCGATTAGTTGCCGTTCCAAAAATTTGCTGAATGTTACTAATTATATCTACATAGAAAATGTCAAACGTTTTAGCCTGTCAGTTAAGGAGTAAGTTAACATATGCTTCTGCCGTTGACTGCGAACCGAAAAATGGCATAGAAGAAAAACCAATACCAGCACAAGCGGCGGCTGAGGTGTTACGGTCAATTGTAAAAGTTTAGTAAAGTTATTGAGCTCCCTGTCGCGAAGCTGAGCGACACCTGAAAAAGTTGGCTTCCTCGCCCGTAAACCCTAAATACAAGCACAACGCAGCAGACTCAAATGCAGTCTGATATAACTATCCAGCAGTTGTAAAAGAACTTTTGCCGCGGGCATAGCATAGGGATTTAGTTATTTTTGTATACTATGTGAAAAGAGTGAGAACTATTAGAAGGAAGTGGGCTCGACCAACCAATAATTTCGTGTGATATCCTTAAGCCAATGCTCAAAGTATCAACCCGAAGGCTCGCAGAAGAAAGCTGATTTTACCCACACAATATCCAAGAGGTCAACATGGAAAGAGAACAGGACGCTCATATCGTACCCATTAGCAACCAGAGCCGACAGGTGCAGCAATTTTCCGTTGAGGAGGGAGAAGAGTTAAGCGCGCAGCCTCAGAAAGGATTGAATGTAAAACCGTTGTTGAGGACTTTTCAGCGACAAGCCCTCATCATTATTGGGATTATAGGTCTAGTGGGCGCTGGAGCTGTTTATCAGATCAAGGGAGGCAAGAAAACATATCAAGGCGATTTTCGGATGCTAGTGGAACCCGTGACAACGGAGGCAAGAATTGCTGACCCCGCTGCTCTCGCCAATCGCAGCGAGGGGGGAGGAGTACCTAATCGAGATTTTTTTAGTTTGGACTACGCAACTCAACTTGAAATTCTCAAGAGTCCTCAGATGCTTTCTGCTATTGCAAAACAAGTCCAAAAACGATATCCAAAAGTTACAGAAAAAATTCTTGAAAAAGAATTAATTGTTTTGCGGATGGGAGAAGATCAGATGACGCTCACTAAAATTTTGCAAGTTCGCTTCATGGGGGATGACCCTAAATTAATTGAGTTCGTTTTACAAGAAACTAAAAAGAAATATTTAAAGTACAGTCTTGATGAACGCAAGACTCGGATTGGTGAAGGTGTTAAATTTATTGAAGACCAGCTTCCGGGACTCAATAAGCGCGTAAACGACCTGAAATCGGAGTTACAGGTGATACAGCAGCAGCAAAAGATTACCGATCCTAAAGAACAAGGCGCACAATTAATCGAGCAAGTTCGGGCAGTAGAAACTTTAGAGTTAGAAACTCAAAGGCTACTGCAAGAACAAAAAACGCTGTACGCTAACTTGCAAAAACAACTAGATTTTACACCAAATGAAGCTATTGCCGCTTCAGCTTTAAGCGAAGAACCTCAATATAAAGAGTTGCTGACCAAGGTTAAGGAAGTAGAAGGTCAGATTGCTGTAGAAACAGCTCGTTTTAAATCGGCTAACCCTATAGTGGAAGCTTTAGAGCGCAAGCGGGCAAATTTAGTAGCTTTGCTCAACCAGCAAACTGATAGAATTTTGGGGCAAAACTTAGTAGGCACCCAAGCTAATTCTAAAGTTCAGAATTTTCAAAATTCTATTCGCATAGGCTTGATTAAACAATTGGTGGATACTGCTAACCAAGTTGAAGTCTTAGAAGCTCGCCTTCAAGCAATCACCCAAACTAAAAATAATTTAAACCGACAAGCAACAGAATTCCCCACCATAGCCCGCCGCTACAACGAACTGCAACAGCAATTAGAAGTAGCCGCCCGCACCCGCGATCAACTTTTAAGTCAGCGGGAAACTCTGCGCGTCCAAGCAGCTCAAAGCCAAGTACCTTGGGAAATAATTTCTGAACCAGGCATACCGCGAGATGAGAAGGGCAACCTGATTACAGTTGCCTCGAAAGCTAAAAACAAATTAATGATGGCAGTTGTTGGAGCGCTAGTTTTGGGTCTGGGAGCTGCTATCCTTATTGAAAAGTTCCGCAATATTTTCTACTGTGCTGATGACGTTAAAGATGCGGTTGAAGCACCTTTATTGGGAGCAATTCCTCTGGACAAAAATGCTAGAAAATTGCCGCCTTCTATTGCTAATGCCTATGCTTATCTGGAAGGAAAAGAGGGTAATAAGAAAAATGCTGCGGAATTTATAGAAGCTTTTGACTCTCTTTATACTAATATCCGCTTTCTTTCTTCCAATCGAACGATTAGCTCTTTGGCAGTTGGTTCGGCTACAATTGGCGAAGGAAAATCTACCGTTGCTTTAAACTTAGCTCACGTGGCAGCGCTGGCGGGTCAGCGAGTGCTGTTAGTAGACGCGAATTTGCATTCGCCCAGCGTGCACTTGCTGTTGGAACTGCCTAATGTCAAGGGATTGAGCAACTTGCTCGACCATAAAAACGAACCCAATGAAATTATCCAACGATCGCATCTAACAGATAATCTTTTTGTATTAACTGCTGGTCTCCCTGGTCCTGGTACTGCCCGACGGCTGGCATCATCTGGAATGCAGTATTTAATGGAAGAACTTCAGGCAAAATTTGACTTAGTTATCTACGATACGCCGTCGCTGGTTGACAGTAAAGATACGAATTTTTTAGCTGCGCGCACAGATGGCATATTGATGGTTGTAGCAATTAAGCAGGTTCCCTTTTCCGTAGTTCAAAAAGTTTTCAGTCAATTAGAAAATTTTGGCATACCATGCTTGGGTACAGTTGCAAATCATGCCCCTAAACGCAAGAAGTATCCAGCATCTAGAGCCTCAGTTGTTGAAGATAAAAATGAATATTTGAATTTGCCACCAGCATCGTCTCGTATCCGCAAACTAGCTCATAAAAAAGAGTGATACCCCACAAAGCTGAGGGAGAATCTCAATGAAAGCACCCAAGGTAGGAATTGGGAGCAGGAGACAGGAGCCAGTAGGAAAGACTCAGAAAGAAGGAGTCAGAACAAGTGTTTTTACAAATATGAGATGCTCCCCCAACGATTATCTGCTGCCAACGCGCACCCGTTGGGGAGTTCAAAGTCTGCTGCTGGGCTTGGGGCGCCGCGAGACTTTTCGGTACACGATCGCAGGTGGTGATGCACTGGTTTTGAGCCATCCTACCAGCAATGATTGCATTTGACCACCCCAGCCGCGCTGACAAATCCATAAAACATCTCGTTTTTCTCTTTATTCAGCAAGCTCTATCTAGGGTGTGCACTGCGCACTTTACCGCGATAAAAGTAACCGCTATAAGTAGCGCGTAAAACCCATTTTTGTGTAATTCATGTAAGTGTCAATATTTAGGGACATCCCAAACTTTCGCGGGTAGGAACTCCCGTCACGGGATTGACACCATCTGCTTTTTCGCACAGGATAGTTACTTGATAAGCGTCGATAATCGCGTCAGTAAAATCTGCGCCAGAAATTGCAGCATCAAAAAACCGAGTTCGAGTCATAATTGCCTCGGAAAAATTAGCATTCGTCAAATTAGCGCCGTCGAATGTAACTCTATCTGCCAAAGCACCGGAGAGGTTAGCACCTGATAAGTTGGCATTTAGTAAAACTCCCTTAGTCAAAATGGCATTAGTTAAATCAGCACCTTGAAAATTTGTTCCCCGCATTTCCGCAGCGACAAATGTTCCCCCCGCTAAATTCGAGTTGGAAAAATCGCGATCGGACAAATTAATATTTGTGTAATTAATATTTGTTTTCGGCAGGGCAAATGCCGGAGTAGCACTCAGCAGCACCCACCCCAAAGCCAACACTAAACTTACAAACAGGCTCAGGAAAATTCTGAAAACACTTTTCACAGATATTGTACTCATGGTAATTGACTCATGACTAATTAAAATCGCTTTACCCAATCTTCGCCAACGCGAAGTGTCAAGTCAGAATTGATTTCACCCGTAGAAGATGCTTCAATTTTACCGCCTCCTAATTCTTTTTGCAGTAAATTAGCTGCCTCTAAATCGCCTTGCTGAACAATAATTTGACTTTGACGCTCCTTCTGGGGCGAATCCTGCACTACAGATACATTAAAAAAGCCCTTTTTTGTGAGAAATTCACCAACGTTTTTTGCAGTTGTCGGTTTGCTAGAAGCGTTTTGGACAGATATTTTGAGGTTTTTGGGCAAAACAGACTCGGTTGGGTTGCGAACTCGTCCTTGTGCAAAATCCGGCACACTCTGGTTGAAATATTGTGTCATAATGCGCTCCAGCCCCATCGCATCTACAATCCAATAACTCCTCAAATCGGATTGTTCTGAACTAGAACTTCCAGGCAACATTACCATTTTCAAATTCTCTCGATCCAATTGCAAACCAAAATTTGCCAGCGTCAATATTTCCTCATAATTTAGGTTTGTATCCACATATTTTTGCATCAATCGCACAATTTGTGGCAAGCGCACCAATACTGATGGACTTGTGAGGCGGTTCCGAATAGCTTGAATTAAAGATTGCTGGCGCTGAATGCGACCAATATCTCCTAAACCATCGTTGCGAAATCGAGCAAATTGTTCTGCTTGTTCTCCGTTGAGAGTTTGCCATCCCTGGGCTAAGTTTATTTTTAACTTTTGGGCGCTATCTGTATACGACATGGCGCGAGGTACAAATACCTCAATTCCACCCACTAAATCGACTAATTCCCGAAACGCATTGCTGCTGACTCGCACGTATCGTTCTATTTTCGTATTGTTCAGCATACTGCTAACCAATCGCGTCGCCAAAGCTGCTCCTCCTCTAGCATTGGCTTCGCCAATTTTGCTGAAGCGAATTCCGGGAACTTCGACTTTAGTATCTCGCGGAACAGAAAGCAAACTAATAGATTTATCTCTAGGATCGAGGTGAAATAAGAGTATTGTATCGCTGCGGCCCTCAAAAATCTTAGGGCCATTTGCTGCAGCTTCCGGCACCGCGTCAATTCCCAATATCAAGATATTAACTGACCGCGACAGGCGATATCCAGAGCGGTTAGAGGATAGATAGTCAAAGCCAGTCGCCTCTAATACTCTATTTATAATTGGAGGTTCCACGGGAGCTAACAGGGCAGTAATTGCCCCCATTGTGGCCGAGATGGCGGCGGTGAAGACTAGGAAAAATAGCCCCACTATATACAGGAAGAATTTAGGCTTTTTTCGAGAGGTTTGATCGACTGGTGTAACAAAGTCTCTTTTAAAAATTGACAAGTTTTTCATTGACTTGCTGTTGGTTATTGCAGTTTTTCAGCTTTGCAGTAAAACTTGGGCGGTGCTTCTGGAAAGTATTTGAACATAGCCGGACACAGCCAGCCGTCGAGATTTTTGGATTCCCACCGATACCAGTTACCGCCGTATTCTGCTTTCAACCACAGCATTTCTGCTTGATATCCGGGAAATGGATTGGCTGAAAATAAAAGTCGGAAACCTTGAGCGGCATTGGGAATGTCTGCGACGAGCGCGTTAATCATTTCCGGGACGCCCTGAACAAATGGTTCTCGCACAAGTCCGACTCGCTCGTCGTCAAAAACCCAGGTGTACTGTTCGCGATAGGGGTAAATTACCATCATGGCATTGGACATGGTATTTTCCTCTTTTCCTTTCCTTTGTTTTGTCTGCGAAAATGCAAATGTTGATACATTATATTGTGTTGCGCGGAAGTTGGGCGCTATCCGATTTGACAACCCTGTTTTAACTTAAGAAATTTCGCGGGCTATTTACAAACTTTATTGGGCTTGGGCGGATTGGAGAAATCTAGGGCTATGGGGCTTGAGAGCAGTTTTTTTAATTTTTTATAAGCTGAGGTAAATGGTAACAAATTAAAAAAGTGTTAAAAATTATTACTTGCCGAATTTTCCCCTCTAATTGTGCCTTGTTTGATAACAATTATTATGTTGGTAGTAAGGACTAATACTCTGTATTCACTAAAAGTATGAAAACTTCATCCTAACTAGAAACCTATAACTGTTCGTAGCTGGGTGTTATGTTTGTTTTCGGGAAGCTTCAGCTCAAATTTTCGTCAGCTCAACCAGCGCCTTAGCTAAATATTGATACTGTGGCAAAGTATTGTACAACTGAGCCGAAATCCTCACCAACTGCTTGCTAGCATCCGGCCAAGGAATCACCGGGACTTCTATTTTAAAAATCTCCCACAGTGCCTCTTGCAAAGGCGGAATTCCTCCCTTTGCAACCACATCAGACTGAGAGTCTACCAGTTGCACAACCGCCATCGAACCCACCATTTCATCAGGACAAGGCAGTGGCACATCTAACTTGTCTGCCAATATTTTTCTCCCCGCCAAGGCTAAAGCATGATTTTTTGCCCTCAATTCCGGCCAGCCGCCGCTCAACAAAGAACCCATAAAATCAATAGCTACAGGCACGCACAAATAGGGACTGGGATCGACAGTTCCCATCCAATCAAATTCTAATTGAAAGCGCGATTTATCAGCGCGGGGCGAGTTAGCACCGTGACTGATCGTAGTTGGGCGAATGGCATTTTGCTTGTCGCGCCGCACGTATAAAAAGCCCGCACCTTTCGGCGCGCACAGCCATTTGTGGCAATTTCCGGTATAGTAAGCCGCGCCAATTTCATCTAAATTCAGCGCTACCATTCCCGGCGCGTGAGCTCCGTCTACTAATACATCGACGCCACGGTTAGCTAACTCGCCGACTAATTGTTTGATGGGAAATATTAAACCTGTTTGGCTGACAACGTGGTCTAATAAAGCTAACTTTGTTTGCGGTGAAACGCACTTAATTATTGCTTCAATAATTTGGTCGGGTGACTCAATTGGAAAAGGGACTTCTGCTACTATTACTTTAGCGCCTGTACGCTCGGCTACAAAATTAAGTGTGTTGCGACAAGCGTTGTATTCCTGATTTGTAGTTAGCAATTCGTCGCCCGAAGAAAAACAGAGCGATCGCAAAACTGCATTTACTCCCGTCGTCGCATTGGGGACAAACGCCAAGTCATCCTCACTCGCACCAATAAATGCTGCTAACTGATTTCTTGCATTATCCAACAATGGTTCAAATTCCCGCAGTAAAAAGCGCAATGGTTCTCTTTCCAGTTGTTCTCGAAAAATGGTTTGCGCCTCGAGTACGGGAATCGGACAAGCCCCAAAAGAGCCGTGATTGAGGAAGGTTATATTGCGATCGAGCAACCAATATTCGTTAATCATTAGTAATTAATCATTAGTCAGTAGTCATTAGTCATTAGTCAGTTAACTGTCAACTGTCAACTGTCAACCATTTTACCTTTTAATTGCTCAAACTCTTCTAATGTATTGCAATTAGATAACATTACTGCTTCTCGTTCCCCTACAGGTAGAGGGATGGCGGAGATTTGATTTAACCACACTTGAAAGGAACGTCCCCCTTTGTCAATAAAACTTTGCAAACTGGGCAGAGATTGTTGGCGGTAGAAGCCACACAAAGGCTCCCAGCGCGAATTGTGATAAGGCACAACTGCTAAAGTTGATGGGGGAAATTCTGTTAACTGACTTGCCCAATTCTGAATAATCTGGGCATCCAACAAAGGCAAATCACAAGCTAACAGTAAAATCCACTCGGCGGCAATTTCTGTCAATCCCTGAGTCAATGCAACCAATGGCCCGGAGCCTGGATTGTACTCTACCAGAAATTGTGATGTTTCGGTTAAGGTCGATCGATAGCGATCGGGCCAAGCAGTCAGAACATAAACTGCTGGCTCTACAACTGCGGCAACTTCCCACACCCGCTGTAATAGGGATTTGCCCTCAATTTCCAGCAGAGCTTTATCCCTCCCCATCCGCGAACTTTGCCCACCGGCAAGCACAATTACAGCAATTTTATGGTTAGTCATTAGTCAGTAGTCAGTAGTCATCGTCAGAATTGCCCGTTTTGAACAGGCAAGATGCCTGTTCCACAATAATTATTGGAGATGTCTGGTAGTCAGTAGTCAGTACTTAACGGTTAACTGTCAACTTTCAACTGTCATTCTCAACTCAAAACGCTAACGGCTTGGCTAACTTCCTCAAGTTTTTGCACGACTTGACCGCTACTCAATAAATTTTCTGCCTCAATTAAACCCGAACTCATATCCAAACAAACTCCGCTGCGCCATAGATAAAATCCGCCGTTCCAGATAGCAGACTGCATCACTTCCGAGGGTTTTCCCAGCAACACTTCCTGCATTTGTTTGAATAACTCAGAGGCTGATTCAAAGGCCGGATTGGTGCTGCTAAAACCGTAATCTCCGTGGGCTAAAAGCAGTCGCTCGAACTCAGTGTCCGGCTTAGCAATGCCGATAATCGCAGTACGATCGCGCGGCAAATCGCAGCTTCCCTCCAACCCCTTGACAGTGGTATAATTTTTGATTCCCCGCAACTCAAAGGCTTTTTGAAACATACCTTCTGTGGGCGGGTGGACGTAGCCGGAGATGACATTAACGTCGCCGGCACAGGGACACCACATCAACTCCATTGTGGAAAAAGGTGGTCGTTTGCCAATTTCGCGGCGGTAGGGTACTAAAGCCGCTGCTTGAGGAAAATGCTTGGGAAGGTAAACAAAACCTAAACCCGTACTGTCAAAAACTTGCTGGACTTTTTCTAAACTCAGTTTTCTCCAGTCTACTCCCAAACCGCGCCAAATTTCAATCAGGGGAATGCCTTCCTTGGTGGGCATGGTATCCCCCCCGTGCATGAGGCTTGGGACGCCTGAGGCGGCTAAAATTAGGGCGGTTATTGGGCTAATTGGAGCCGTGCGCGATCGCCCGTCGTAAGCAACGCCAAACACGGCGACGGTAGAGACGGAAAACCCTTTTTCTCGGTTTGGGGGGGCAAGCACAGGCCCCAATTCTTCATAAGCATCGAGCATTCCGGCTAATTCTTCGCCGGTGGGCCGTTTAATGCGGTGGGCAATCATAAAAGCTCCGATTTGAGCCGGTGTTGCTTCCCCCAGCAGCATCATCCGCGTGGCTGCTGCTGCTTCGGAACGAGTTAAGTTTTCTCCTGTGTGTACTCCGCTGCCAATTTTTCGCAGCAATTCTCTAAATGCGTCACTCATAACTTTTGAAGTTAGTAATTGGTAGTTAGTAATTGGTAATATTTGAATCGTTTTAAATTTAAAATTCCCCAAATTCAATTCAAAATTATCTAATTAACTGCCTGATTTTTCTAGCTTGATTACATCAAGTGGCGGCACAAATTCGCGTACAAGATTCCAGAAATGGGCGATCGGCGGAATTTGCATTCGATCGTGAGTTGTCACCAACACCACTTCGCGAGTCCAAGCCGGATCTGCGGCCAATTGACCGATCGCGGAAACCTTGGAATTTGAGCGCTCTTGGGCGATCGACCGCACTGCTAAAGTGCGATCGCCCTTCGCGTCTACCAAAGCTGAATGCGGCAGCAAAGCAATCAATTCTCCCTGTCGCACCACACCCCGAAAAGCATCAAGAGTGTTGAGTTCCAAAACAGCATGAAGTTTAGCACCGATGCGTCCAAATTGTTCTTGCACCATCCGCTGCATTCCGTACCCGTCCTTAAACACCACTTGCGGGTAACAAATCAATTCCGGCCAAGGCACTCGATCGTACTCGGCCAGGGGATGACTAGCGGCCATCAACACCTCGATCGGCTCATTGTAGAGCACCTCAACCAACATTTCCGGGGCTTGAGTAAAATAGCGGTTGTTCATCACCACCGCTATGTCCACCAAACCGTCTTTGAGGACTTTCAGAGCTCGATCGCTCCCGAGGGAAGTCACCCGCAACTGCACGTCTGGATAGTCGCGGCAAAACTTTTGCAGCACAGGCGGCAAATAAGCAGCGCAAACCGAGTGAATCGCAGCCACGCACAGTTCCGGCTGCTTTCCCGCCCGTAAGTCTCCCAATTCTTCAGCAGCATTTTGCCAAGTCTGACATATTTTGCGAGCGTGAGGTAACAGGCATTCCCCTCCCACAGTCAGTTTCGCGTGGGCTGTGCGGTGAAACAGCGACAAACCCACTTCCGCTTCTAATCCCTGCACTTGGCGGCTAATAGTCGATTGGGTAACGCCGCACTTCCGGGCCGCTTGCTGAAAGCTACCAGTTTCAGCAACTGAAAGAAATGCTTGAAGCTGCTCTAAGCGCATGGAGGTTTAATTCGAGATGGTTTCAGAAATTTTACTGGAAGATAATCTGTGACATTAACCGATTTAGTAGCAGAATTTAGTAGACTTTGATACAGGTACAGATTAGTTTTCATTCAGGGGCGAGAGGCGGGGATGCTACGCTCCAAGCATCAATCTGCTTCGGCAGGATTGCTAAGCCTCCAAGTAGAAGTCGGTTCTCCTATGTGGAAAGGATTTCTGAATCTGCAAACTTATCAAAAAATAGATTCAATAAAGATGAGTTTATCGAATATTGCCAGCTTCTAGCTAAACCGTTTCCATGAACGGCACTCTACTAATCCCTTCATCAAGTGAGTTCAATCGATCTGTTTTTACGTCAGTTGTGAATTCAAAAGATAGCATTGAATTTCGTACATCCTTGGGAATTATAGTACCTCACTCTCCCTAAACCTCTCAATAAATGTACGAATATTGCAGGCAGGTTAAAGCGTGCTATGAACTTTCCTCCCCGGACTAAAGTCACTCTTGTTTTATGTTTTTTTGTGTATAAACTAGAAATTAGCGGGTCAGCAACACAAGTGCAACTAGGATCGATCGCACAGGAAAGCCGAAATGCTGCCATTTTATTAAGATTATGTCATTTAACCACAATTTTATTCTGCAAGGCGGATGTTGCCAGTGGCAAGCCCAGTTGATGGGACTGCACGCGGTCAGCGATGTGTTAATTGCCTTGGCTTATTATTCAATTCCAGCAATTCTGACATACTATGCCCGGAAGCAGCCGGACGTGCCTTTGAGTAAGGGGTTTCTCCTATTGGGAGCCTGGTTTTTCTGGGGCGGGACAACTCACTTGATGCAAGTTTGGATGCTGGTGCATCCCAGCGAATGGCTGTCAAGTTCGATCGCCGCCTTAACCGCTATCATCTCTTTGTGGGCTTTAGCGTCCCTGATACCCTGGATTTCTCAATTCTTGGCTATGGCTGGAGCGGCCTCTTTTGCAGGAAATACGGCGCTGCGAACCCAAAAGGTCGATCGACCGCAAGCCGACTCTGCTATTAAAAATTCCTTCCCATCCCCCACAAGCGAACTCCAGCAAATTAACCAGCAATTGCTTGTAGAAATAACACAGCGCGAGCGAGTAGAGGAACTCCTGCTTGACGCTGTAGACAAGTTGCAAGAAAGCGAAGAACGCTTCCGCGTTTTTCAGGAATTATCTCTAGACGGATTTAACGTGTTCCGCAGCATCCGCGACGAATCCACAATTGTGGATTTTGAATGGGAATACGTCAATCCCGCAGCGGCAAAAATTCAGCAGAGTACCCCTGAAGAATTAATCGGCAAGCGATTGCTGCAAGTGCTGCCCGGCCATAAAGATAACAATTTGTTCGACCGTTACGTCGAAGTTATAGAAACAGGAATTTCCCTCGACACCGAGATTTATTACAACAGCGAAGGCATTGTCGGCTGGTTTCGGATTATGACCGTTAAATTGGGCGATGGCATTGCTATTTCTTTTGGGGATATTACTAAGCGCAAGCAAGTAGAAGCATCCCTGCGCGAGGCGCTGCAAAAACTAACTTCTCATTTTGAAAATACCCCCCTAGCGGTGATTGAGTGGGATGAAAACTTTCGGATTAGTGGTTGGTCGCCGGCAGCCAAAAAGATTTTTGGTTGGGAAAAAATAGAAGTTTTAGGCAAGCATTTTAGCGAATGGAAATTTATTTATAAGGGGGATTTTGAAGAGGTAGAATCGGCAATTTATAGTTTAAAAAACCCCAAAAATCGCTGCAATGTAGTTCGCAACAGGAATTATAATAAGTGGGGTTCGTTGGTACACTGCGAGTGGTACAATTCGGCTTTTTACAGCGAGTCTGGACAGTTGATATCGGTGCTGTCTCTGGTTTTGGACGTGACGGAACGCTTTAAATTTCTGGAAGTGCTGCGACAGTCTGAAGAGCGGTTTCGGATTGCGGCAGAAAGTGCCAGTGATTTAATTTATGAATGGGATATCGAAACCGGGATCGTGCTGTGGTTCGGTCACGTAGACGAACATTTGGAGTACGCAAAAGGCGGATTTCCGAGGACAAGAGCAGCTTGGAACAGTATTGTACACCCGATCGACCGCGATCGAGTTTTGGCAGCGGTCGATCGGTATTTGAGTGCGCCAGACAGTTCTGCCGCCCCATTTTTTCAGGAATACCGCGTTCAGTGCCAGCGCGGCCGCTTGCTCCACTGGATCGATCGAGGCAAAGCAGTGCTTGACAAACAAGGTAATCCCTGCAAGTGGATCGGCGTGATTAGCGACATCACCGCTCGCAAAGAGGCCGAAGAACAGAGGAATTGGGCATTGGCGCGGGAACAGGCCGCCCGTCGCCAAGCCGAAGCCAGCGAACAGTTGTACCGCGTCCTCGCTGAAGCTATCCCGCAAATAGTTTGGACGGCCAGGGCCGACGGCTGGCTCGACTACTACAACCAGCGCTGGTTTGAATATACTGGCTTGACGCTGGAGGAAACTCAAGGCTGGGGGTGGCAGCTACCCCTGCATCCAGATGACGTGGAAGATGCTGTAGAAAGTTGGAAGACCTCGGTGGAGACAGGGAAGACTTACGAGGTGGAATACCGCTTTAAACGGGCATCTG
This sequence comes from Microcoleus harperi Pol14_C6, assembly GCF_036701295.1. NCBI lineage: Bacteria > Bacillati > Cyanobacteriota > Cyanophyceae > Oscillatoriales > Microcoleaceae > Microcoleus > Microcoleus harperi. Next base: position 24,970 of record NZ_JAUBQN010000037.1, on the reverse strand, counting down.
ACGGAGCTTACCGCTGGCATCTGGGCAGGGCATTGCCCGTGCGGGACGCTGAGGGGAAAATTCTCAAATGGTTCGGGACTTGTACTGATATTGACGATCGCCAGCGATCGGCCCAAACAGCCTATTTTAGCGCTCAAGCCTTGGCTTTGCTGTCGTCGGCTTCTTTAGATTACGAGAAGGCGCTGCAAGGTTTGGCAGATTTAACAGTACCGGCGCTGGGGGATTGGTGCTGTGTGCATTTGCTCGAGACCGACGGCTCGATCCGCTTGCAAGCAGTTGCTCACTCAGATCCCAGCAAAGTCGCTCTGCTGTGGCAAATCGATCGGCGTATGCCGCTAGACCCCCATGGACGGCACGGAGTAGCAAAGGTGCTGCGGACTGGTGAGTCGAAGCTCTACCCAGAAATACCGGAATGGGTGATCGAGGCGGTTGTGCCAGACAGGGAACTGCAGTTGGTGCTGCGATCCCAATCCCAGGTTCTGTCGGCAATCTGCGTGCCGCTGATCGCTCGCGGGCGGACGCTGGGAGCGATTTCGCTGCTGTGCGGGGAGTCGGGCCGCCGCTGCGGGGAGGACGACTTGGCTTTGCTGGAGGATTTGGCCCGGGATGCGGCGGTGGCTATCGACAATGCGCGGCTTTACCGGGAAGCAGACGAGGCCAACCGGATTAAAGACCAGTTTTTGGGAACGCTTTCTCACGAGTTGCGGACGCCTCTGAACGCGATTTTGGGCTGGGCCCAGATGCTGCGGCAGCGCAAATTGAGTCCGGAAAAAACGGCTGTGGGTTTGGAGACTATTGAGCGAAACGCGCGGTTGCAGACTCAGATGATTGAGGATTTGCTGGACGTTTCCCGGATTGTGAGTGGCAAAGTGTGTTTGAAGCTGTGCCCGGTGGATTTGGCACGGATTGTAGAAACGGCCGTGAAGGCGCTCAGCCCTGATGCTGAAGCTAGGGGAGTTGAATTGGTGAGTTTTTGTGGCGAAGGGGTGAGCTTGGTGAGGGGCGATGCTACTCGTTTGCAGCAGGTGGTGTGGAATTTGCTCTCGAATGCTGTTAAGTTTACGCCGCCGTCGGGTCGCGTGGAAATCACGCTATCGGAAGATGGGGAACCGGGAGCAGCGGGTGGCGCCATGTTATCTGGGCCGTCTCCGGTTCACTCTGTTTCGATCGTTGTCAGAGATACGGGAATTGGCATCAGCAAGGAGTTTTTGCCCTTTGTGTTCGATCGCTTCCGCCAAGCTGACAGCACTTCTACGCGCAATTACGGCGGCCTGGGACTGGGATTGGCGATCGTGCGCCATCTCGTGGAACTCCACGGCGGCAGTGTCTGGGCCGAAAGTCCTGGGGAAGGACTCGGCTCGACTTTCGGAGTGCGACTGCCAATTGAGCAGAGCTAAAGTTTTGATTTTTCAGTTATTGAGTTCACAATTCAATATTTAAGTTCTACGTAAGGTGCTTATGGCGCACCCTAAATTTAAATGTTTTCCACAAATCCGCTCTCTATTGGTTTTATTGCCATTCCTGCAATGCGATCGCAATTCCTTGTTTTAATCTTGGTTCGAGGCTCTCTTGCTTAACTAAACTTTCTAATTGCTGTCTGGCCTGGGCAGCGCCTAGCTGTTTGAGCGCTGCCATGCAGTGCAGCCTGACGCTGCTGTCTGCGTCGCCCAACATTGAAATAAGAGCCTCTAGCCCTCTCATATCTCCTAATTTTCCTAAACCTAAAGCTAAAGATTTTTTGCTAACTGCCTCCTGCACTGCCGGATGACCTGTTTTTAACAAATCAATCAGAATTTCAGCAGCAATAGCTTTTAATTCCGGCTTTTCGACTCGCCCTAAAACAGTTACTATCTCTTGAAAAACACTATAATGTATGTTAGTAAATGGCGCCATTAATGTCTGATGCAAATATGCTAAAGCGGTTGCAGTTTCCATCCAGCTTAGGGCGCGCACAGTTTCGATTTGCAATTCAGCCGGAGTTATTGGCGATCGCAGCAATTCAAATAAAGCAGCCGCTGCAGCATCGCTTTTCACTCGCCCGATCGCGATCGCCGCTTGCTGACAAACTTCTAATCGAATGTCCGAAAGCAAAGGTTTGAGCAAGTTAACTAAATCTAATTCTGCATCTAAATAGGCGCGCACACCAAGAGCTCGCACGGCTTCTTTTCTGACTGCTGTCGCAGGATCTTTGAGTGCTGCTACCAGCACCGACGGGATGCGGGAGTCGTGAAAGTTGCTCAGGGACTCGATTGCGGCTGCCCGCACCGCAACTTGAGAGTCTGCGACTACGCTCAACAGCGGTGCGATAGTTTCGGTGCGCCTAATTTGGGCGAGTGCTGCTGTTGCAAACTGTCGCGAGTCTTTTTGCTGCAAGAGAGTTGCGAGGGATTCTATGGCTGTTTGGCCCAAATTCCCTAGGGTTTCGGCGGCGATTTGGCTCAATTCTTCGTCGGAATTTTTGACTAATTCTACTAAAGCTCGAATCACTTCTGGACGATCGAACTTTCCGAGAATGCGGGCGGCGAACCACCGGGGTTCCGTGTCTGCGTCTTCGTCTTCGAGTACGGCAATTAAAGGTGCGATCGCGCCATTTCCCAGATTCGGCAATACTTTAGCAATTTCCCAGCGGTCTTGAAAATCGCCCCATTCCAAAGCTTGTATTGCTAAACTGACAGCTTGCTCTAAAATGTGTTGTTCCTGCGGCTTACTGCCCTTAGCTGTCAGTTGCTGCAAGCATTCGACTAGCCCAGGCCAGTTTTGGCGATCGGCCGCGACTTGCGCTTCTTCTAAAAAATTAGACATAATTTTAGTTTTACTTCTTTAAGGAGCTAGGTAGAGGGCAGCTAGCGGAGAACGCAAGATACTTTTTAGCAATCTTTTGTTACAATTATCCATTTTTTGACATTTTTGTCAATCCAGCATAATTGGTAAAATCGAAATCCAGCATTAATGCGATCGAGTTAAGCCATCAAGCTATACTTTTGGTAATTAAAAACACTCAATATTCCCCATTAAAAATCCACAAATGAAGAAAGCTCTACTTTTAGTAAACCAGCACTCCCGAAAAGGGCAAAAGCTATTATCTCAAGCCACTGTAGAATTAGAAGCACTGGGTTTTGAGTTAATTGTAGAATCTACGGAGCACGCCCGCGAACTTCCCGACACAATTCGCCGCTACCAAAATCAAGTTGAATTAGTAATAATCGGCGGTGGCGACGGCACTCTCAACGCTGCCATAGAAGGTTTGACAGACACCAAGTTACCCTTGGGTATTTTGCCGATGGGAACTGCTAACGACCTCGCCCGCACTCTGGAAATTCCTACTGATTTATCCGCAGCTTGTCAAGTAATCGCCAGCGGTAAAGTTCGGTTCATAGATTTGGGTTGCGTGAACGGCAAGCATTTCTTTAATGTGGCAAGTTTGGGATTGAGCGTGGAAATTACCCAGCGGCTGACTAAAGACGTAAAGCAGCGCTGGGGAGTTTTCGCCTATGCTTTTACTGCTTTGCAGACAATTTTGTCCGCGCGACCGTTCCGAGCAAAAATTCATGTAAAAGACCAAACTTTTAATGTGAAAACTATTCAAATTGCCATTGGCAACGGCCGCTACTACGGCGGTGGCATGACAGTTGCCGAGGATGCCACAATCGACGACAGGCGACTAGATTTATATAGTTTGGAAACAAAAAACTGGTGGGAAATCATTGCTTTGCTGCCAGCTATGAGGCAAGGAAATCATACAAGTTGGCCTAACGTTCGCGCCTTGCACGCTCAAGAATTTGAGGTTAATACTAGCAAACGCCGTCCGATTAATACCGACGGTGAAATAACTACTCACACGCCTGCAAAATTTCGAGTAATTCCCCAAGCTTTAGCAGTTATAGCTCCTTGATAACTCATAAATTATATAATGTTGTGGAACAGGCATCTTGCCTGTTCATATATAATTATGTTGTGAAACAGGCATCTTGCCTGTTCATATATAATTATGTTGTGGAACAGGCATCTTGCCTGTTCATATATTCGCCACGGGCAAGATGCCCGTGCCACAATTAATTATATTATGTTGTGGAACAGGCATCTTGCCTGTTCATTATTCGCCACGGGCAAGATGCCCGTGCCACAATTAATAACTTAATAATCGCCTCCAGCGCCGTATTGCCACGCTTCTATTAATCGGTGGAAATAGTATTGGTGTCCTGGTGCTAAATTTTTCACCTGCGGTTCTACGGCTTTCCCTAAAGGCTGCAATCCCGTATAAATTCCTAAATTCACATAATGAACCATCCAATCTAGCAAATTAGCTATTCCTACCTGCGGGATAATTCTCAGAACTAATCCGGGATGGCTAATTGCTGTTTTAAACAAGGTTTTTGACAAAGCCGGAAACAGCACGATATCCTGAAGAAAGGGTTTGAGTACCGGTTCTCCCAACTCTTCCATTACCTTAAAGACTGCCGCCAAAAGTTGATTGATTTGATTGGAGTCTATTCTTTGATTCATCGCAGCACTCATCGAACGCTGAAACAACCAGGTAACTGATAGATTCGGCTGGTAGGGTTGCAAAAGTGCGAGGGAATTTTTGTCGAGACTGTCGCTTGTCAAAGCTTCCTCAATTCCTAGAGTCAATCGTTTGAGGTGGCGCACCATTGCCCCGAAACCGCCGAAGCTGAGGGGAGATTGGCTACCGCTGCTGTCTCCGACTGGAAGTATGCGATTCCAAGGTGTTTTTAGAGGACTTTGACGATAGCAGGGGAAAAATCCGTAGAGTGCTCTTTGGAATTTTAACTGTTCGAGTTCGACGTTTTGATATTGGGGAAGCAAGCGCAAATACTCTTCAAATAATGTTTCTAAACTGAATCTTTCTGTGTCGGCGTCTATGTATGTAAATAAGTACGTTGTGCGGCCGTCTCTGGCTGGAAATGCTTCCCAAAAATATTGGCACTGATTTTGCATTGGGGTGAAGGATGCAAATATATCCCCAGTGTCGTTTTTGGGGTATCCTCGAGCGCAACTGCCGACTACTAAACATACGGCGTCGGGTTTTTTTCCTTGTCTTGCTTGGCGGACAATGGGCGAAAAATGTCCCATTGCGTCTAATAATAATCGAGTCTTAAATAAATTTGTGGCAGGTTGTGTATCGGTATTTGCAGATTCTACCAAGACTCCATTCGGGTGAATGGTTGCTGTTTTAAATGGTGTATTTTCAAATAGCTTTCCTCCAGCTTGGAGGAATCGCTGCTTGAGGGTTTCTAGGAGGTAAACTGGGTCGATTCCGATGTTGAGTACGTCCCGCACCCAGATGTCGGGGGTGTTGGCAAAGCTGATGCGGGCTGGGTTGTATTCGCTGGCTATGGCTTTTTCTATCTCTTCAACTGATAGCAAATTTAGTTCTAAGAATGCGTCTAATTCTTTGCGAGAAATGTTCCATTCTTGATCGCGTCCTCGCAGGATGCCGCGTTCAAGCAGGGCTACTCGCCAACCCCGCACGGCTAAGGCTGTACCGATTAATATTCCTAGGGTTCCGCCGCCGATAACTATGTCGAAGTCGAGGGTTTCGAGGGGTTGTTGGCTGTGTTTGATTGCTTGGGGTGCTGGTGCGGTGTTTTGTTTGAGGTTTTCCCAGAGTCGATCGACTTTTCTCAGACCTCCGAGGGCGTCTCCTGGCAGTTGGGAGAGGATTTGTTCGGTGAGGGACATCGGGTTTTAGTATTAAACAGTGGTGGATTTTTTATAATTTAGCTTAGATTAACATTTGCGACAGTTTCAGGGCTGAGGCATCGGTGGCGAGAATCACGGAGTTTTTATCATCATACAAATAATCATACAGAGAAACCCGGTTTATGAAAAAAAACCGGGTTTCTACCTCTGGTTGGTAAGTCTGGGGAATTATCTTCAATCAGCCGTGCTTAATTCTTCAACTCGCAGCCGATCGCACAAAATTCGCTCGCACACTATAGCACCAGTCTCCGCACTCCTGCAAACTTCTAACTGAGCTTCCGGCAGCGCTTCAAACAAAAAACGTTCCCCCGGAAACACCGTCCTCTCAAAATACCAATTAGGAATATTTGTAATGCGAGCGATTTGCACTTTGCTAGTATTATTGAGATACCAACACAAAATGCGCGTATGACCTTCAGAAATTACCTGATTTAGTGTCAAATTCATTTTTTTAACTTGTTTGTGCAATTGTGCGAACGATACGGCGACTGGTCTCTATCAAATATAGCATATTACAAATTAAAACACAATTTTTTATAGTTTTTTTTACATTGTTTGGGTTAATTAATAAATTTTGCCGACAAACATCAGCGCCTTCCACCTATTCCCAAGAAGGTGCAAAAGCCGGCAGTGCTAAAGTGCAAGATTTCCATCCTCCCCTAACAGGTGCGTTAAACAATTGACAGTGACCAACTGAACCTCTTGCCTGTTGGTAGTGACCGCAAAAATTACACTTGGAAGCCGGATTGCACCCGCGCTCGCTAATTACAAGGCAGGGCTGGTTTTGGGTTTGGTTGCGCTCGATAGTTAAAGTGTTCATTAAATTACTTTTTAAATGTTCAGTCTTAAGTATGACGGATGGAATGCAGTCGTGGCGTCTATCTCAAGGCTTAGTTCCCTTTTAAGTTTTGTTTAGGGATCGATATAAAATATATTATTTTTGAGATGATCGAGTTAGGGAGCAATTAAATATTCTTTTGTCGCATTGACGGCCCCGGCTTTAGCAAAGCTCGCGCTTCCCTGAGATATACTTCCTCAGACAGAGCTAATTATCCTCGCCTAACTTGCTGAACAAATCGGCTAAAATTGTATTAGAAAATAAAAAACCTTCGGGATCGCTCAACCTCAAATTGCCCGACAGCGGCAGTTTCGCGCCCTCGCCTAAAGTTGCGTGAAGCGGAGCTATCCCGTAGGAAATCGCCCCCTCCTCCGTCATAATTTCCACCCATCCTTGCCGCCAGTAGGGCTGCAAACAACGCCAAATTTTATCAACCGTTTGCTGAGTAAACTTTTGAGTCAGCGCCGACAGGCTAACTCCTTCTGCTAAACGCAAACCTAGCATCAGCGTTTCTAACAAAACGTCATTTTCTGAAACTTGAAAATTTTGTTCAATTTCTCGGTCAATATCTGGCTGGGTTTCCCCCCCAAGTTGTTCGGTAGCAGAGGAATTGAGGCGAGAGATCGATCGCACCCACTGATAATATTCTTGAGTTTTGCGAGGCCTGGTCAACCTCCGACCTTCCACGTAACTCGCCGCCCCCATTCCCAAACCGTAATAAGGGCGATTTTCCCAATAAACGCGGTTGTGGCGGCACTGATAGCCCGATCGAGCGTAATTAGAAATTTCGTAATGTTCGTAGCCAGCCCCCGTCAGAATTTCCCTTGCTAAACGGTACATTTGAGCAGCGGTGTCATCTGCCGGCAGTGGCTGTGCGCCTGCTTCAAAGTAGCGCCCGAAAGCCGTTCCCTGCTCAACAATTAAGTCGTAACTCGACAGATGAGTCGGGCTAATTTCCACCGCCGATTTTAGGGAAGCTTCCCACTGTTCTAAAGTTTGGTGCGGCAGTCCCGAAATCAGGTCTAAACTGAAATTGACAATACCAGCCGATCGCACTATTTCTACTGCTTCAAAAATTTCTGCTACCGAGTGCGATCGCCCGCAAGCTTGCAGCAATTCATCCTGAAAAGCTTGCACTCCCAAACTAACCCGATTTACTCCCGCCGCTGCATATCCCCGCAACTGTTCTAAAGTAAACGTACCCGGATCTATTTCTATAGAAATTTCCGCCTCAGCAGCAATGCCAAATTTGCCGTCGAGAGTCTCCAAAATATTGCTCAACTGACTGACTGAAAGCAGCGAAGGTGTGCCCCCACCAAAAAAAACTGTTTTCAGAGATGCGCCTAAATTTTTTGTTTCTTGAATTTCTTGACAGAGTACGGCAACGTATTGCACAATTGTCCCGGAATTTTCGCCATTTTTGCGATCGCCCACCACAAAAACCGGAAAATCGCAGTAGTAACAGCGGCGGCGACAAAAAGGTATGTGCAGGTAAGCCGAAGTGGGAATGCTGAGATTTGTCGCTTGCACACTTTTTTTTAATTCAAATGTTAAATAATCTGTGATAGGGTTCATTACATTTCATGCCAAAAGCGCAACTTCAAATCTAAAGTTTTAATTAAACCATCATGAATAATTATGTATATTATGACATTTTCTTACCAAAAAAGCCCTGCGAACGATCGGCTCTTGTAGTTTAACCTCGTACCAGTTTCCCTCCGTCACAATTCCCGAACAGCCCGCAGGGCGGTTTATTCGCCCCTCCTGCCTGTTTTCGGCCCGGCCTGGTAAATGCCGCTCAGCTCGATCGCACATCCCTCAGAGGGTACAACCCCGAAATATAAGTTTATGAGAATCCTTGAGTAGATATAGCGATTTCCGACCAAAGCATGAAAACAAGTATCAGCACTGGAAAGATATAATAGGAATAAATTCATTAACCTAGAACTAATGCTAGACGCAATCATAATAATCTCATTCATAATCGCAGGCGGAGGCATCGGCTATTACGGAGTCGAACTCCTGCCGAGCAATCTGCTGCAGCAAGTTACAAACATACAAGGTTTAAGTTCTGTACTAGGTTCCTTTGGAGCATTAATCGGCTTCGTGATGGGATTAGTGGCTCAAACAACCTACCGCCGGCTGGAAAAACAAGTTCGCGATATGCCAGTGGAGATGTTACTGACGCGGGCGATCGGCTTAATCATCGGACTTCTCGTAGCGAACTTAATGCTGGCTCCGCTATTCCTGCTGCCAATTCCCCGCGAGTTCGGCTTCATCAAACCTCTAGTCGCCGTCTTGGGTAGCGTCATGTTCGGCTTCACAGGCGTCAGTTTGACCGACACCCACGGCCGTGCTTTCTTGCGACTGATCAACCCCAAAAGCTTAGACACGGTGTTGGTAGCCGAAGGGACTTTCAAACCAGCCTCTGCCAAAGTGGTCGATACTAGCTGCATTATTGACGGCCGGATTGAAAACCTGTTAGAAACAGGTTTCCTCGAAGGTCAAATTATTATCCCGCAATTCGTTCTCCAAGAACTGCAACTGGTAGCTGATTCAGCCAACGATCAAAAGCGAGTGCGCGGGCGCCGCGGCTTAGATGTACTCAACCGCATCAAAGAAACATATCCAGAACGGATTCAAATTCACTCGGCTGACTACGAAGATCTGGCCACAGTCGATGCAAAATTAGTTCGGTTCGCTTTGGAGATCGACGGCATTTTGCTCACCAACGATTACAACTTATCGAAAGTAGCTACTGTCCAAAAACTGCCGGTTTTGAATATTAATGATTTGACTCATGCAGTGCGCCCCACTTATTTGCCGGGAGATACGATCGAACTAAAAATCCGCAAAGAAGGCAAAGAACCCTCTCAGGGAATCGGTTACTTGGATGACGGCACAATGGTTGTCGTAGAAGCAGGAAGCAGCTATGTCGGCGGCGAAGCCAGAGTCGTAGTCACCAGCGCCCTGCAAACAAGCGCCGGCCGCATGATATTTGCCCGCCCTCAAGAGTCCGTTATTGTTTGAAACTGAGTAACAATGGCCAGGGCAATCAGAATCAAATATTGCGATCGTTGTTCCCAATCTGCCCCGACTCTCTACCGTGCCCGGTATGACGAGTCGGGGCAGTGGTTTTTTCTGTGTCTTAAATGTTGGGAATCGGTAAGTAAAAACAATCCTTTTTACTTCTACGGCGGCACTTGGAAAGCCACCAAGAAAAAATAGCCATTACCAGCTTCTTCTTCTTTTCTGTTCCTTCGCGTCCTAGCGCTTACGCGCGGCTTCGCCTAACGCGTCTTCGCGGTTCAATCATATCAATATCAGTGATTCAGGAGTAATTAAAATCAAGTAATCTCGATCGCATCTTCATACAATGTCTCGATCGCACAGCTAAAATTAACACTAGCCAACTGAACTTCTTGTCCTTGAGTGTAAGGATAAAGCACCCACAAACCCTCTGCATTCCGACGAAAACACTCTACACTAACTCTTTCTTGATTGATTAATACATACTCTTGCAAACTTTCAGAAGTGCGGTAATCAGCAAATTTATCGCCTCTGTCAAAAGCCGCTGTTGTCGGCGATAAAACTTCCACAATTAAGCGCGGGTAGCGAATGAAATCTTCATCAGCATTTCTGTCCCGTTCATCGCAACTCACCGCTACATCGGGATAGTAATAACAATCTGCTGACTCAATCCGAACTTTCATCTCTGCCATGTAAGGTATGCAGCCACTCCCCCGAAGATGATTTCTCAACAGTGCCAACACATTTCCCGAAATGATGACATGAGCTTTGCTTGCCCCTGCCATTGCATAGATTTCACCTTGCCTGTACTCGTGTTTGATCTGACTGACTTTCTCGGCTGCTAAATAATCTTCAGGAGAGAGGTAGGTGTCGCTTTTACTTGCAACCATATAATTTTGAGGTTGGTAAGGATTACACAATTGTAGCCGTAGCTTGCGGGGCGGGACGCCATCGCCCTTTTTCAGCTTTCCCCCAAAGCTTTAACGCCGGCGCGGGGCCGGAAGCCTGACGCTATTGCCATTTTGCGGTTGCGGTTTTTCTTGTAGCTTCATCGTCAAACTAACCCGCTTTAACTTCTCATTCACCTCCAAAACCCGCACTTTCACCACTTGTCCAACTTTAACAATCTGTTTGGGGTCATCTACAAAGCGATCGGCTAATTGAGAAATGTGAACCAAACCATCTTGGTGCACCCCTACATCAACAAAGGCTCCAAAATTAGCTACATTCGTGATTATGCCTTCTAATTCCATCCCAACTTGCAAGTCGGATATTTCTTTGATTCCTGCTTGGAAAGTGGCATATTTAAACTCGGCGCGCGGGTCTCTTCCTGGTTTTTCTAGTTCGGAAATAATGTCTCGGAGTGTTGGTTCTCCGACTTTCTCTGTGACATATTTCTTGATGTTTACAGTCTTGATTTTTTCCGATATTTGTGTTATTCCTGTCAGCGGCAAGTCTAAATCCTTGGCGATCGCTTGCACGACAGGATAACTTTCGGGATGAACTGCTGTATTGTCCAGGGGGTTTTCACCGCCGCGAATGCGAAGAAACCCGGCTGCTTGTTCAAAAGCTTTTGGCCCGAGTTTGGGAACTTTCAGGAGTTGACGGCGATTTTTAAAGGCGCCGTTTTCGTTGCGGTAAGTGACGATATTTTTGGCAACTGTTGCCGTCATTCCTGACACAAATGTCAGCAGTTCTTTGGAGGCTGTGTTTAAGTCCACTCCGACATAATTAACGCAGCTTTCGACTGTTTCGTCGAGTTTCTTTTTGAGCAGTTTTTGGTCAACGTCGTGCTGGTATTGACCGACTCCTATTGATTTCGGGTCGATTTTCACGAGTTCGGCGAGGGGGTCTTGCAAGCGCCGCCCGATGCTGACTGCGCCGCGAACGGTGATGTCGAGGTCTGGAAATTCGGCGATCGCCACTTCGCTTGCTGAATAAATCGATGCACCGGATTCATTCACCATGACTTTAATCGGTTTTCTTTCCATTTCTGCCAAAACTTCCGAAACAAATTCGTCTGTTTCGCGGGAAGCTGTACCGTTGCCGATCGCGATTAATTCAATTTTATATTTTTCAATTAAATGCTTGACAATTTTACCAGCTTGCTGTCGCTGGGCGGCTGCTTGGTGGGGAAAAATTGCTTGATATTCTAAAAATTGCCCGGTTTCATCGAGGGCGGAAACTTTACACCCCGTGCGAAATCCCGGATCGATCGCCAGTGTCGGTTTCATGCCCGCCGGCGCCGACAGCAGCAACTCGCGGAGGTTGGTTTCAAAAGTGGCGATGGACTCGATATCAGCGACGGCTTTGTTGTGCGATCGTACTTCTGTAATTAACGAAGTCTTCATCAGTCGGTTGAAGGCATCCTTCAAGGTCGATCGATAAAACTCTTTAACTTCCGGTATCCTAGTTTTAATTTCCTGACCTTCCAAATAAGCCATCACTGCGGATTCATCAAAAGCCAGTTCCAAATCTAAGACTCCTTCCGTTTCTCCGCGAAACAGCGCTAACATATTGTGCGACTGAACGCTTCTCGCTGCAACTTGGTAATTGCGGTACATTTCAAATTTGGTGCTTCCTTCCGGAAAATCATCTTTAATTTTCGAGACAAAAACTCCTGTTTTCATCAAAAGTTCTCGTAAATAAGCGCGCAATTCTGCTTTTTCCGAAACCGCTTCCGCCAAAATATCCGCAGCACCTTTGAGAGCTTCTTCTGCTGTTTTCACTCCCTTTTCTTCCGAAATGTATTTAGCTGCTTCAGCCTCAAAATCTGCTGGTTTAGCCGTCGGTAAGTTCAGAGATTTGATAAATTCTGCCAGCGGTTCTAAACCTTTTTCCCTAGCAATTGTGGCTCGCGTCCGCCGCTTGGGTTTGTAAGGCAGATAAAGGTCTTCGAGTTCGTTCTTTTGCAAACACGATTCGATTTTAGCTTGCAGTTCTTCTGTGAGTTTTCCCTGAGAGCTAATCGTATCTAAAATCGACTTTTTGCGCTCTTCAATTTCCGTCAGATAGGTGAAGCGATCTGAGATATCCCGCAACTGAATTTCATTCAGCAAATCCGTGCGTTCTTTGCGGTAGCGGGCAATAAACGGAATTGTTGCTCCCTCTGCGAAAAGTTCCAGAGCATTATTGACTTGAGATAGATTAATGGAAAGTTCTTGAGCAATTAGTTGAGGAATGTCGATCATAGTGCAGAATTTCGGATCCGTCGATTTGAGATTTTAGAGGTGAAATTTACTTCACAAATGAGAGGAAGAAAAGTTTGAAATAAACGTTTTACAGGGTGTTGGCACTCGTCCGGCAAGTATTAAAATGATGTTAGCATAAATGCAGTCATTTCTCAATATTATATGTTGCCTTTTAAATATCCTGTGCCGCAAACCGATCCGCCGCGATCGCCCAGAGAAACGCTGCCGACGATGTACGATTTACCGAGCGAAGACCCGGAGGAACCTGGTTTGCGGGAATAATTTCACGATTTGCAGCCGCAGTTGTTGAGCCTGACGTTTCGACCTCGGAATTATCCAGCTTCTGAGATATTTAGCGGCACCGACATGAACCTTTATTATGACGTGCATCATACTCTCTGGCACAAGCGGCCGGATTGGTTTGCAGTTGTGGGAGTTCCCCGACTTTACGATCGCTCCGAACTGCGGATGAGTTATGTTACTTGGCAGCAAGGCGTGAATCCTTTTGTAATTGTAGAACTGCTTTCGCCGGGAACGGAAAAAGAAGATTTAGGCGACAATACCGATGAAGAAAAGTTGCCACCTCAGTCGGGAAACACTGCAGGTAACGGGCAAGTTTTGGAGGTTTATACGAAGGATCTGCCGCTTATAAAATGGGAGGTTTACGAGCAAATTTTGCTGGTTCCTATTTATGCCGTTTTCAGCCGCTATACTAACAAATTGCGAGTGTTTGAATTGAAGGGCGGACACTATCAAGAATTAGAATTGCCCCAGTCGCGAGTGTGGATTGCTGACCTAAGTTTGGGCTTGGGTTTGTGGCAAGGAGAGTTCCAGGGAATCGATCGACTGTGGTTGCGCTGGTATGATGTTGATGGCGATTGAATTCTGACTGAAGCGGAACACCAATGGCAGCAGGCAGAGTCAGCAGAAGCTCAATTGCAGTCTTTAATTCGGCGGCTGCGGGAATCTGGCATCGATCCCGATCGATTTTTAAACGGTTAGAGAGGACTGAAGTCCTGACTAAAAACTGTTTCGCAGTCAGGACTTTAGTTTTTTTTACTTCAACATAAGACTCAAAGCCTCACTATACACAGGCTTTAACATTTGATCAAAACTTGATTTGTTGTGGCTTGTTTGTTGGTTGCTGGTAATCTTTGCGGTCAAGTCATCCGCGTAGGGAGAGTGATGCACATAAGCTTTACCGACAGAACCGAAAAGTTGCAGTTTGTCAGAAATGACCCATCGCATGGCATTGATAGATTTTTCCATTATTTCCAACAAATCCGGATCAGACAAAGAAATGCTACTTTTTAACACGTCCATATAAGCTTCGCGAACTTCTGTATTCACATTGAATTTCGATACTCCCAATTGAATACATTGATGAATCATTAATGCCGGCAAACCGCTAGCACCGTGCATCACTAACGGCACTGAAACAGCAGCCCGGATTTTTGCCAGACGCGGAAAATCTAGTTTTGGTTCGCTTAAATATTTGCCGTGAACGTTACCAATTGTTACGGCTAAAAAATCCACCTTAGTTTCTTTGATAAACTCTACTGCTGCTACGGGATCGGTCATTCTTGCGGCTTTCTCATCGATTGTCAAACCGTCTTCCCTGCCACTAATTCTGCCGATTTCTGCTTCAACTGCCGCACCGTTAGCGTGGGCTAATTTAGTCATTTCCCGGCTAAATATTAAGTTTTGTTCGTAGGGTAAAAAAGAACCGTCTGCCATAATTGATTTAATGCCCGCACCTAGGCCGAGGTGAATGTCTTTTTCTGAGGTGCTGTGATCTAAGTGTACTGCGATCGGCACTAGAGATTTGCGGGCCGCTTCTATGCACAGTGCGACTAAAGGCGATTTTCCGTATTGGAGGGTGCTGGGGTTAAGTTGCAGTATAGCAGGACTGTGCAGCGCTTCGGCCGCATTGATGACGGCTTTTACTCCTTCGAGGTTGTAGACGTTAAAAGCACCGATCGCATAACCATTTCTCAATGCCGTGTTCAGCAATTCGCTAGTTGAGGCGAGCATATAGTACCTAACTTTAAAAACTTTTCTGAATGTTGATTATTATATCAAAGTTTAAGGGCAAGCTCAGCTTAATTTGTGTTTATTTTAATTGCGAATTCTTCGGCTAGCATTTATTCTGAATGTTGATTATTATATCAAAGTTTAAGGGCAAGCTCAGCTTAATTTGTGTTTATTTTAATTGCGAATTCTT
>NZ_JAUBQN010000037.1:0-9866 GCF_036701295.1 Microcoleus harperi Pol14_C6 | reverse complement strand
CGGCTACGATTTATGTGAACTGCATTTATTTTTGGGTAAGGTGCGCCTAGCGCACCCTACTATTTGTTTGGTGAGCCTACGGCACCTTACTCCTTGAGTGATTTACTATGTTTGTGCGTTACCAGCGTGCAAACCGCATTCTTTTACGGTCGCTTCTTCCCACCACCAGCGACCTTCGCGTTCGTGTTGGTTCGGCAATATCGGCTTCGTACAAGGTTCGCAACCAATACTTACAAAACCGCGTTCGTGCAACTTGTTGTAAGGCACCTCCAAAGCGCGAATGTATTCCCAAACCTCTGCCGAAGACCAGTTTGCTAAGGGGTTGAATTTAATTAATTCATGGTCGGGAGTGGAGAATGCAGTGTCAACTTCAATAACTGGAATACCGTTGCGGGTACTGGGACTTTGGTCTTTCCGCTGACCAGTAATCCAAGCATCGAGAGTATTCAGTTTGCGGCGCAGCGGCTTGACTTTCCGCACGCCGCAGCATTCTTTGTGACCATCTTGATAAAAACTAAACAATCCCTTTTCTTCTACTAGGGCTTGTACTTCAGCAGCATCGGGAAACATTACTTCTAATTTAATGCCGTAATGTTTTCTGACTTCATCCAAAAACTGATAAGTTTCTGAGTGCAATCGTCCGGTGTCTAGGGTAAAAACGCGGAAATTTTTGGTTATTTTTGAGGCAAGATCGATCAGAACTACGTCTTCAGCCCCGCTGAAAGAAATGGAGATATTGTCAAAATTTTCTAGGGCAAATTTGAGAATGTCTCGCGGTGTTTTTTGACTGTATTCTGCTTCTAGCGCGGCAATGTTGAGATTTCTTTGGATGGCAACCATATTTTCGGGTTTTCGGTGTTCTTTTCCTCTAGCCCTTTATTATAGCCGATCGCCGTCTCTCCCTCACCGACTAATTTTACCATCAAGCAATTTCGTCCGGGACTGCCGGATTCATCCGTGAAGCGAGAAAAAAGCTCCGACTGCTCATCACCAGCCCCCGGATTTATCAGTGTGAGCGCTTCTTCAATTCTGAAACCTAAAATCTAAAATCTAAAATCGATTGACCGCATCTTGCAGCAGTCTTTTCGGCTGGGTCCACAATCAATCTCAAGGATGGCGATCGCCTGCTGGTAGTAGTTCTGATGAACCCAACACTTCTCTACTGGGTAAAATAGGACTGCCGGGCGGTCCATTGAATTTGCCCCCAAATTATAAATCATAGACAATAAAAATTTTTAATAAATGTCATTATTACCATCCTCAATTTTGACTTGTATAATTTATAAAAAAATAGCGCTTACTAAGCGATATTTTGCTGTTTTTTAAAGTCAAAAAAATTGAGTAGCAGTAAAAATACCGCTATTACTACTTTTCAATTACTGTTAATGGCGCTAATTAAAAAAATACTCTTCATTCTTGAGACCATGCTCTAAAGTAGCTGAGTGGAATAAAGCTAAAACAATATTATATAAAGAAAATCCGGCTTTGGTCTTCCCATCGCTCCTTCTACTAAGACCTGTTGGTTTCCAAATCGCGAATTACCGATAATCAATTACTAATTACCGATTAATTTATTCAGGATGATTCCTTTAGCAAAGTAAATTTGTATCGTTTTTTATCGCTGACAGCTAACCTTCAGCCATACGATCGGCTATATTGTATTTGGAAGTACATTAATTTGTCGGCAAAGCGGTCTAGTCCCATCGCCGCCGGTCGCGCCAGCTTCTAAATAAACGTAGTCCGCTGTCAATAACAGCAAGGAAGTGTGGAATCATGTCAAAAATTTTAGTAGTGGACGACGTTAAGACCGAACTAGAAATCATCTGCCGCATTCTTCAAGATGCCGGACTGGATGTGATGCGGGCAGGCGACGGCGAAGAAGCGATCGCCATGATCCGCAAAACCCCTCCGGCTTTGGTCGTTTTAGATGTAGTGATGCCGCGAATGAACGGGTTTGAAGTGATCAGAGAATTGCGGGGCGATCGCGCAACTGCCAAATTGCCCGTAGTATTTTGTACTCATAAAAACACCGAGATCGATAAAGCTTGGGGAACCGATTTAGGCGCCGACGCTTACGTTAGCAAACCCTTTGAACCTCAGCAACTGGTCCACATAGTGCAGCGTCTGCTTTCGGCGTAATCCGAATATAAAGTCATCGGCAGCTTTCCAAAAAACCTTATACCGACAAACCCCGTTTTTATTAAATAAACTGGGTTTTGGAATTCCATAAAAGTTTATGTTTAATGATAGCAACCTGCTTATTTGCCAATCGGCGATTTATTTAACAGAAAGATTTGACGCATCAAAACTGATCCAGAAAAACTAGATCGGCGATCGGCTTTAAGGTCAAAGCAAAATTCTAATTTGTAAGCTACACTATAAACTAAAAATAAGCCATGAAAAGAACTGCTCCCCCTGCTGGGGGGAATCAGACAAGTGGAACAAAGCAATTTCTCCTGTTCGGTCAAGGAGGCAGTCTGTTCGCCATAGACTTAGAGGCAGTCCGGGAAGTCCTTTCCCTCAATGAACAACCGATTTCCCTGGTTCCCAACACCCTGCCATTTTTGCTGGGATTAACCAACTTGCGGGGCGAAATCTTAGCCGCAGCAGACTTCGGACTGTTCGTCGGTATTGAATCGGTTGACATCCACCACCCAAACAGCCGCATCTTAGTTGTAGAAGCCCCCGATCCACGAGACGTGAGATTGTTGTCGAGAATCAGCCTGGGATTAGCCGTCTCCCGCGTCGAAGGAGTTTTACCTCTCAATCCCGATCGCATTGTCTCAGCACTAGATGTGAGTCCCGACCTCGCTCCATTCTTAAAAGGTCTGTACAATTCCGAAGGACGCTTGCTAATGATTGTCGATGTAGAAGCGATCGCCCATTCCGAACGCTGGTAAAAAGCAACCATACAGGTAAGTCTACAACTGCTTTCCATCAATAATTTTAACTAACGATCGCCCGCATCCGATTTGCCCATCCTTAATTTTATGATCAAAATTCTCTATACCTCGATCGCAACGACTTTAACCCTGACGTTGCCTGACTTCTCCCAATCGGTGCTAGCTGGAGCTGCTAATTCCATCATTTGTGTGTGTTACTTTGCCATCGCCTGGATAATCAGCTTAGGTTTGTGGCGAAACCGTCAATTCGGGTTGGACATCTTCGCCACAGCCACAGCAGCCATATTTTGGACCTGCGCTTTCGGCCACAGCGGCCACGCCGCCGAATACCTAGGGCTGCCCCACTCTCCAGTGGCACAAACTGTGTTCGATTGGATCACTGTAATGGCGGCGCTCGTTTTTTTGAGTTTGTCCAACCGCTACGGATTCTTAGTAGGTTCCACCCGCATCCTTAACGCTAAAAAAGAAACAGAACAAGCACTGACCGAAACTAACCAGCGATTTCACGCAATCTTCGACCAAGCTTTTCAAGCGATCACATTATTGGAGCCAGACGGTACTGTGATCGAAGCAAATCAGACAGCGCTAGAAGTGGGCGATTTCCAAGCATCAGAAGTGCTGGGGCTGAAATTTTGGCTGACACCTTGGTGGGCCTCAACTCCAACCAACCAGCAGCGCCTAAAAACGAACATTAAACAAGTTTCGGCAGGTAATTTTGTCCGGGAAGAATACGAAATCATCGGCCCCAATAACCATGTGACAGTAATGGACGTGTCGTTTAAGCCACTGTTAAATGCAACAGGAGAAATATTTCAAATCCTCGCCGAAGGTCGGGACATTACCCAGCGCAAACAGGCAGAAGCCGCATTGCAGCAACTAACCGCAGAACTAGAGCAGCGAGTGAATGAAAGAACCGAGCAGCTCCTGCAAACTAACGCACAAATGGAACAGGAAATTCGCGATCGCACGGCAGTCCAAGAGCAATTAAAAGCCTCAGAACAATTCTTAAACAACATCCTCAACAGCATCCCCGACCCGATTTATGTCAAAGACCAACAGCACCGCTGGGTAACATTAAATGATGCCTTTTGTCAATCCATAGGTCACAGCCGAGAAGAACTAATTGGCAGATCCTACGACCAGTTTTTGCCCAAAGAGGAAGCACAGAAATATCGAGAAAAAGACGAATTAGTTTTCTTGACAAATACCAGCAGCGAAATCCAAAAAACCATCACAGACCCAGCAGGAAACACCCGCCTTTTCTCCGCCAAAAAATCTACCTTTGTAGATGCCTGTGGCAGCAAAATTCTTGTCTGCGCCATGACAGAGATCACCAAGCGCGTGCAAATGGAAGAACAACTGCGACAGACACTGGCAGAAGCAGAAAGCTCCCAAAATTTGCTGCGTACAGTCATTGACGCTACCCCAGACTGCATCTTTGTCAAAGATCGAAACTTGCGCTACACGCTAGTCAATGCAGGTTTCGCCGCCGCCTTCGGCAAAACTCAAGCAGAAATTATCGGCAAAGACGACGCAGAAATCGGCATATCGGTCGATCGAATCTTTGGCAGTTTCCCAGCCGAAACCGATTCCCAGAACCAAATCCAAAACTTCCGGGCCGGCAACCACCTCGCGCCCGGTTCCAACTATTTAGCCACCTTAGCCGACGGCAAAGTACATAGCTTCGACACCCAGAAATTGCCTCTCCAAGATACAGAAGGCAACATTTTAGGAATGCTGTGCTTCGCACGCGACATCACACAGCGCCGCAAATCAGAACAAGAACTATTGCGGTTCAAAGCAATTTTAGAAACCACAACAGACTGGGTAGGCATAGCCGACACCCAACAGCGCACCATTTATCTCAACCGTGCCGCGAGAGAAATATTGAGAGTTGGCGAAAACGCAGATTTAGCCGGATTCAGCATTTCCGACCTGACATCGCCCAAAAGTATCGACACTCTTATCAACGTCGGCATCCCCGCAGCTTGCCGGGACGGGGCGTGGAGCGGCGAGGCAATGTGGCGAACTTTAGACGGCAAAGAAATACCAGTTTCTCAAGTAATTATTGCTCACAAATCCGAGAAGGGAGAAATTGAATTTCTGTCAACGATCGCCCGCAACATTACAGAAAGCAAGCGCACAGAAGAAGCCTTGCAGCAGAACTTGCAAATGCTCGATCTGGCAAGCGACGCCTTGATCGTGCGCGATCTCGACGGCACGATTAATTATTGGAATCAGGGAGCCGAACGGATGTACGGCTGGACAAAAAAAGAAGCGTTGGGGAAACTCACCCATATTCTATTGCACAGCATTTTTTCCCAGCCTGTAGCAGCTATATTGGCACAGTTAGAAGAGCAAGATTATTGGGAAGGAGAAGTAATTCACACCACTCATTATGACACCCAAATCACCGTATTCAGCCGCTGGAATTTGCAGCGAGACGAACAGGGAAAACCCAAAGCAATTTTAGAAACTAACAACGATATCACGGAGCGCAAGCAAGCAGAAATCGAAAAGCAAAGATTGATTGCAATCGTAGAAAGCAGCTCGGATTTTATCGGCACTGCAACCCTGGAGGGACAGGGAACATACCTGAATTTCGCTGGCATGAAATTAGTAGGATTGTCAAATATTGAAGAAGTCAAAAGCAAAAGTATATATGACTTCTTCTCCCCAGAAAATGCTAAAACTTTAAAAGAAGAAATCGTGCCGACTACTATGCGAGACGGTTTTTGGCAGGGTGAATTCCGCTTGAGGAACTTTCAAACCGGCGAAGACTTTCCGGTTGACTTCACACTATTTACAGTCAAACACCCAGAAACCGACGAGCCTATGGGGTTGGCAACAGTTACTCGCGACATCAGCGATCGCAAACGTGCAGAAGAGATGCTGCGCGATCGCGAAAGACTGTTCCGAGCCATTTTCGACCAATCGTTCCAATTAGTGGGGCTGCTCAAACCAGACGGAACCGTTTTGGAAGCCAACCAAACAGCCCTCGCCGTCGCTGGACTGCAGCGCGAAGACTTCGTAGGCACCCAGTTTGCCGAGAATCTGTGGTGGCAAATTTCCCCAGAAGCCAAGCAAAAAGTGCAAGATGCGGTCGCAAAAGCCGCCGCCGGCGAATTTGTCCGCTACGAAGCCGACGTGCTCGTTGCTGGGGGTGCTGTGATGACTGTGGACTTCTCCCTCAAGCCGATCGTAGACGACAGCGGCAAAGTCGTGCTGCTGATTCCCGAAGCTCGCGACATCAGCGATCGCAAAGCCCTAGAACGAGAATTAGTTTTGCGTCAAACCCGCTTTGACGCCTTTTTCAAAGCCGCCCCGGCCTCCATGTTTATTTTTGACGACCAGTTGCGGTTCGTGCAAGCCAACGAAAGTTTGGCCCAAACTACCGGCGTTTCAGTTGCCGAACACCTCGGCAAGACCGTCAGGGAAGTTATACCGGAAATGGTTGATACTCTACAGCCGATTTTGCAGGGCGTTCTGGCAAACAACCAGCCGCTTTTAAACATTGAGGTGTCGGGTACAACTCTCAACCAACCGGTCGCGATCCGAGATTGGCTGGCGTCTTACTTTCCTTTGCCCGGATCTGACGGTAAACCAATCGGTGTCGGCGGTGTGGCGATCGAAATTACCGATCGCAAAAAAGCAGAAGTAGAGCGCGATCGATTTTTTACCCTTTCCCTAGACTTGATTTGTATTATAGATTTTGACGGCAAATTCAAGCGCATCAATCCCGCTTGGGTAACAACCCTCGGCTACAAGGCGCATGAACTTGAAGACAACTATTATATCGATTTAGTCCATCCAGACGATCGCGAAGCAACCCAAGAAGAAGCAGCAAAAGTAGCCAGGGGCTGCGAAGTAAAGTCTTTTGAAAATCGCTACCGCTGCAAAGACGGTTCCTACAGATGGCTGTCGTGGAAAGTGCGACCTGAAACCGAACAACAGCTCATGTATGCAGTCGCACGCGACGTTACCGAAAGCAAACACGCGATGGTGCAATTAGAAACAACAACAGCCCAATTAGCGAGTTCCGAAGACCAATTTCGCCAGCAAAGCAATCTCTTGGAATTGCTAATAAACAGCATTGGCGACGGCATAATTGCTGCCGACGAAAATAACAATTTTCTTTTGTTCAACCCCGCTGCCGAAGATATGTTTGGCATGGGTGCGACAGATTCTATTCTCAATGAATGGTCGGCAAAATACGGTTTATTCTTGCCCGATACCGTAACTCCCTATCCCCCAGCCGAAATACCTTTAGCGCGCACGGTTCGAGGAGAAGTAGTTGACGACGCAGACCTTTTCACCCGCCACCCAGGCAAGCCAGAGGGCCTGTGGGTGAAAGTTAACGGCCGGCCGCTCAAAGACGAAACGGGGGCCCTTAAAGGCGGCGTAATAGTGTGCCGCAACGTCACCGAACAAAGAGTATCCCAGCAGCGAATGCAGCAGTTAGCTGAGGCACAGGAACGCTTGCTGCAAGAACTCAAAACTCGGCAGAATGCTCTCGATGAATCGGCGATCGTCAGCGAAACCGATCTCCAAGGCATGATTACCTACGTCAACGACCGATTCATTGAAATATCCGGTTACAGCATGGGAGAACTCCTGCACCGCAACCACCGCATAGTCAATTCCGGCTACCATCCCAAATCATTTTTTGAAGAAATGTGGGTGACACTTTCTCGCGGTTTGGTGTGGAAAGGGGAAATCAAAAACCGGCGCAAAGATGGCTCGTTTTACTGGGTAGATTCGACGATATCCCCCATTTTTGATACCACTGGCACAATAGTCAAATATATCGCCATTCGCTTTGACATCACTGAGCGCAAAGAGGCAGAAGAACGACTAGAAAAATTGGCAGCCGAACGTAAAGCTGAAGCTGATTCTCTGACTCAGCAAGTCCTTAAATTGTTGGGAGAAATTAAAGGCGCTGCTCAAGGCGACTTGACAGTCAGGGCCGAAGTGACTAACGACGTTTTAGGTGCTGTCGCCGACTCTTTCAACTTCTTAATCGGTTCTCTGCGGAAAGTGGTAACGGGAATTCAAACTTTAGCCGAACAGGTAACATCTGCCACCGGCGAGTCGATTAACAATACCAGTCAACTCACTCAACAGGCGGAAATTCAAGCAGCAAAAATATCTGCCATCATGCGGGAAATCGAGCGGATTGTGAACTCGATCCGCGACGTGCGAGATGTTTCGGTGCGCGCCGAAACAGTTGCCCAGCAGTCTTCTCAAACGGCTGAAGTCGGCGGTCTGGCGGTCGATCGAGCTGTCGAAGGCATTAACGGACTCCGGGTGACGATCGCCTCTACCTCAAAAATGATGAAGCGTTTGGGCGAATCTTCGCAGCAAATTGGCAAAATTGTGACTTCGATTTCTCAACTTGCTTCGCAAACTAATTTATTAGCTCTGAATGCTACTATTGAGGCTGCCCGAGCCGGCGAACAAGGTTTAGGCTTTGCAGTTGTCGCCGAAGAAGTGCGGAAATTAGCAGAAAGATCGGCCGGCGCTACTGAGGAAATCTCCGAAATTGTCGGTACAATTCAAGAAGAAATCAGCCGCGTGATGAAGGCAATGGAATCGGGGACGCTGGAGGTAGTGGAAGGCACTAAGCTGGCAAGCGAAGCTAAAACTCACCTCAATGCCATCATCGAAGTTAGTCGAGAAATGAATGCTTTGGTGCAGAATATTACTCGCGCATCTGCCAAGCAAACTGTTTCGGCTGAGGAAGTTTCTAACAGTATGCAGCAAGTCAACGAGATTGCTAATACGACTGCACAAAAAGGTGCGGATGTCAAGGCTTCTTTGGACGATCTGTCTGGTTCGGTCAGCAAATTGCAAAAGTCGGTAGCGAATTTCCGCAGTTAGTCAGTTGACAGTTGAGTGTTGACAGTTGAGTGTTGACAGTTGACTGTTATACGACTCACTAATAACTATCGTTGTTGTCGGGGCGGGTTGACAAATATCCTGAATGCAAATTTATAGATAATCGTGAACCCGCCATGGCAACAATTACAGTTAAATAACGGGACATCATATATAAAAAAACTGCCCACAGTTAACAGTCAACAGTCAACAATCAACAGTTAACTGTCAACAGACAACAGACAACAGACTAATATGAATGATGACGATTTAAACGAATTAATTGATGCTTTTACCGCAGAATGCGAAGAGTTTCTCCAGTTAATGGAGACGAACCTGCTGGCGATGGAAGCTGCGGGGTTGAAAGAGCGACAAGCGGCAGTTAAAGAAATGTTTCGGGCGGCTCACTCGATTAAAGGTGCAGGTTCGATGTTGGGCTTTCAAAACGTATCGACGGCGGCTCACACGCTGGAGGACTGTTTTGTCATTTTGCGCGATCGCACAGACTTGTCGGTTCTGGAACCGACTACTGTGAGTGTTTTGCTGCAAGGCGTGGATGCTCTCAAAAACATTGCCCTCGAATCAATTCAACACTCGGATGTCACAACTCCCGATCAAACCGAAAACTTGGAGGCGATCGCCCAAATTTTCGCTGAGTTCGAGGCCAAGTACGGCAAGCCAGAACAGTCGCCAGTCCCCGCAGCCAGCCAATCGGCCGCCCCGGAAACCCTGAAACTGATTTTTGAACACGATGTACTCCCACTCTTCAATCGCCTGGAAACCGACCTTTCCCAAGCTTCTGAGGCAGATTTGGCAAAAAGCGTGACCGCCCTCAACCAGGTTTACTATCAACTCTCCGGTTTGGCTGGAATGCTGCAATTGCCGGATTTTGGGAAAGTCGCCGAACCCCTCAGAGATTTGATCGACTCTCCAGACTTGACTCTACAACGGTTGCAATCCGAGGGTTGGGCGATCGCCCAAAACTTGCAAACCGCACGCCAACAAATATTGGAAGGAAGGGCGATCGACATCCCCTCCATCTCCCCCTCCCCGACTCCCCCCGACTCCCCCACACCCCCCGACTCC
>NZ_JAUBQN010000096.1:0-3907 GCF_036701295.1 Microcoleus harperi Pol14_C6 | reverse complement strand
ATTGACATTCTGGACAAATCATAGCTGAATTTTCTTTGACTGTTAGCACTCAGCATACCACAACTGTGCAACGCCAACAATGTCCGCACCACCCTCCATTTTCAGAACATCTTCAACCGATACCTGCGGCGGTGGTGGAGCATCCAGCCATTGAGCAAACGCAGGGAGCCATTCGTACACGGCTAAAGGTCGATCGTTAGCAATCAGATAAATACCGGGATTGCCCTGCTCTGCTGCTGCAACGGTAGCGATCGCCGCATCCTCAACGTGCAACCACGACCATACACCATCACCATTTCCCACGATCGGGAACTGTTGCTGTCGCACTTGTTGGGCAACATCGCCATCGGGATTGAACCAGGTGCCGGGCCCGTAGAAGAAACCATAGCGCAAGGCAATTCCTTCGAGATTGGATGTTTCCAATAAACAGCGTTCAGTCTCAGTGACGAGGCGAGCATCTGCGGCAATGGCGGGGGAGGCATCAAGCGATAACGGTGTTTCTTCATCTGCCAATCCAGTACCGGGAATTCCCCAGAAGGCCATAGACTGTTTCAGAAAACGGCGCACCCCTGCTGCCTTTGCTGCCGCCAGCACATTAGCTCCTCCCTCTGACCGAATTCGCGCATTCAGAGCCGCTGTCGCATTCATGGATTCGCGAGTGTAAGTTCTGGGTAGAGCGGTGAGTTGTTCGATCACCACCTCTGGTTGAGCGCTCTTGACAGCCGCTTTAACTGACTCTGCATCGAATACATCCGCGATCGCCGGTTCGATTCCCTGTGCCGCTAAGGACTGTGCTCTTTCTTGGGTGCGGGTCAGCGCGACAACATTGTGTCCTCTGGCAAGTAATTGATCGAGCGTTGGGCGACCGATCGCTCCTGTTCCCCCGGCAACAAAAATCTTCATCTGTCAACCTCGTGTTGAAGTATGAAAATATTTTTGCTTATGGGAGTGCTCGATTGATTAAAGGTGCAATGACTGCGATGCTTTTGACCAAATGGTAATGCCTTTTGCCTGAAGGATAGTTTCTGTGCGATCGATGATTTTGCTTACTGAATATCGGCCCTGCTGAGTGATGATGCCGTTATTTGCATTCATAGCAGCGAACTCCTCAACCATTTTGGCGCTCGCTGCGAAGGCTTTTCAAATCTGTGCCATACCGCCATCGACAAACAGCTCGATGCCGTTGACAAAGCTGCTGTCGTCTGAAGCGAGAAAAACAACCGCCTTAGCAATCTCATCAGGTGTGCCGACTCGCCCTAATGGAATGTTGACGGCTTGGCTGTCCACGAATTCCTGCACTTGCTCGTCGCTCAGTCCTAGGAGATTGTAACCAGGAGTAGGAACTACGCCAGGACTAATGGCGTTAACCCGAATCTTGCGCTCTTTGAGGTCGAGCGTCCAATTGCGGGCAAACGATCGCACGGCGGCTTTGGTTGCGCTGTAAACACTGAAGGCTGGGGTACCCACCGTAGAAGCAGTCGAGGCGTTGAGGATGATAGAAGCGCCTTCGCGTAAGAGTGGCAGCGCCTTTTGCACGGTGAACAGCAGACCTTTAACGTTGGTGTTGAACGTTTTGTCAAAGTGTTCTTCGGTGATCGATCCGAGTGGGGCGATTTCTCCACCGCCAGCATTGGCGAAGACCACATCGAGGCGACCTTGCTCTTGTTTAATCGTGGCGAACAGGCGATCGAGATCTGCCAGATTAGAGACATCGCTCTGAACACCAGTGACTTTTTCACCAATCTCTTTCACGGCGGCATCGAGTTCAGTTTGACGACGACCTGTGATAAAGACATACGCTCCTTCGGTGACAAAGCGTTTGGCAGTGGCAAGACCGATGCCGCTAGTGCCGCCAGTGACAAGAGCGACTTTTCCTTCTAGTTTTTTCATTTTGAATAAGTCCTGTGGTATTGTACTTGCTGCTTACAACCGCTGAAAACAGCATATTTAATTCTTCGGTCATCGTGGGATGAGCCAAAACTCCATCGCGCAGAACGATGTGCGGCATCTGAGCTTGCATCACCATCTGCACCGTCAAAATCACTTCACCCGCTTCATGACACAAGAGTGAACATCCGAGAATCCGACCTGTTTCACTGTAGTTTAGACTAAAAAATGAGTGCAGCTAAAAGTAGTCGCCTTTTAACAGAAGGCAAGATGTTGCTCAAAAACTCAAGAGGTAGAAGATTAAACAGCTAATCTTGAAGACTTTTTGCGTCGAGAAACCCGTTTTTTAACAGTGGGATAGTATGGTGCCTTAGTACGTGCATTTCCTTTTTCCCAGCCGGGGGATTTTCCCCTATGTTTAGGCATTTTCGCGGGAGTACCAAGGTCAACTAAAACTGACAACATTGATTGGGCAACACGTCCCGGAGTTAAATTGATATTAGCAGATTGCCAAGGTAATATATTCTCGACGACTAAATGCCTAGCTAGCCAGAGTTGCCAACTCATCAATGGCATTAAATCGCTCCAGCGCTCAGATTGTTCGAGAGTTCTCAAGTTAGGCAATGTCCAATGTAATCTTTGCTTAGCAAATCTATACCAATGATCCACTCCAAAACGTCGTAAATACTTAAACCAAACAGTTTCTAGAGGGAGAGTTCGTTCTCCCACCCAAGCCAACCACAAGGGTGGAAACGGCTGACCATTTGACATGGGATTCATTCTTTCGACCAGGATTAAATTGACTCTCTGTTCGGCGGCACGATAAAAATGTAAGTCAAGCCATTGCCTGACTCGAACTTGTCCCAACTGTGAATGTTCGTCAATTTCAATCACATTATCTGCTTGGAGCCATGTGGTTGGGTCAGAGAGCCTCATTTTCTGACCGTGCTTGCGTGGTCTGCCGCGACCACTATATGTTGGTGGCGCTGACCACAAACAGGCATTTTTTCGGACTCTCATTAAGCAATCAGCTTGAATGTCTGCTTGCGCCAGTACCCAACTTGCATTGCCATATTCTCTATCTAAAACTGCTAAGACTGGATTGATGCTCTGTTCACAAACAAGTTTGAGTTGAGAAGCTGCTTTTTCTATTGGTGAAGACCAACTACTAATTCGTTCATGTAGTAGGGGTAATGCCCAACTTCCTTGTGCTTCGGGTATCCACGCAATTGTACTGTACCCCTGTCCAATCATGACGCCCTGCTGATATTCATGGGTTCTGTCTTTTAATGTTTTAGCCTCTGGTCTCCCCCATGCCCGCGCGTGTCAATTGCCACTAAAACGTGTTCCGTTGCGGGTACTTGCTGTTCTAATTGCTGGAGATACAGCATCATCAGTTTTTTCCGATCCGGTCTACTGTCTTGCAATGCTTCGTAGACGCTTGGCCATTGACGATTGAATAGCGGACTGAGCGAAAATTCCGCCAAACAGGCCGCATTCCTAGTGGTCATCACTGCATCCATCAGCTCGAATGTTGCATCTTTCGCCAGTACCAATAACTCGTATGCCGCTTGACGAAAGTCCTTTAATCGTTCACTGTTCATTTAGGGAGTGGGTAGGTTTTCTTTTTCACCCTTATTCTCTCCTGGCGCGGTAGCTCTAGTTCTTCTTTTGCCACCGTTCTCATCTTTATTTAGTCTAAACTACAGTGAATGCTGTAAATCAAAAAACTACTCTCAAGCGTAGTTTGCGACAGAAAAGGAAACGGGCTGCAATGAATGATGAATACATCATGCTTCTTCTCAAATCCTTTTGTCAAGACTGATTGAGATGCTCTTACCGTGGGACACCAACGGGCAAAAAGCACCGATTTGTTTACGGAAAAAATTAGTAAATTAAGTAGAATTAAAATGGATAGTGAATTTTCTTTTTGGCTCTGTTATCGAGACTTAAACAAAAAATCAGTGCTAAGCATGGTAAAATGCTTAGTAGCTAAGGTTTTCACATCGAGTCACAGGCA
>NZ_JAUBQN010000036.1:0-63315 GCF_036701295.1 Microcoleus harperi Pol14_C6 | reverse complement strand
CGAATTCAAGTTCGAGCGCCCGAATTCAAGTTCGAGCGCCCGAATTAATATTATAAGTAATTACCCGAACCTGATATTAATCATGGGGCAATTCGTCGCTCTCAAACTCTGCTTGGTTCTACCGTAGGCGCAATTGATAATCCTTACCAATGGGTGAATCAACAAGCTTTAGTCTATGAAAATTTGACAGAGACGCTGAAAAATAAGCGTGAGGGAATCCAAAAGGATATCAAAAAAGCAGCTAAGGATTCCCAAGAATCTTTACTGCAACAAATCAAGGGAATTTTTCAAGATGCTATAAAAGCCGTTCCATCTTTTGCAGAAGACCATTGGAACTGTAACGAAGTTACCATGAAGCAGGGATGGGAACAAAAACTAAAAGCACTTCGATTTGAAAAACGCTTAAATTCCGCTTATCAAGAGACTAGCCAAAAATTTAATAATGAAGTTCAGGAAGTTCTTGAGGAAATAGGAAATGAATTACAACTAATCTCTCAGCTTGGCAGCAGGGATTTCAACTTTCCTGAGCAGGATTCAAACAATTATCGAGACATTGTACGAATTGGTGGAGGCATTCTAGGGATAGCAGGAACTATTATAGCGTTATTCGTAGCCTCTCCAGTTGCGATTTTTATCGGGATTGGAACTGGTGTTTTTAGCATGATGACAGGACTTTTTAAATCCAAAGGCGAAAAGCGACGCGAAGCTGTTCTAAATATCTCAACTTCATTAGAAACTCAACTCAACACTCAGAGGCAAAAGACTCTACAGCAGGCTCAGAGGGACTTGGGTAAGTATTCTGATTCCGTAACCGCGAACATCAACAGCTATTTTGAAAAATTGATTGAAGGGCTAGAAGCGATCGCGACTCAGCTTGAAGAAGCAAAAAACAAGTTATCAGGGGCAGCAAATTATCTAAACCGTGCTTATGCCAAGCGAATTATTGACTGGTGTGTTGAAGCAAACGAACCTCTCACAGATGAGCGGATCGCCGAAACCATTGCTAAAGTTCACCGAGATTTCGGGCGTAACATGAAGATTGTAACAAAATCGAAAGTTCAGCGACTAAAATCGCTAGAGGATATCAAACACATCCTTCAAGAGGATATTTCCTTTAGCTATCTCAATTCTACCAAAAAAAACTAAACTACCATGACTCAGAACACCCCGAACTTTAAAGCTGCCGATGTCGGTGCATCTTTCAAAAAAACGCTAGTAAAATTTGACAACTTACTGGCTCAGGGAAACACAGCCGAACTAACAGCTATCCGTAAAAAAGTGGGCGATGAATTAAAAGAGTATCGAGAGCGGGGGATTCTAGGAGTAGCTTTTGTTGGTCAGTACAGTGCAGGGAAATCAACCATTATTTCTGCATTGACAGGACGGCGCGATATCCGCATTGATGCTGATATTGCTACTGATAAAACTACCAATTATGACTCGAACAATATCAAGTTAATTGATACACCCGGACTTTTTACAGACCGCCAAGATCATGATGAGATTACTTATGATGCCATTAACCAATCTGACTTGCTAGTTTTTTGCCTCACCTATATGCTTTTTGACTCATTGACAGCAGAGAACTTTAAGAAGTTAGCCTATGAAAAAGGCTATCGCTGGAAAATGATGTTAGTCATCAATAAAATGTCTGATGAAGCAGGAGAAGAAGAGCAAAAGATTGCTAACTACCGCCAAAGTCTTACCGATGCACTGAAGCCTTACAGTCTCGATGAATTTCCGATTTGCTTTATAGATGCCAAAGACTACTGTGAAGGCATTGACGCTAACGATGATTTTCTGACAGAAATCAGCCGATTTCCAACTTTTATTAATGCGCTCAATCAGTTTGTAGAGCGTCGTGGCTCCCTTGCTCGTTTTGATACACCAGTCCGAATTGCCCTAAGCTGTGTTGATAATGCTCAGTTGAGCTTTACTCGCAATTCCAGCGAAGATTCTACTTTTTTTGAAGTGCTAACACGGTTATCTCGTACAGTGCGAAAGGAGCGAGATCGTCTGCGAATTAAGGTTAAAAATATAGCCCTAGAGATGTCTTCAGGAGTTGCTAGCGAAGGTAACACTCTTGCGGCAGCAGTAGGTAGCGATGGGGATTTTGAAAGCCTTAATAAACAAGCGGAATTGAATCTGCAGAAACACTATGAAAAAGCAGAAAGAAAACTGCAAGAAGCTGTTAATGTAGCAGTTGAGGAGATCCAGCAGGAGGTCGAAGAGGTGCTAGAAGGTAATCTAGTCAAGAGTTTTGTTGCTTGCCTAGATAAAAATCAAAATATATCAGGCCAAAATCTTGGTTCTGGTATGGATGTGGAGCGACTTAAAGACCAAGTTGATTGGCTTAAACAAATCGGTGAGACGGTCGGACTGAAGCTAAGCACTGAGGCAACGAGGGGTTTTGCAAAGACCGCTGGACAAGGCTTTCTACGTTCTAGAGATGTAGTAGGAAGCGGTCTACATCAAGGTGTTGTGGCTGTGGGAAAATTTGTCGGCTTTAAGTTTAAGCCTTGGCAGGCGGTTGGTATTGCCAAAAACATCGGCAACGCTGCTAAATTCCTTGGGCCTGCTCTAGCAATTGTTTCGGTAGGAGTAGATATTTTACAAATGCAACAGGAACATGAGCGAGAAAGGCAAATGGCTGATATCCGCCGCGATATTACGAGTCAATTTCAATCGATAGCAAAAGACTTGGAAAATCAAATTGAATTACAACTCTGGGAATTTGAGCAACAAGTTTACGGAGAGATTGAGAAGCAAATTTCAGCCGCTCGCCAGAAGGAAGAGGAAGCGATTTCTGCTTCTAATACTTGGGTAAAACAACTGGCAGAAATCCGTAAGGATTTTGACCTGATTATCCAGTACATCACGAAGGCAACAGCTAATCCGAATACTTGAAGCTGAAAAAGTGCGATCGCCCTTACATCCCAACTTGTCAAAAAGCGCGTGAAGCGCAGCTATCTCGTAGGAAATCGCTCTTATATTATTTAGAGAAAAAACGACCCGAATAATATTTCTTCATCGATTCGTGAGAAATAATCGCATGACCAGATGCGTCTCTGGGTATATCCCCTCTCGCTTCTAGCCAAGGCATTTCACTGCAAATCATTCGTTCCAAAGTTTCATCATCATACTCAAAATATGCCTCGGCAACTTCCTCGATAAATTCCCCGATTTTTTGGGGAAGTTTCGGTTGTTCGATTTTCTCTGTAATTGGTTCCCAGCTAAATTGGCAGTGATACTTCTCTAATAAATCAGGAATAACTGGCCCGTGAATCCAGGCTTGAAAATCTGCATCAAATAGTGGCTTGCCGTAAACTCCTAAATACCAAGCTTGAGCGTAATACAGGAGTTTTTGTAGCTTGTAGACGTTGATTGCTACATTAGTTTGCGCGGCTAACCAAAGGAAAGCATTTGCAATATCTCGATAGCTCAGTTTTTCTGAATTAGTTGGAACCGCAACAACTTTCAGTTTCCCTTCGCCTATCTGTTCCAATAGTTCATAAACTGACAAGTTAAATTCTCCGGCAATTTGCTCAACTCTTTGCCATACCAGAGAACTTACAGTTATTTGATATTCATTTGTTATTGAGTTAGCTTGAGTCATGGCAGTCCTTAAAGCTGACTTAAATAATTGTAGCAAACAGTGCGGAATAATAATGACATAAAGGCGATCGCCCGCGACATCCCAATTTGTCAAAAAGCCCGTAGGTGTAACCATCCGCAGGCAATGGGCACAGCATCCCTATGTCTGTAGCAAATCCCCATCAGTCAAAAGTTGGTACTAGGAAATATCGCTCTAAAAAATACTTGACAGTGAAAATCTAGCTGTGTATTATAGAAGTAGTGCATACAATGAAAAACATGAGACTAAAAAGTTGGGAGTCTCCTCGCAGCGAGGGTAGAAACTCCAAAGGTAAAGGCGGCTCAGCCAGGGCTCGGCAACTCAAAAAGCAACAGCAAACTCTGCGAAAACAGTTAAAAGCTCAACACGATCAACAAAACAACCAACAAAACCACCAACAAAACCATCAAGGGAAGGAAACCGATAATTCCTTCCCTTTTTTTGTATCTTTCTGCAGCTCAATCCCGCTGAATGTTCGGACAAATCGTGCGAGTAATGCTCGCCTGCGAGGGTTGCTCTTGCCAGCAGTTGAGAATGCCTTGCAACTCCCTCTTCAAAGTTTCTAAGGCTGCAATTTGCACGGAAATTTCCTCTACCTTAGCCGTGAGATGCTGCTTCGCTTCAGAGCAAGGCAACTCCCCCCGATCGCGAACTTGTAAAATATCCTTAATCTCCTGAAGGCTCAAACCCAGAGTCTGAGATCGTTTAATAAACGCCAACCTGTTAAATACCGTTTCGCCAAACAAGCGATAACCAGCGGGCGATCGCTTTACTGCAGGAGACAGCAAGCCCATCTCCTCATAGTAACGAACAGTTTTCACCGACAAACCACTACAGGCAGCTACAGAGCCAATTTTGTACAGTTTCTCGGCAACAGAAATATTCATAAACCAAGCATCCAAGATCGAAAGACTTTCTTGCCCTATCTTTTAGTGCCTCAGATCCAGGGAGTCGATCGGCACATCGCCCAGTCACCATTGCCCGGTAATCTTAATAAGGAGGATTTTTTTTAGAGACGTTAAGCACGGGCAACTGAGGTCTAGAAGACTGAGGAGGAAGATAGTATTCGGGAGCAGGTGCGGGTTGTTCGGCTCCAGAGCGGTAAATTTGCCACCAGCGGAGAGCCATCGCCACCCCAGCAGTACCCAGCCCAAAAGCCAATAAAGAGCCACTGGCACCGATGCTGCCGATGGCTGCATCGACAACCCCCACTGTCACAACAAAGCTGGTAATTGGTTCTCTACGGTAAGCTGACCTCAAAAGTCGCGTCCACGAAGCATTCATTTGGTTTTACTCTGTTCTATATTTATTTACAAGCTCTAAAACTTAGAGTTGGCGGAACGATCGGGATTTCTAGCTCAAAGACTAGCTTCACCTAAATTAATCTTCTCGCCTGTGGGGAATTGTACGGGAGCGAGGCAAAATTGCCAAGCTAGTCAAATCAAAATTCCACCCCATATACACCTCCAAAAGCCAGCTATTGCATTCGGGAACAGATCTCTCTCGACAGAGAAGTCGCTGGGCTTGTTTCTAATTAATATTTTAATCAATTCCCGAATTTGTCGCGGTCAGCAGAAGTCACACCCGCTGCCGCAAGAGTCAAGACAAAGTGTAACGCTGACCGCGCCATTGCTAAAATTAGTTGAGACCTAACCAGGACAGCAAGCCCTGGCCTGTGACATACTCGATAATTAAAGTTAGAGAAAAACCGATCATCGCGGCTCGACCGTTAAGGCGTTCCGCGTAGCTATTGAAGCCAAACTTTGGCTGTTCCAGTTTGGGAGTGACGGTGGGTTGTAGTTGTGTCATTGCTTTGGGTACCTGGCGATCGACGCTATTCAAATGTGAAATCCAATGTTAGTTACAAATCTTAAACATTGCTACTTCTATTATAAAGAGGCTTAACCGCCGTCAACCGTCCCCGAAGAGAAAAAACTGCTGCCAACTAATGCCAATTAATTATACCCGCTCAAAATATGACTAATCAGTTAGATAACGATAAGCTTCCTGTCGCGGTACAGCGAGTAGCCTTTGCCCTTCGTACAACAGGCTGGGTTTGCTTCTGGGTACAGGTAGTGCTAGGGGTGGTAGCGGCGATCATTTTGCTCTTTGCCATCCCCTTCGCCCTCCCCAGGGCTAGCGCCGCTGCTGGTTCAACCAGTGCCGGCACCGGCGGCGGCGTATTTTTTGCCATTTGCGGGCTGGCCGTACTCGCTTACAGCGTATATCGCTCTTTCCGCTTCACTCGCTTGTCGAGACAACTGCGATCGCCCGCTAACGCAGTCCGCCCCAAAAAAGCAGACACCATCAAAGAAGTGCGGCTGGCACTTTGGAGCAACTTATCGGGAATGGTGCTGACGCTGATCGGTGCAGAAGCCATCAGCGGCACGCTTTTAGCCAAATCTCTAGCTCAGCCGCAAGCCTTGTTCGGTGCCGCAGTTGATTTGGGCCGATTTATTCAGCCTCTAGATATATTTGTCGTACTCGCTAATACTCACGCCACTGTTGCCCATTTTGTCGGGATTTTCGGGGCTCTTTTTTTGCTCGATCGCATCCACAAGCAATAGAAAATTGGTAAGTGGGAATTGCGCCTCTCCCACTCTCTCTCACTCTCCCACTCTCCCCCAACCGACATCCGGAATCACTGCCAACCTGTCGAAGAACGTACTCAGATACCTTCTACTAAGACAACATGAATATCATGGCACTGAAACCCGAGGCTTATTTTGGGGTGACAGATCACCCAACTATTGAAATTTCTCAAGAAAGTTTTCGTTCTGTCCTAGGTCAAATAGAAACTGAACTCCTCTGTAGCGACACCTATAGCCACGCTCTAGCTAGCCTGCAAACAATGTTGGGCGAAGCAGCCTCCGCTGCCGAAATTTTAATTAGAGCAGTTAGCAGAGAAGCCGTCAAGCTCGCATTCGATCGATTTCCCAAACAAAACAAAATTGAACCGCAAGTACCCCAAGAGAGTTTTACTGTTGTAAGTCCCGCCATTGAGACGGTGACAGAAATTCAAGAATTGGAGTCACCAGTAGCTGCTCCTGTCTTCTATTGGCGCAGCGCTAGTGTGGAAGCGCCACCCCAAACCGAGTCCGAAACTGAAAATTCCGATCGAGACACTGACACTTCTGAAGACAGCAAACAAGCACCCCAAGACGAAATCAAAGTCGAGTCGGCTCCACCTGCAACTGTCACCGTCCCCGGAAAATCCTTCCCAGGGTTCGGTTTTCCCAAAAAGCCGAAAAAACTCACCAAGGAAGAAGAAGCAGCTTTAGCCGTTCAAAAGCGAGAAGAGTGCCTGCGGGAGTTGGGTGGAGAATTGCGTAAGGGACGGCAAATTCGCTCCCTATCCATGCAGCAACTCCACAGTCAAACTCTCGTGCCGCTGCACCACATCGAATCGATCGAAAATGGGGAAATCGACAAACTGCCCCAAGATATTTACGTTAGAGGTTTTATCCGCAGACTCGGCGACGCCTTGGGACTAGACGGCAGCGCTATGGCGAATGCTTTGCCCAAACCCGAGCCGAGCCCAATTCCCAGTATGTATGTGTCTGTTTCCGATTCCGACTCAAGCGAAGGCTTTCAAATGCGTCCGGTGCATTTGTACATCGGCTACACCGCTTTGATGGCTGGGGCTGTAGGGGGTTTGGGTTGGCTGTCGCAGCAACCTGTGGTGCCAGGAGCACAGGCAGTACCTCCAACGCAGGTGACACCGCCAGCCTCAGTTGCACCGGCTCAGAAGACCCCAGAAAAAGCACCTCAACCGGGCTTGAAGAAGTCTAGCAACGGGGGAATGATGGTGGGGGCTGACATGGCGCCGCCGGAGGTGATTTTTGGTTAGTGTGTGTCGGGCGAGTGATCGTCCGACAACTCTCTTGGCGCAGGTGAACTCGCAAACCCGGTTTCCGAGTTCACCTACATACGGATACTTGCTTGAAGAAATAAGTCTTGGAAACCAATTACAGTTGAGATTTTAGTTCCATCCCCCACCTTCATCCATCTGTGGAGTCAAATCTAAAATCTAAAATCTAAAATCTAAAATCGCCGGGTCGTGTACCCAAAGTGAATTTTCAACTGCATCAGGAAACCCGATATGTGCGATAAACTATCTATTTGACCACTCCTCAAAGAGGTTTCCGATAAGATGAGTTCCCCAGCCACCGCTGCTTTCTCCGATCTCGATCCCCTATCGACTCACTCGCCAACAGTCACGAGTTTGGCGGCACCAGACAGTGCTTTGGTAACGGTGGCTCAACTGCCACAAAAATCTTGGACAATAGAAGATAGTGAGAAACTCTACCGCATTCAAGGTTGGGGCGAACCGTATTTTTCGATCAATGCAGCCGGTCACGTTACAGTTTCTCCCAAGGGCGATCGCGGCGGTTCCCTCGATTTGTGCGAACTGGTAGAATCCCTGAAACAGCGAAATTTGGCTTTGCCACTGCTGATTCGATTTTCTGATATTTTGGAAGACCGGATCGAGCGCTTAAATTCGTGTTTTGCCAGAGCGATCGCTCGGTACAATTACAAAAATGTCTATCGCGGTGTCTTTCCAGTTAAATGCAACCAGCACCGACAATTAATTGAAGATTTGGTGCGTTTCGGTCAACCCCATCACTTCGGGCTCGAAGCCGGCTCCAAACCGGAATTAATGATAGCTTTGGCGACCTTAAAAAACCCAGGCGCTTTGTTAATTTGTAATGGTTACAAAGACCGCGAATACATCGAAACTGCTATTTTGGCGCAGCGGCTAGGGCAAACTTCCGTAATTGTACTGGAGCAAATAGAGGAAGTAGAACTCGCAATTGCCGCGAGCAAAGCATTAGGAATTAAACCGATTTTGGGAGTGCGAGCAAAACTCACTACAAAAGGGGTTGGCCGCTGGGGAGGTTCCACGGGCGATCGGGCAAAATTTGGCTTGACAATTCCTGAAATTATCCGTGCAGTCAGCGAACTAGAAAAAGCAGGAATGCTCGATTGTTTGCAGTTATTGCACTTCCACATCGGCTCTCAAATTTCCTCAATTAGTGTCATCAAAGACGCCATTCGAGAAGCCAGCCACATTTATGTAGAATTAGCTAAGTTGGGAGCTAATATGAACTACTTGGACGTAGGCGGTGGACTCGGCGTTGACTACGACGGGTCTAAAACAAATTTCCACGCTTCCAAAAACTACAATATGCAAAACTACGCTAACGACGTAGTAGCGGGAGTGAAAGATGCCTGCGACGAGCGCAAAATCCCCGTTCCAATTATCATTAGCGAAAGCGGGCGGGCGATCGCTTCTCACCAATCAGTGTTAGTTTTTGACGTACTCGGTACTAGCGATGTCCCCAGAGAAGTACCCGAACCAGTAGATGAAAACGCGCACCAAATTCCGCGCAATCTGTACGAAATTTACCAATCTATCAGTCCCGAAAATTACCAAGAAGTTTATCACGATGCTATCCAATTTAAGGAAGAAGCAGTCAGTTTATTTAACTTAGGCTATTTGGGAATTGCGGAACGGGCGAAAACCGAACAGTTGTACTGGGCTTGCTGCGATAAAATACAGGCGATCGCGCGGCAAAACGAATACGTATCTGACGATTTGGAAGACTTAGAAAAAGTGATGGCGTCTATTTATTACATCAACTTATCTGTTTTCCAGTCAGTACCGGATAGTTGGGCAATTAACCAATTGTTCCCAATTATGCCAATTAACAGACTCGACGAAGAACCAACTCAGCGCGGTATTTTAGCCGATATCACCTGCGACAGCGACGGCAAAATCGACCAATTCATCGATTTGCGAGATGTGAAGTCGGTTTTGGAACTGCATACTCTCAAACCTGGAGAACCGTACTATTTGGCGCTATTTTTGGGAGGTGCTTATCAAGAAATTATGGGCAACCTTCACAACTTATTCGGCGATGCTAATGCAGTTCACATTCAGCTAACACCTTCTGGGTATCATATCGAACACGTTGTGAAAGGAGACACTATGAAAGAAGTCCTCAGCTACGTACAGTACGATTCAGAAAATTTGGTTGAAAGCATCCGCCGTCAGACAGAAGCAGCTTTGCAGCAAAATAAAATTACTCTTTCCGAGGCCCAACTTTTGCTGCAAAATTACGAGCGGAGTCTGAGCCAATATACTTATCTTCAGTCTTAAACTGTAGGGTGCAACCTAAGCACATTACCAGAATTGAAAGCTGAGATCGTAAATGTAAAAGTAGGGTGCGCTAGGCGCACCTCACCTTGAGTAATTACCAATTACCAATTATGCACCATGACCGAGAATTTCAGATATCGCCCGCCGCTCTTCCCCGTGGTGAGTGGGTAAAACTTGGCGAGCGTCAGTAATCAGCCAATCTAGAGCCGCCGCTTGCAAATCGATCGCCGCCCCGGTTTTATCAACGCAGTAGCGCCCGAACACCAGTTTGTCAACCAACCGCACCTCCGGGCCCAAACGGGAATACTCAAAAATCACGCTGTTTTCCACAGTCGCGCCACTGCACAGCCAGCAATTTGGGCCAATCATTGTCGGTCCGACAATTTTTGCTCCATCCTCAATGATCGTCATCCCGCCAATGTAAACAGGCCCAGTAATATCAACCTTATCCCAGTTAACAGCTACATTCAAACC
This sequence comes from Microcoleus harperi Pol14_C6, assembly GCF_036701295.1. Taxonomy (NCBI): domain Bacteria; kingdom Bacillati; phylum Cyanobacteriota; class Cyanophyceae; order Oscillatoriales; family Microcoleaceae; genus Microcoleus; species Microcoleus harperi. The sequence goes on along the minus strand of NZ_JAUBQN010000036.1, from coordinate 53,044 downwards.
CGCGTAAACACCGGGGCGCACTTCAATTCCGGGAATCGAAACATTTTTAACTTGTCCCAGCAGCACGCTCTGAATTGCCCGCCAATAGTCAGGCACTTTGCCGATATCCACCCACTCAAAGTCCATGCTAATCCCGTAAAAAGGCGCGCCTTCTGCTACTAGCTTGGGGAATAACTCCGAACCGATATCGTATTCCTGGCCCGAAGGGATGTATTTGAATATTTCCGGTTCAAAAATATAAATACCAGTGTTAATGTCGGTACTCAGAGCTTCCTCTACAGAAGGTTTTTCTTGGAAATCTTTAATTTTGCCAGACTCGTCTGTTACTACCACTCCGTAACTGGGAACCTCCTCGCGGGGAACCGATTTCATAACAATAGTAGCGATCGCCCCTTTTTCCCGGTGCCACTTCACAGCAGCAGTCAAGTCCAAGTCAATTAAAGCGTCGCCGCACAGCACCACAAAAGTATCGTCAAAAAACGGCGAGAAATCCTGAATTCGTTTCATGCCGCCAGCCGAACCGAGAGCCTCTCCAATCATTTCTCCCTCCTCAATTCGCCCTTCAAAAGAATAGGCAATTTGTACCCCAAACTTTTGACCGTCGCGGAAGTAGTTTTCAATCACGTCTGCCAGGTGGGAAACATTGACCATAATCTGGTCAAATCCGTGCTGGCGGAGCAATTCAACCAAAAACTCCATCACTGGCTTTTGCAGGATGGGAATCATCGGTTTGGGTATTGTCTGAGTAATGGGACGGACGCGAGTGCCTTTACCGGCCGCCAGAATCATCGCTTTCATTATTAACTTCCTCAACCCTCTGTTAACTGATATCAACTGAACAATTAGATGCTAGCGGTTGCGATCGCATCGATCGCAGCAAAATCCTGACCCCGCCCAAAAACGGGTACAAGTTTCCGACGCGAGCGTCCGGGTCGATTTCAAAATTTTAGACGCTAGTTCAAGCTCTCAGATTCAATGCAACAGTAAATCTAAAATCTAAAATCTAAAATCTAAAATCGACTGACCTATTTATAGGCGACATCGTACCAGGCTATCAATGACTCTTCCCTATTTGCTTGATTTAAAAAACCAGGAATCGGGAATCAGCAAAAACTTCGCACTCCCGCTGTCCGCATTCGAGACTCAGCAGCAGAATGGCGGCGAGCGAGGTTCTGTCTGGAATTTTAACCGACGCAGCGGCACAGTTATTAGTTTCGCCCGAGAAACTAATACCCTGCAAGCTCAAAGGGCGCGGATTTTAAGGTCTTGGTAAAACTCCTCTTGAAGCAACTCTACTTTAGACTGAGCCGACAGCAGCAACAGTGCCCAAAAAATACCCACACGGTCATGATTTGGCAAGTGAACTTCCCCAGTCGATACCGGGAGTTCTGGGTTGACAGGAGAGTGCAAATCGTTATGATGCCAGAGGTCCAACAATTTGTCCAAGTCCAGCCAACCCTCGTCAATTTCCGAGCCCCGCTGAGCAAGAAACAGTTCGAGTTCGCTAGCAGTTTCTACGAGATTTTCTTGGTGAGCTAGCTCAAAGATAGCCTGAGCTGCTTGCGATCGCATTTTTGAGGTAGGGCGACGCCGGGGGGTAACTGTCTGCTCCATGGCGGCTTTCATGAGCTGCAACTGCTCAATCAGTTCTGGGAGAGTCACCGGGCGTTTTTGCGGTAGTTGAGCTACACCTCGACGGCGCAATTGCCGCTCCAAATGCTGGGGCAAGTGTCGCCCTCCTGAGTGCTCTGCGTCTTCGAGTGTCGCCTCCTCGGCCGACTCTGGATTCGCGGGGGGTTCTGAGAGGACGATACTTTCTGCTTTGAGCAAAACCAGCATGGAAGCGTACAAAAACGCTTGGCCGGAGTGGGACAAATCAGAGAAATCCTTACTCGCATCGCCATCGCAGGCGTTCGTAAGCTTGCTCAAACATCGATCGAACACTTCAATTACCTTAACGTCCCAAGGATCGATTTCTCCCCGTTCTGCGAGGTCAATTAAAATTGCGATCCCCTCGGAAATCGTTTCTAAACCATCTTGGTCTCGGGAAACGGCCATTCGATTTTAGATTTTAGATTTTAGATTTTAGATTTTAGATTTTAGATTTTGCCTCTGAGAAAACGAGAGAGCATATCAAGTTAATTGGCGGTCATTTCAGCAGTTGTACCCTCAATGGCTGCTATTTCTAAACTTATCGGTTCTGCACTTTCTAACAAAGGTTGTTTGCCTTCTACTTCAGCTTTATAGCGTTCAAGGTTTTGTTCTAATTCCTGAATCCGCTGCTCTTTTTCGCGAACTTGGCGAATCTCTTGGCGCAATGCGAGGGTTCGCTGCATTCTCGACCACAGACTGAACAGCCAGGCTAGTGTTGCCCCTAATCCGGTCGCTACAATTAGTTCTACGCACAGCGGAGCTTTAACTTGGACGCCTTTGATAACTTGAATCGCGACTGGCTGTGTATTTTCGATGCTGAATAATACTAGAGCCAAGCAAATCAGAAAGATGAAGAAGAAATTTAGCGATCGCATTTTCTCTGTTCCTAATTTTCAATTCAGGTTACGCAAATTGTTTCCCATTTGTCAACTGTTTTTGGGCAGATTATCCCAGCTTTTTTGATAATATCAAATCTGCTAAGTTAACTATAATATCCGAAGATTGGCGGGTTTATTGCAGCTCTGAGAGTTGATTGAATAGATTGGTTCACCCGCCCCTCTAGGACATATCGTTTTTAGGTTTGGCCGATGTTTTGCGATTTCTTGCCGATTCCCAGCGCTGGCAATATTTGATATTTCAAAGCAATCCCCGCCGCCACAAATAAGGCAATAATTAGCGCCCCAATTCCTACAGGACTGGGAATCCAGAATATCGCCTCCAAATAGTTAATTTCCCCGGGTTTGAGCTTCCAAACTAACTGTTTTCCCTGCTGATAGCTTTCGGGAACCAGCGCACCGGCGACAGTTTCAATACTTTTGGCGCCCCAAGGCGTGTTCAAGCTAAAGTCTAGCTCCAAAAGTCCCCCCGGACTAAGCAGCAGACTGCCGTTAGAAGAAAGCAGAGAAAGAGAGCGCAAATCCAATTCCAAACTCAACCGATTTCGCAGCACCAATAACAAATTATTCTGCTTGACATTCAGGTGAGATTCAAACTTCGGCAAATCGGTTTCTAGGGGACTTGCAACCCGAGATTTTGTAGTTGGTGCGACAGGATTGTAAAATTGGTTGAACTTGTCTTGCAACTCGGCTCCATTATTGAAAGGAATCCTCACTAGAACTTCGGTGGGCGAAAGCCGTTTAGTTTTTCCGTCCAGCAACCTCACCCGGCGTTCTACGCTTTTCAACCATTCTGCAACAGTTTCGGTGCTGAAGCTCGTCAACCTTTCCCCCAGTTTTATGTGCTGCACGATTTCGCCACGAGTTTGACTCTCAAAGTTCACCCCGACATCGTACTGAACGCATCCACTCACTAGAGTTAAAAGGCAAAAAACTAAAGGTAAAAGAAAGAAAAAGTGCTTTTTCTTCTTCCGAGTTCCATCCTTAAAATTTTGCTCTTTCATTGTACCTTTTTCCCTGTTTTTCCCTATTTGCATGAATTAGCAAAGCGTTGAATAGCCGGCAGTATTTATGTGTTTTTATTTTCACGTCGGGACTTGCGAACCGCATACCAAAAACCCGGTTTAGGAGCTGCCGAAGGGCGATTTCACAGATGCTTTGTGGCAGAAACCGGGTTTTTTTGACGTGAGTGCTAACATTTTTCTAGCAGCAGTGTCGGCCTTACCTGGAATTAACCGCACTGAACTTATTGCCTGGAAGCTACACCCAACTGTTGAAACAGCATACTCGGCAAATATGCCGCACCGCCTACCCATTCGGCTTCGCTGCTCAAATCTGCCAAATTTTTAAAGGCTTCAAAAATACTGCCTGCCACCATTGTATTCTTGACGCGGCCGACAATTTTGCCTTTTTCTACTTTATAGCCTAAGTCCAAATTGACAGAAAATTCGCCAGCTAACTGATTGGACTGACCGGCACCTAAAACCTGCTCTACTATGAGCCCTTCGTCCATGCTAGCAATCAAGTCTTGAGTGGCGGTATTTCCAGGGGAAATGCAAAAGTTAGTCAAATCAGGGCCTGGGCGAGACAATCCGCCACGAAAACCGTTGCCAGTTGATTGTACACCGGCGCGAGCGGCCCACCTGCGATCCCAATAAAATCCAGTGACAGTACCTTTGTCTATCAAGACTTTGCGGGTGGTGGGTGTACCTTCGTCGTCAAAGGGACAAGCAGAAGGGCCTAAAGTGGGGTCTTCAAAAAAGGTAAAGCGTTCGTCAAACAAGGTTTCGCCGATTTTGTCGGCTAGGGGAGAGGCTTTTTGAACTACTGCTTGACCTGAAAGGATGGTATCAAAGAGGCCGCCGAGGGTGCTAGCGGCGCCTCTGGGGGTAAATAATACTGGGTAGGAACCGCTGCTGATGGTGGCTGAATGTTCGGCGAGGCGGTATTTGTCGAGGAGTGATTCGAGGATGCTGTCGGTGTCGAGGGGACGATCGCGCGCTACGTCGTAACTGTATGCTTGCATAAAGTCTTCTCCCTTTACCAAATTTCCCGCGATCGTCCCGCTGATTATTTGGCTACTTCTTTCGGCATACAGGTCTTGCGTCGTAGCAATTTTCACGCGGCCGCTGCGGACGTGGAAGCCGACATCTACCATAATATCGGGATTGTAGGCGTGAACTTGCTCGATGAGGTTTTTGCCGTTTTCCACTAATTCTTGAGTTGTGGGCGGAGTGTAGGTGGTTTCCGGGCCTTTTAGGTGAAAGTTGGAGGCAAGTTCAAATTCTGCGGGGTCGCCGATTTCGGCTGTTTGAATCGCTGCATCTACTAAATCGTCTACCCGCGTTAAATCTGTGGAACTGGCAAAACCGATTTTGCCTTGGTAAATCAGCCGGAGTGCTACGCCTTGCAGTGCTTTGGTTTGCAGGGATTTGAGGCGATTGTTTTCAAATTCTATGGGGGTGTCTTGACTCGAGAGGTAGTATACCTCAGCCGCATCGGCGCGTTGAGAGGCCAATTTCAAAATCTGTTCTATGGTTGAATCGCTCACAATAATCGCCTTTCTGGTTTGGTCTTTTTTTTATTTTAGCAATTATCGCTATTCAACATCTGACTCCTGCCTCTTGCTCGATAATTAATCGGTGTATCCGTGTCAAAACTACTGGTGCTGCCTTCCTTATTCTTTCTTCCTAACCTCAGCTACATCCGTTACATCCGTTAAATAATCCGTTGCCGAAATTCCTTTTCCTATAATTGTAATTCACACTGTTTAAAAACATAGTTAACGGCTGCAAACAGTCGATCTAAGTCTTGAATTGTATAGAAAAATTTATTTATTGAGCAAACATTTATAATTTGATCTTGCCAAGCTGCCACATTGCCCCATTAGAAACAATACTAAAGATAGTTTGTTCTGGTTCATTGTTAAGTCGCTGCACGGCGATCATTTCTGCCAAATACTGCCCCCATACTTCATCAAATGCGCTCTCTTTCTTGGCTTCAACTAATATGAAATAGGGCTTGTCAAAAACTACTGTGCCGAGGGGGGAGCGCTTCGCCTATAATCTGGAACTTCTAACAGATTCTCATTATAGACTAAGGTTTGGTGACTCCAGAGGATAAAATTAGTTCGATAATTTTTCCAAACTTCTTTTAATACAGGATAAATGATATTTTCACCAATGGCGATTTCCGAGTGGTCAAATACTCAGTCATTGACAATCAATTCAAATTATTCCGAAAAACTTCGCTGACTGCAAATTATCTTTCGAGAATAAAATTATTCCGTAGGCAATTAATTTGGAATTCTTTCGCGACAGCGCTGATACTTTTATAATTGCTAAAAGGCATTGCTTAACTTCTCTCAGTAGGGGTGAGGTGAGCCTCGGCGCACCCTAGAGATAGAATTTGTGCGAATGAAAAAATGATTAATAACTAATAAATAAGCCGCCTAAAATTAGCCCGATCGCAATTAAAGCCACCCATATAAACCTATTATCTTTCGTATTAACCTGACTCAAATCTACAGGCTCTGGTACGACTGGCTTGGGTTTAGCGTACTTGATATCAGGGTTCGGATTAGCTTGAAAACTGATTGATTGATTTTCATCTAAAGCTGCCAAATCAGGAATTTTCACCATCCATTCAGGAGGGATAGTGAGTTTGGGAGCTTCGAGAATGTACAGCAAGCGCTTTGCTTGCTGACGGGTTTCTTGGCGGGGATGGCGGGTGAGCGCACGGCAAAGCTCGATCGCCCTTTCTGTATTGCCAGAGGCTTCGTAGGCTGTCACTAACCACATCTGCACCTCACCCCCTAACCGGGAATTTCGATCGACTAAACCGGTAGCTGTTTCTAAACTCTGCACAGCTTGAGCATACCGGCCACTCTCAAAAGCTACTTGCCCAGCTTGGTACTCAGTTTGAACAATTTCTAACTTTTCTGAAGTCACAAGCACCCACCCAATTCACAAATATTACTTCCCAAATTCCCCAAACGCTAGAATTCGCTGTTGTGTTGCGACATACCCGACTCGTTGTCGCGTTTGGAACCCAGCAAGTCTAAATGGTCTACTTTAATTACTGGCTTCGAGCGATTTGAACCCGTATTGCGGTCTTGCCAGCGATCGAACTTCAAAGAGCCTGTTACGCCAATTAGAGAGCCTTTGCGAACGTAGTCAGCCGCAATCTGCGCTGTTTTGCCCCAGATTTCCAGATTGAACCAGTCTGGTTGATCGCTGTTCTTGGTTCTGCGATTCACTGCCAGCGTCAAACTACACTTAACTGTACCCGACTCAAAATACTTAACGTCCGGGTCGCCGCCGACGCGGCCTACTAAAGTCACAACATTAAGACTCATAAACTTTTCTGGGAATGTGGTCGATCGGTGATGTAGTTAAACAGTCCACACGCGCATTAGCCTCCAAACTGAACTTGGAACAACGCTTGTGAGGCTTCATCCTGATTGTACACCCAGTTAGCAGAACATATTGATGGTGGATGATTGGCAAGTCTGCGCTCAACCTGAGCTCGACAATGTACATTTCTGACTAGACTCAGGATGAAAAACGTAATAGAATCCACCTCGGTTACACTTTTGTAACAACATTATTGCACACAATAGTATTTTAGTTTTTGGGGGGGGTACAAATCAGTGGGTCTTCTCAATCGATTTTCGTTATCTAGAGATATGGGTATCGACCTCGGTACTGCTAACACGCTCGTTTATGTATCGGGCAAAGGTATTGTTCTGCAGGAACCTTCTGTAGTAGCGATCGACCAAGATTTAAAAATACCGCTGGCTGTTGGAGAAGAAGCCAAAAAAATGCTCGGGCGCACGCCAGGGAATGTCATAGCACTGCGCCCGCTTCGCGACGGGGTAATTGCAGACTTCGATACGGCAGAACTGATGCTTAAGACTTTTATCCGCAGAGTTCACGAAGGCCGAAGCTTAGTTTCGCCGCGGATAATTATTGGCATCCCCAGCGGTGTCACCGGAGTCGAGAGGCGTGCTGTCATTGAGGCGGCGACTCAGGCCGGTGCTAGAGAAGTACGGTTAATTGATGAACCCATCGCTGCGGCGATCGGGGCTGGACTGCCTGTTGCTGAGGCGACTGGCAATATGATTATAGATATAGGCGGAGGTACGACGGAAGTTGCGGTTTTGAGTTTGCAAGGTACGGTGATCAGTGAGTCTGTGCGGGTAGCCGGCGACGAACTCAATGAGGCCATCGTCCAATACATGAAAAAAGTTCACAATTTGGTTATCGGCGAACGCACTGCTGAAGAAATTAAGATTCAGGTTGGTTCTGCATATCCAACTCCAGAGGATGACGATGTAATGATGGAAGTGCGGGGCTTGCACTTACTGTCGGGTCTGCCGCGAACTGTTACTATCAAAGGCCCAGAAATTCGCGAAAGTATGTCGGAACCGCTTTCAGTAATTGTGGAAGCTGTCAAGCGTACTTTGGAACGCACCCCCCCGGAATTAGCAGCAGATATTATTGACAGGGGAATTATGCTGGCTGGTGGTGGCGCGCTGATGAAAGGTTTAGATACTCTGATCAGTCACGAAACAGGAATTGTCACTCACGTGGCAGCCGATCCTCTGTCCTGCGTGGTTTTGGGAACTGGTAGGGTATTGGAAAACAAACAGTTGGAACGGGTTTTCAGCGGGCAGTCGTCGCGTAATATGTAGTTAACAAATTTGGGATTGTGGATTTAGAAATACGGCTGCAATCTCAAATCTAAAATCCTGACTTAACAATTTTAGATTAGTGAAATTATGCTAAAAAATACATTCCGAAAGTGGTGGGATCTGCGGCTGCAAATTGCTCTTTTAGGTTTAGCTGTAACTGCCGCTTGGGGAGTTAGGCAAACACAAGGTGCTGCTGTATTTGAAGTTTACAATTGGGTGACTCGTCCGTTTCACGCCAACGGCTCTGGGCAAGAGGAACTCATCTCGGCGCGCACTCAAGAATTGCAAGCGCAGCTATTAGAATTAGAAAATCAAAATCAGAAGCTAAAAGAGCTTTTAGGTTACGTTTCGGGTAAGAAACCTCAAGGAATTGTAGCTCCTATTGTCGGTCGCAGCGCCGACCACTGGTGGCAGCAAGTAACCTTGGGGCGCGGCAGTAACGATGGCATCAAAACAGATTTTACTGTGATGGGTCCCGGCGGTTTAGTAGGCAGGGTTGTCAGCGTTACTCCTAATACTAGCTTGGTGCTGTTAGTCAGCGACGCTACGAGTCAATTGGGTGTGGGAATTACCCGCAGTCGCCACATGGGTTTTATGCGCGGGAAAGGCGGAAATCAGGCTGTGATGGAATTTTTTGAGAATGTTCCCAATGTCAAGCCTGGGGATGTGGTTTCAACTTCTTCTTACAGTCAGTTGTTCCCTCCTGGTTTGCCGGTGGGAAAAGTGGTTTCGGTGGATATGAATAAAACTCCGGCTCCCGAAGCTGTTGTTGAGTTCTCTGCACCGATGAGTGCTCTGGAATGGGCGGTGGTTTACCCCCACTCTAAGCAAGTCGAACCAAAGGATTCGTCGAGTCAATCCTCTGCACCATCTGAGGGAGCACAGCAACAATGAAAGCTTTATCTCGGATGTCTTCACCGCGATCGCGCCAATTTCTCAACTTCGCAGTTACATTTCTATCTGTGATGCTGTGCATACTGATATTGCCCACTCGGATGCCGGGAATGGAATTGCTGGGAATTGGACCGAACTGGCTGTTAATTTGGTTGGTAGCTTGGAGTATTAAGCGGAAACGTACAGTTTGGGGAGCTGCTAGCATGGGCTTGGTTTTGGGGTTTCTTCAAGATGCGATGACGGCTCCTCATCCCACCCATGCTGTCAGTCTAGTTGTTGTAGGAGTTTTAACAGTTGTTTTGCAGAAAACCTGGTCGATTCCGGTAGATATTGTTGAGAGAGATCCGATCCCGATCGCGTTAATTGTGTTTGGGATGGCGGTGGTAGCGGAAACGGTGATGGGGCTGCAATTTTTTTCTATGGGCGATCGGGCTTTACTGGAAATTTGGAGCTATCACCAGCGAGTGGCTTTGTGTTCTGCTATTCTTAGCAGTCTGTGGGCTCCGGTCATTTATTTTCCTCTCAATCGCTTGTGGGAAATGACCAAGAATGTAGAAAAACCTTAGTCAGCGATTAGTCATCAGCCATTGGTCATTAGTCAACAATTAAGTGTTAACTAATTACTGTTAACTGCATTCATTCTACTATTACTTGTTGGTCGGAACCTAATAAGTGATGAACGGCAATAATCAAGTTGCTGAGAATGAAGTTAGGCTGATGCTGTTGGAGTTGATAGCGGCTACGAATTCCGCAGGTAACGGCAATGGTAGGTATTCCCAATGCTTTGCCTGCGAGGATGTCTGCTTCTGTATCTCCGATCATCCAAGCCGAACCCAGCGATGACTCAAATTCTTCTGCAACTTCAGCCAACAATTCAGTTTTTAAGGCTGTATAGTTGTGATAGGCGGCATCCGCCATCTGAGTTCCGCGAATGCTGGTAAACAGTCTGGCTAAACCGTAATTTTGTAACAGTTGAACGGCTTGATTTCTCGGCCGCAGGGTGACTAAAATCAGCCGCACGCCGCGGGAGTGCAGAAGTCCGATCGCCCATTGCACTCCCGGCTGGATGCGATCTAAGTGCAACAAGTCTGGCTGATTGACAATCTGACTGACGCATCCGAGAAAAACGTGAATTTCTTCTCCCGACAAGCCGGAACTTTTAGCGATTTCAGCATCGGGTACTCGGTTTTGTTTCATTTGCCAAAACTGCTGTTTGCTGAGGATTTGAAGGTTGAGGTTGATTCCCCTAGTAAGATAAGCTGCTTGAGTGTCGGCCAATCCCTGTTGATAGGTGGTGTAGTAGCGATCGGACACATCGACTATGGGCCCGTCTAAATCGCAAAATACCGTCATCCGGGGGGACGAGTCAGCCTCTGATGGTAGCTTGTACTGAAGGTTTTCGGAGTCTTGGGCGACAGCAGTTAACATAAAACGTTAAGTAAATCAAGGGAGTTATACATTTCTCGACTGTAGCAAAAAATGTATAAGTTATAATACAAAAATTTTAATGATTTCATTAAAAAAACCTATTAATTTTTTGAGGATGGGGCTCAAGAAAGGCGATCGAGCAAGCCTGCGCGTCGATAAAATTCAGGGAAAAAGTGATTTTTGTGGCTGTTAATATGTGCTTTAGCCATTAAAGTTTAGAATTGAGTTTTTAGTCTTTTGTAATTTACCCATGCTCAAACAAAGCGATTTTGTTAGGAATTCGGACACTAATCGAGTAGAGGTGCTGTCCGAAGCGCTGCCTTACATTCAACACTTTGCCGGTCGCACCATAGTGGTCAAATATGGCGGTGCGGCGATGAAAGATAGCAATCTCAAAGACAAGGTGGTTCGGGATATTGTGCTGCTAGCTTGCGTGGGGATGCGTCCGGTTGTGGTTCACGGCGGCGGTCCGGAAATTAATATTTGGCTGGAAAAATTGGGAATTGAGCCGCAATTCAAAGATGGTTTGAGAGTGACTGATGCGGCTACAATGGAAGTTGTGGAAATGGTTTTGGTGGGGAAGGTAAATAAGGAAATTGTTTCCTTAATCAACCAAGCTGGCGGCAAAGCAGTGGGATTATGTGGCAAAGATGCCAATCTGATTCAAGCTCGTCCAGATGGCAGGGAAGGAATTGGATTTGTTGGTGAAGTCAGCGGCGTGAAAATTCAGATTTTGGAGTCTTTGGTGAACAGCGGTTATATTCCGGTGGTGTCGAGCGTGGCGGCGGATGAAAACGGCCAATCTTACAACATTAATGCTGACACGGTGGCTGGAGAAATCGCGGCGGGTTTGGGAGCGGAAAAGTTGATTTTGATGACTGATACTGCGGGAATTTTAGAGGATTATCACAAGCCAGAGAGTCTGATTGCTAAGTTAGATATTCAGGAAGCAAGAGAGTTGGTTGAGTCGGGAGTTGTGTCTGGGGGGATGATTCCGAAAGTTAATTGTTGTGTGCGGAGTTTGGCTCAGGGTGTGAAGGGTGCTCACATTATTGACGGTCGAATTCCTCACGCTTTGCTGCAAGAAATATTTACGGATGCGGGGATTGGGTCGATGATTGTGGCTTCTGAGTTTAGTAGCGCGAACTTAAGGCTTAAGTAAGGCGTAAATCCTAGCGGGGAGAGGGCGGGTGCGTGAAATGGGTAAACTCGCTGCGATTGCGTATATCCTAGCTAAACCTGCCCCTAAAAACCTTGAGGAGGTACTTCTGGGAAATGACTTCAACTATTTCTAACCGTTGTTGGATTTCAGCTTTTATTAAACTATGATCAAACACTTTATAGTTTTGGATTCGGTTGCGATTCTCAAGCCGATTTCAAATACGCGATTAGCGCTAGTGGAACCAGAATATGCCTCTATTTCTAGTTTGCCAGTTGGACTTGTGGGAACTATTGTTGAAGTGTATGAGACGGGAAAGGAATGTCAGTATTTAGTGGAGTTTGCTGATAGTCAAGGGAGTGAATATGCTATAGCTATGTTGAAAGCTGATGAAATTTTAGTTCTGCAATATGAACTTGCTGTTGCTTAGTAAAGTGAGGGGAATAGAAGTTAGATAAGGGCGATTCGCTACGGGATAGCTTGGCACGCGCGTACTTTAGGAAAAAGAACAATTGCGCTACACCCAAAACATTAGGAAACTGCTTTGAGGTATTGCGTGACAGGCTTCACATCGATGTCATCGTGCGAAGTCAGTATTTTAAATGACAATGCCGGCTGCAATCAAAACTTCCCAATCGCGATCGAGCTTTGACCAATTCTCATAAATGCCGACTTGCCTGAGTTACACAAGCTAAAGATGAATCTTTCGGGTCATTCACTCCCGTGTATTTGTACTGAATATCAAAACCAGCCTTTTCCCCAATTTCTTCGAGATCCCAGTCTACAAGTGCCATATCCGTCGCTTCAACGGCTAGGGCAATATGACCGGGCAGTATGGGGTCAAGAGGCTCGCAGGACCAACCCTCAGAATGGTTCCATACACTTTGACCTTGAGATTATCGAATTTTCATGTCTTTTGCCTCACTGAAAGTAGCAGCGAAACCAGGCTTTGCCTTCAGGGCGAACATCTGCAAGAGACCGTTTATATTCAGTTGCTATAGCAATCCTAAATCATTTGTGAATTTCTTACTCCCTCCCCTTGGGTTCGGGCAGGGTTGGGGTGGGGTAAAAATTTACGATTCCTGCAAGGATTGCTATAGCTAATTTAGGATGATTACATTTACGGCCTAGAGCTTAGCTATACAGAGGCTTTGATGGTTTTCCAAGAAGTCTAAAGATGTAGTGAGGGAAATTCGTCTTCCCTAGCAAAAGACCATTCCTGAATTGACTCCTGGAAGGGTTGCACCATCAATGCTTCCACTTTTAATTAGGATTGGGACTCCCACTGTTGCTCCCAAACGTCGAGGAAATTGTGCCGGATGGCTAGAAGGTAAACTTCGTACTCAAAGATGTCGCTATCCCGTGATTAAAAAGGCTAAAGGTCGGTTCCAAAAATCACCAAAAGTCGTAACTTAACCTTGAAAACTCTTTCTAAATTCACTAAAATTTCACTCCGCTAACCTGGAGTCAATTTATGCTTAGTCTAAACTTCAATCTAAATGAAGTATTCAAACTAACTCCGACACCAAAAATTAATGTTCTTGTGGGGGGGGTACTGCGGCCCGCCCCAACTGAATTTATGCTGCTTTAGCCGGACAGGATCTTACCCATTGCTTAACTTACAAATTGCAACTCATATCCCCCGATAATTGACTGAAACGCGTATTTTCCCGATAGTCTACCGGACAGTCAATCACGCAAGGAACATCTTGAGCAAGGGCTTCTTTCAGAATCGGAATTAAATCTGTTGCAGATTCCACTCGATAGCCTTTTAAACCCATACTTTCCGCAAATTTCACAAAATCGGGGTTGCCAAATTTGACGAAATCTGAATGACCAAAATAATCTTGCTGCTTCCATTCAATTAACCCATAACCGCCGTCATTAAAGATCAGCGTCACAAAATTAGTACCGACTCGCAAAGCAGTTTCTAATTCTTGGCAGTTCATCATAAAACCGCCGTCGCCGGTGGCTGCTATTACTTTGCGATCGGGATAAACGAGTTTTGCAGCCACCGCACCCGGAATCGCAATTCCCATCGCCGCAAATCCGTTAGAAATCAAACAGGTATTCGGGCGATCGCAATGATAGTGCCGCGCAATCCACATTTTGTGAGCTCCCACATCCGATATAAGAATATCTTCCGGGCCAAGAACTTGTCGCAAATCGTAAATGAGTTTTTGTGGCTTGATCGGGAAACCGTCGTCGGCTGCATATTGTTCGTACCCAGCGCGAATATCCGCCCGCAATTGCTTAGCAAAAGGGTCTATTTTCTCCATGCGATCGGCACGCTGTAAAATTTCATTGAGAGAATCAGAAATATCTCCCACAACTTCTATAAGAGGAATATAACTGCTGTCAATTTCTGCAGGCAAAGATCCAATGTGAATAATCGGAATTTTTCCTTCTGGATTCCACTTCTTCGGGGAATATTCAATCAAATCGTAGCCAACAGCAATCACTAAATCCGTTTCTTCAAAAGCACAGCTAATATAATCCCGTTTTTGCAGTCCCGTCGTCCACAGTGCCAAAGGATGAGTGTAAGGAATTACACCTTTGCCCATGAAAGTATTAGCTACGGGAATATTCAATCGAGTAGCAAATTGTGTCAAAGCATCGCTGGCGTTAGCACGGATCGCGCCGTTTCCTACTAAAAGCAGAGGACTTTTAGCCTTGGAAATTGCCACAGCAGCTTTATTCAAGCTTTGGTAAGCGCCAAAGGTTTTTTCGCGGTTGTCTTTGGTGAGCGGATTTCCTTCAGCAGGCATTGCTGCGATATTTTCAGGTAAGTCAATGTGAACTGCTCCCGGCTTTTCACTTTGAGCTACTTTAAAGGCTTTGCGGACAATTTCTGCCGTCGTGCTGGGGCGAACAATTTGAGCATTCCACTTAGTAACTGGCTCAAACATGGCAACCAAATCTAAATATTGGTGCGATTCTATGTGCATCCTATCTGTGCCGACTTGTCCGGTAATTGCTATTAAAGGAGCGCCGTCTAAGTTGGCGTCAGCAACTCCTGTCATTAAGTTAGTTGCGCCTGGACCCAAGGTGGACAAGCAAACGCCGGCTTTGCCGGTCAGACGACCGTAAACGTCGGCCATGAAAGCCGCGCCTTGTTCGTGGCGAGTAGTAATAAATTTAATTGAAGAGTTTCTCAGGGCTTCTAGAATTTCTAAATTTTCTTCTCCGGGAAGTCCGAAGACGTATTCGACGCCTTCATTTTCTAAACATTTTACCAATAGTTGAGCTGTGTTCATTTCCGTTTCTCTCCTCGGTTAATGGGGGTTTTTGGTGTTTTTCAACCGATCGCAAAAATACTATATGGACATTTTTAACCGCAGGTAAACGCAGATAAACGCAGACTTATGTAGATTTGTGCGATCGGTTGATAGAGTGGGAGCTTATTTCACCCACACTGTTTTAATGTTAACAAATTCATGAATTCCTTGGATGCTCAATTCGCGTCCGTAACCGGAGCGTTTGATGCCACCGAAGGGCAATCTCGGGTCGGATTTTACTAAACCGTTGATGAATACCGCGCCGGCCTCTAGTTCGGAAATAAAGCGATCGCTCTCTGAGTTTACTGTAGTCCAAGCTGACGCACCCAAGCCAAAAGATGTGCTATTTGCGAGTTCGATTGCCTCATCGATGCCTGCAACTCGGAATACTAAAGCTACAGGTCCGAAAAATTCTTCTTGACGGGCAGAGGCATTCGGCGGAATGTCTGCCAGAATAGTTGGCAAGTAGAAATTGCCGGTCTTCTCTGACAATGGGCGGCCACCTGTCAGAAGTTTTGCTCCCGATTGGATGCAAGTTTGCACTTGATTTTCCAAGTCTTTGAGGATTGCGGGAGTAGCTAAAGGGCCGATATCGGTTTCTGGCAACATCGGATCGCCTACTTTTAATTGCTCGAATTTTTCGACAAATCCTGTGATGAATTCGTCGGCAATCTCTTCTGCTAAAATAAAGCGTTTGGCTGCGATGCAAGATTGACCGTTATTGAGCATCCGGGATGTCACAGCATTTGATAAAGCTGCTGCTACATCGGCGCTGGACATCACAATAAATGGGTCGCTCCCTCCCAATTCCAGCACTACTTTTTTCAAATTTTTGCCCGCATTTGCTGCCAAACTTTCACCCGCTGGTTCGCTACCGGTGAGAGTTGCTGCTTTTATACGATCGTCCGCAACGATATCGGCTACTTTGTCAGCGCCGACTAACAAAGTTTGAAAAACTCCTTCGGGAAAGCCAGCAAGCGTAAAAATTTCTTCGATTTTCAAAGCGCACTGAGGCACGTTGGAAGCGTGTTTGAGCAAGCCGACATTGCCCGCCATTAGTGCTGGCGCCGCAAACCGAAAAACTTGCCAAAATGGGAAATTCCAGGGCATGACGGCTAAAATAGGGCCCAGCGGTTGGTAGCGGACAAAGCTGCTGCTAGCATCAGTGGTTGCCGGTACGTCTGCCATAAATTGAGCGGCATTTTTGGCGTAATAGCGGCAAACTAAGGCGCATTTTTCCACTTCGCCGATCGCAGATTTGAGCGTTTTGCCCATTTCCAGGGTCATCATTTCAGCGTAAATTTCGCGATCGCGCTCCAAGATGTCTGCAGCTTTCTGCATCCACAGAGCTCTCTGCTCAAACGGCAGTTGGCGGTATTTTTTAAAAGCTTGCTGTGCTAATTCTAGCTTAGCTTCTATTACCTGATCAGCGATCTGCTCGAAAGTTTTCAGCGTTTCTCCCGTTGCCGGGTTGATAGTAGCAATAGCCATGGTTTTATCTCCTGTGTGAAAAACACAAAACTCCCTGCTAGTTTTCAGCCTCGGCAGGGAGTTGTATCAAGGTATTACAAAATAGGAATTTACCACCCACGTTTTCTTTCAGGTCTTGCCAAGTTGCAAGTGCCACGATTTGTTTAAATTTCTCTACTTTTAATTATAGTTCAGAGTCTCGATCACAAATCTTAAGAAAATTTGTCTTTCTGAAATCACGCACAAATCTCGCTTAACAGGCTAGACGACCTGTTCCACAAAAGTTAAATGTTCTTGTGGGGCGGGACGCCCGCCCCTGACAGCTTTATTCACAATTAATGGTGTAAGATGGATGAAATATCTTGTGAGGTATTTCGCCCGCCTTGCATTCTCAAGAACAGGCGCGACGGCCTGTTCCACTACACATTTCTCAATTCCTCTCCCTCAAACAGACTGTTCCTGGACGTAATCCTGCACGTAAGACTGATAGTAATACCTGCTGCCTTTATCGTTATTCGCCACCATTCCCAACAGCGGAATTCCCGCCATTTTTAAATCTTCAAACGCCAACAACAGCGCCTCCCGCTCAGTTTGATGCAGCCCCACTACCAGCATCAATCCGTTAGTGTGAGCCGCCAACAAATTCGCATCCGCCAAACCCAAAAGCGGTGGAGTATCGTAAATAACTAAGTCAAATTGACTTGACAAAGCTGCCATTAAATGCGGCATTTTTCGCGAAGAAAGCACCTTTGTCGGATCGAGAGGAACAGGGCCGGAAGTTAACACAAACAAATTTTCATCGCGGGGCGATCGCAAAATCAACTGTTGCACATCCACATCATCTGCGATCGCATTGTGTAAGCCTTGCCAATTCGGTAAACCCAGCATTTCGTGTACCTGCGGGCGCCGCAAATCGGCATCCACTAACAGCACTTGCTGGCCCATTGCAGCAGCCGCCCGCGCCAGATTGACTGCTACAGTAGACTTGCCGTCAGCTACTTGACAAGAAGTAATTACACAAGAATTGATGGGAGTATCAAGGTTGAGTAAGCGAATATTCGCATTGAGCGATCGAAAAGCTTCTTGAAAAGCATCCGTCGGCATCGGCGAAATTGCCACATCCACCGGGCTTGTCTCAGCAGGAGGAAGTCTCAAAATTTTATCGCTAGCAGGAATTACCCCCAACAAAGGCAGGCGAATCGAATGTTTGACATCCTCTGGAGTTTGGAACACCGTTTTATTGTTAAACCGTTCCGCCAACTGCGCCGCCAGCATACCGAACAGCAAACCAGCCAGTCCCCCCAAAGCCAAATTCAAAGGCATAATCGGAGCAACAGCCATCAACTCGCCATTTTTGTAGCGCGGAATTTCAGGCTTAGCAATAACTTCCCAAGCCACCTCTTTTTTGCCCACAGATTCAAGCTGCAAAGCTTGCTGTTTTGCCAGCAAACCATTCAGCGTATTGTTGGTTAAATCCAACTCGCGCTGCAAATCCGAATAGCGCCGCAAAATCACCGGCAATCCTTGAGAGTATTGATTCAACTGCTTAGCAGCTTGTTCCAAAACTTGATTCCGCACGCCCAGCACCTGAATTAAATTAGCAGTACCAATAAACTGCTCAATTAACTTAATCCGCACCGGATCTTGAAAAGCCAGCACTTGCGAATTTACCTTAGCTAAATCAGTTCCCAGAACCTGTTGGGCTTCTTTCTTCAATAAAGGAATTAGGTTTTTGCGCTGTTCTCGCAACAATTGCATTTGCGGAGTTTCGTCTGTAAACGTAGCCGAGTTAATCGCAATTTGCCCTTCTAATTGCTGCAATTGAGTCAGCATCGCTTGATAGCGGGGAGCTTGACTCAGAGCCGAGGCCATCAGCGCTTGCTTCTGGTTTAATCCGAGCTGATTTTGCAGATTGGAATAGAGCAATCTCTGCTGATTGAGTTGGGTTTGCGCGTCCAATCTTTGCGTTTGAATTTCGCTGATTTGCTGCGCGAGTTGTTGGGTTTGAATTTGCGGGTCGATAAAATTGTACTGCTGCCGCAACTTTTGAATTTCTGTTTGCAGAGCTTGTTGGCGCTTTCGCTGGTTGGGAATTTGCGATTTCACAAAATCCAGAGTCTGACTAATTTGAGTTGTGGTATCTTGCACGCTGTAGTTGCGGTAGCCTAGCGCAACTTTTTCCAAAACAAACTGAATTTTTTTCGGGTCATAATCCCGATATCTAACTTCGATAATCTTGGTATTTTTGAAGCGATTAATTGACAGCCTGGTTTCCTGAGAAAACGGCAAATTATCTGCTTTTTGGTTCAATAGGTAGCTGTAATTTATTTCGGGATACTTAGCCTGCAACTGTTTAATAATCGGCGACATTACTTGCGGGCTTTGCAAAACTTGAATTTGGGATTCATAGTCAAAACCGCCCTTTTCTTCTGTCGCCGGAGCCGCTGGTTGCAGTTTCAGCTCACCGGAGTATATTTTTGCTAACGTATTTTGCGTAACTGCGGGTTCTACTAATAATTGAAAGCGCCCCTCGTACTCGCTTTTTTGATTGAGCGTCCAGGCGAAAACCCCGGTGGTTACTGCAGCTGCTACACCAATGACTAAGATGGAGCGACTGCGGCAAACTTCCCAAAAACTTAACTCTTCTGCCTCGGTTTTCTCTCTGCCTAAAAATTGATCTTCTGCATAAAGCCCGGAAGACATTTTTGGCAGATCAGCATTTTTTTTATGATTAAACTGTGCTATTTGAGATTGTTTCCCTGGTTTCATTGGATTTCTACAACTTATTAGTTTAAACGTCTGTACTGCTGGCGCAGTTTCAGGAACCCGGCTGATTCCTATATTTTTCATTACCAAACCGCAATTTTTTTCAGAAATCGAGTTTCTGAGGTCTTCATTCTCGTCTATTCAAATCACCGAAAAATATCGAATAACCGAAATATTCCTAACAGCGGGCTGAGAGGAGCGAGAGTCCCGCCTACATTATCCGAGAACGTAGCGCGGCCCGATCGCCTTACCATAATTACATCATTATTTTGCAGTTTTGGATTAGATTCTTCATTGGCTGTTGCAGAAAAATTAACCTTAACAGTTAGCTGGGAAACTGTGCCGTTAGGATTGAGGCGAATTAAATCCACCGAATCCATTTGAGCGCGCGCTTTATTAAAACCTCCCGCTGCTACCAGCGCTTGATTTAAAGTAGTGTTGGGAACCACCGCAATCGCTCCCGGCTTCACGACTTCTCCCACAATATTCACCTTAATCGTATCAGGTGAAAAATTAGAATTAGACACTTGTTCATCTTGGGTTACCTCGATATTTTCGGCTTTGGGAACGATTACCGTATCTCCCTGTTGCAGCGCTAAATCTTGGGATACATCTCCCCCTTCCAAAAGTTGCCACAAATTCACATTAATAATTTGCTCTGTACCCGCCCGTGTCAGGCGGCGAACTTGTATTTGTCTGATATCAGCTACCGGCGTAATGCCGCCGGCCATTTTAATTGCCCTCGTTACAGTTTGCTGCAAAACAGTTTCCCCGCCGTTTGTTTCGCTGGCAGCAAACAAACCAGAATTTTCACCCATTTCATTCTCTTGTACCCTACTTTGAGCCTCTTTTGCCAAAGTATAAGTACCGGGGCGAGTTACTTCGCCCACCACAGCAATATTAATTGGTTGAGTGCTTTGTCCGGTAATGTTAGCTACTGCTAAAGTCGGTGCTTCTTGGCGGTTGAGGCTAGTTACAGTGGGAATGAATATAGTATCGCCGTCGCGCAAAGTCATATCCGCTCGCAAATCGCCGTTTTGCAATAATTCCCACAAATCCACACTAATAATTTGTTCAGGTGCGTTGCGCTGGGGGCGGCGGATTTTGATTTGCCGCACGTCTGCTGACTGCGTAATTCCGCCGGCCATTCGCAGAGCCCGCGATATCGTTGGCATTTGAGTTCCCATTTGCTCTGCTGTGCCTCCGGGGCCTGCTGCTGAGGATATTGTATAGGCTCCGGGGCGGTTGATTTCGCCCGCGATCGCAATTTGCAAAGGACGCGGTGCCAGCAGTTTGAGGGTAATCCAAGGACGTTTGAGGTATTTGCCGTATTTGTCTTTAACAGCATTAGAAGCTTGTTCTAGGGTCATCCCGTACACCGAAACGCTGCCAATTAACGGCAAACTCAGGGAACCGTCGGCCTGTACTTGGTGTTGACCGTTGGGCCCGCTGTATTCTGGGACGTTGAAGATGTCCATTTGAATACGATCGCCCGCTCCCAAAGTGTAAACTTCCGATCGTACACTTGAAGGTGCACTTGCCGGAATCGCCGGAAATCCCTGAACAGGAGGCATGGGTACGGGAACAGCAGAACCAGGAGGAGGAGGAGAGAAAGCAGGAGGAGGAGGCAAAAACTGGGCCATCCCTGGAGATGAACCCGCAGCCAGCGCTGACACTGTTAAAAATTTGACCGTGAAACCTTTGACAGTATTGAATTTTGAATAGTTTTTGCTCACCATCGCCTTTTGCCCCTATCCGCTCCCTACCCCGCCACCATCAAATGTAACCCAACTCTTCTAACTTGCTTAGAACTTTTTTAACACTCTCTTCCACACTTTCTCGCTCTGTGTAACAAATAATCTCAGGATTGAGCGGTTCTTCATAAGGATCGTCAATTCCTGTAAAACCCTTAATTTCTCCTGCTCTGGCCTTAGCGTATAGTCCCTTGACATCGCGACCTTCGCACACTTCTAACGGCGCGGTGATATATACTTCAACAAAATTGGGTTCCATTGCTCTAATTTCGTCGCGAATTGCTCTGTAGGGGCTAATAGCTGCGGTCATTACGGCTACTCCATTGCGGCTCAGCAGGTGAGCTACAAATCCAATCCGCCGAATATTAGTATCTCGGTCTTCTTGGCTAAATCCTAAACCTTTTGACAAGTTGGTGCGAACGACATCTCCATCCAATATTTCAACTTTGCAACCTCTTGCCTTCAATTCGGGTTCGAGAGCTTTGGTGATAGTTGTCTTGCCGGAACCGCTCAGCCCGGTGAACCACAAAATAAAACCTTTTTCCATTTTCAGCCGTTAATTACTAAGTGGGAAATTATGAAGACGTAAAACTTTATAGATGCTGTTCCCTTTTTTCTATTATCGTTATTCGCGCTGTCAAATTGCCAATATTTGCGTGCACACAATGAGAAATCAAAAGTTGCGATCGCTCCTGCAGTGATTTAGTAACAAAATTGTGCGCTCGCTGCATAATTCCCGATTTATTATTTGTCAAGTCTTTATACACTAAAATTCACTTCGCGATCGCCAACGCCGAACATCTATCCGTAGCGCACTCATCACCTTAATCTAAAATCTAAAATCTAAAATGCTATTGCCCATGTCTTCGGTCTTAAAAGCAGATGTTTTGGTAGTCGGGGGCGGCACCGGCGGCACTGCAGCAGCCGTGCAAGCAGCCCGCCGAGGTGCCAAAACTATTTTAGTAAGCGAATTCCCCTGGCTGGGAGGAATGCTGACAGCAGCAGGCGTTTCGGCCCCCGATGGCAATGAATTAGCAGCTTTTCAAACCGGTTTGTGGGGCGCATTTTTGCGGGAACTCCAGCAGCGACAGCCGGGAGGTTTGGATTGGGGCTGGGTCAGTTTTTTTACTTACGATCCCCGCACCGGTGCTGAAATTTTCGCTGATTGGGTTAAATGTTTGCCGAACTTGCACTGGATTTCTGGAAAAAAAGCTCACGATGTGCTGTATGAAGGAGATCGCATTTCGGGCGTTCAGTTTGCAGATTTTACGGTTTCGGCCAAAATCACTTTGGATGCAACGGAATTGGGAGATTTGCTGGCTTTAGCGGAGGTTGGACACCGCTGGGGTTGGGAATACCAAGCCGAGTGGGGAGAACCCAGCGCGCCGATCGCCTCTAATACTCTGACAGAGAGCTATTCGGTGCAAGCTCCGACTTGGGTGGCCATCATGCAGGATTTTGGCTTAGGTGCGGTTGCGCCAGAAATTCCCGCGCCGCCTGTTGAAAATCCCGATCGATTTATCGGTGCTTGGGACAGTTACACTCCCGAACAATTTCTCAATTACGGCAGGCTTCCGGGCGGATTGTTGATGATTAATTGGCCGATTCGAGGTAATGATTATGGTGAAGGGGTCGATCGACTCATTAAATCTGAAGCATCTCGACAAGAATTCCTGCAAGAAAGTCTGTGGCACACTCAAAGTTTCGCCCGCTTCATTCAAACCCAACTCGGCCGCCGCTACGGCTTAGCACAGAATATTTTCCCCATTTCAACGATCGAAAATCAACAAAATTCTTCCATTCTTCCTTCCTTTGCCTTACATCCTTACTACCGAGAAAGTCGCCGCTTGCGAGGAGTACAAACAATCCGAGAACAAGATATTTTGCCTATTGCCGGCGGAAGAGTCGCGAAGTTGCCGATAAATTATCAGGGCATTTGTGAAACAATTGCGATCGGTAACTATGCCAATGACCACCACTACCCCAGTGGCGACATTCCTCTGCAGCCCAAATCCATCCGCTGGGGCGGCCGCTGGACGGGAACTCCGTTTACCGTTCCTTACAGCGCGCTAATTCCTGCGAGTACAGACGGTTTGCTAGTCTGCGAAAAAAATATTTCCGTTTCTCACCTCGCCAACGGTGCAACTCGCTTGCAACCGACGGTAATGAATATTGGACAGGCAGCGGGGATGGCGGCGGCTTTGTGCGCGGAATCTGGATGTCAGCCGCGGGATTTGCCGGTAAGAGTTTTGCAGGAAGCTTTGCTGCAAGATTCCGAGGCGAGTGCGGCGGTTATTCCTTTATTTAATTTGACACGGGATCGATCAGACTGGCTCGATTGGCAACGCTATTATCTCGATCGGCCTGAAGCATATCCCGCCAGCGGCGAATGTCAGGAGTCAGTAGAGAAACCAAGCAGTCAAACAGCAAATACCCACAGCCAATTTTCTGGCATTTTCCGCCGCCTCGGCGAACAAGACTGGACACTAACGCTGACAAGCCCTGCATCCTTAGCCGGTCAAACTTGGCAACTCGTGACTTTGGACTCGGAAACCGACAGGTTTTTACAGAATTGTGAAACCGAAAAGCCTCTGACAGTATGGGGTAGGCTGAATTTTGCCGGTGCTTGGCTGCTGGCGGTATCCGTAGAATTGAAAATGTAAGGTTTTTTGCAGAGATCCGAAAATTGCACAGATATCTATCCTGATCGATCGGGGCAAGTCCGTATCACGTAATAGACACTGACACGGATACTACCCATGCAAACCTACACTGCAATTGCTTTACTGAGCCTGTTGGGCATTACCTTGAGTGCCAGCGCCGCTCAAGCTTTTGAATCTTCACTCCCCATTGTCGCAACTGCCACCGCCCAATATATGTTGTCAGCCCAAACTCAACAAAAGGGTGAGCGCGGTCCTGAGAGGGGCAGCGGACGCAGAAATTTTACTGAGCCTAATGTTTACACTCATGCGCTACAAGATTTCTAATGGCACTGGACACAAGCGATTACCACAACTGAGTTGCTTCGGGCCGTTCATTTGAGCACTCGATCGGATTTTCTGGGATTCTAGTTTTTCAGGTTAAGCGACAACTGCACTTTTTGTGGACAGTTCTGAGGAGATTCTTTTTTGTGTGATAAATGTTAGCATATAAACGGGAAACCGCCATCTACCTAGAGATAGATTCTAGTATGTGGCGGTTTTGTATTGAAAACGCTTCAATTAAACAGGAACTAACCACAGGCCTCCGATCATCTGGGTTTTTCAACCGATATCCCTCGCCCTCTAAGCCTTATTTTGGCATTGCACAATTTGAGGACGATTCTTGTGGGGTGTCCCGCCTGCTGTGAAAATACAGCAGATGACCTACGAGATCCCATCCCACAAAACCATCAAAATCTTCCCGCAATTATGCAACAGCCTTATTTTAGTTGATCGAACTTGGTTTCGGCATCCATGACTATTCAAGAATTAGGAGCTCGCAGTCGCCTCAAATTCCTGGGATCGCAACAGTTATTTACCTTCTCCTCCCCACAGGTAGGGTTTAATTTTCAACGGCTGCACTATAATAAACGTGCGATAACTAACTTATATATAGGTAAACTGTCAGCGCAGAGGGTGCAGCAATCTACTTAAATTGGCCACCAATAAGAACCACTTATGCGGTGTGGATAGCCTTTAAGCCCATGCCCCTGTTACCTCAGGGAAATTAACTAACCTGAATATTAGGGTAGCTGGCAAGCTTTCCGGCGACAGTCGGCTATGCTTGATTCGGCGCTCTCGCAATAATTTAATGGAGGATAACAAAATGCCTCCTAATTTGGCTATTTCGGGGATAGTGATGAAAAATGACTCTTTGGATCTGGTCAAAAGCCTCAGCCCTAGTGCAATGGATCAGATCATGCTATATCTGGCGTTTAGCGCCATGAGAACCAGTGGGCACAGGCACGGGGCGTTTCTAGACGCGGCCGCAACGGCGGCTAAGTGTGCCATTTATATGACTTATATGGAGCAGGACAACAACCTGCGGATGACTGGGCACTTGCATCACATTGAGCCTAAACGGGTGAAGGTGATTGTTGAGGAAGTCCGGGAAGCTCTGACTCAGGGAAAATTGCTGAAAATGTTGGGTTCCCAAGAACCTAGATATTTGATTCAGTTTCCTTATGTCTGGTTGGAACAGTATGGTTGGATGCCGGGACGCCCTCGCATTCCGGGAAACAATTTGACTGTAGATGAAAAAAAATATCTCGAAAGCAAGATTCCTCCTAATCCGCCTGATGCTCAACTGATCAATTCTTTTCAGTTTATGGAGTTGATCGAGTTTCTGCACAGGCGATCGCAAGAAGATATGTCTCCAGAAAGGCGAATGCCTTTGAGCGAAGCTCTAGCAGAACACATTAAGCGGCGCTTGATTTATTCTGGGACAGTAACTCGCATTGATTCTCCTTGGGGAATGCCGTTTTATGCCCTCACTCGCGCTACTTATTCTCCGGCAGAGCAGGAAGAGCGGACATTTACTATGGTTGAGGATACGGCTAGATATTTCCGGCTGATGAAGGATTGGGCGGAAAAACAACCGAATGTGATGCGAATTATGGAGACTTTGGATATTCCGCCGGAACGCCTCGACCAAGCCCTTGAGGAATTAGATGAAATTATTCGCAATTGGGCCGATCGCTATCACAAGCGGGGCGAACCGACGATGATTTTACAAATGGTTTTTGGACCGCAAGACGACGCTTAGTTTGATTAACTATTAATCATTAGTCATGAGTTGATTGCGGGAGACTAATGACTAATGATTAATAGCTGATAGCTCGCGAGGCCGAAACCGGGATTCTCTGGAAAAATACTGCGTTAAGGCCTTGAATTATCGTAATAAACCCGGTTTATTAGGTCGCGAATGCGTCCAGCATTAACTAAGCTAAAAAAGCTCTCCAGGCGGCCGCTAAAATAATTGCTGCGATCGCTCCTATGAGTGTATTAAAAAAATTTACCACCTCGTTCGTGAGCCACTCAAACTTTGATTGCACCGTCGCCCCAATGACGCTCTCGATGTTCGTGGCAATAAAAGCTGACATAACACAAAAAACAATT
Source organism: Microcoleus harperi Pol14_C6 (assembly GCF_036701295.1). Lineage (NCBI taxonomy): Bacteria > Bacillati > Cyanobacteriota > Cyanophyceae > Oscillatoriales > Microcoleaceae > Microcoleus > Microcoleus harperi. Next base: position 26,952 of record NZ_JAUBQN010000036.1, on the reverse strand, counting down.
CCTGTCAAGTCAATTAAACCGACCGCCCAACTCAAAAGCGCGATCAGAATTGAGCCGACAATACCTGCGATCGTTCCTTCCAAACTTACGGCCCCTTCCGTACCCCTAGGTACAGGCTGCAAGCTGGTAATTAAAAAAGTCCGCTTCCCGTAAGCTTTGCCGATTTCGCTGGCGCTGGTATCGGAAAGTTTGGTGCAAAAACTCGCCGCGTAACCCAGCAATAATAGGGAAATAGCATCTTGTGGCACAGACATCTTGCCTGTCTCTCCTAAAATAGATAATGCCAAAACTCCCAACGCGCAAAGAGTGGCGGTTAAAGCCGAACCCCAGACATTTTCTGGGCCTCGTGCGCCTGAACGCTTTTCGGCTATGCCTTCTGCTTCTTTTTGGGCTTTGCCGATGCGGGTAACTCCCGATCCGACAAGAAAGTAAAACATCACCACAGCATAGCCTTGCCATCCCAAACAGCCCCAGATGAGGACGCCCAAAACCCAGCCGTGAAATTGCCCAGCGGGAGTGAGCAATTTTTTAGGAGCAATGGTGGCGATCGCGAGTAAAACTGTATTTAGGGCGATCGCCACCAACCAAGGATTAGACCAAGATAAATAATTAAAGAACAATTCTGAATTCTGCATTTAGTACCTCCATGAGCCAAGTCTTATTTCATCTTGCCTTCCCCGTGACCGATATTGCCCAAACCAAAGCGTTCTACGTAGACGGGCTCGGCTGCGAACTAGGTCGCGAATCGCCAAATTCTGCGATTATGGGTTTGTGTGGGCATCAAATTGTCGCCCACGTCAGCCGCGAACCTTTGGCGCCTCAGCGAGGCATCTATCCCCGGCATTTTGGGTTAATTTTTACTTCCGAAGCTGACTGGGAAGCGTTGCTAGAAAAAGCCCAGCAAAACAACTTAAATTTCTATCAAGAACCGAGACGGCGATTTGTCGGTTTGCCTACAGAACACCGTACTTTTTTCTTAGAAGACCCTTTCCACAATATACTTGAGTTCAAGTATTATTGTGAAGCTGAAGCAATTTTTGGTTGCAGCGAATACGCTGAAGTTGGGGATGCTGTTTGATATTTAGTCCGGTAGCGATTTGCATCCTGTGGGGGCGGGTTTAGGAAATTGTTGGTTTTAGGCAATTACTATAGGTCAAACCTGCCTCTACAAAATTTGACATTATACAAGAATGAATCAAACGGTCAATCATGAACTTTCAAGGGTTCTGAAAGTGCTTCAGCGACCGCTTTTAAACTGCTGGAATTTCTCGCCATCATGGCATGGGCGAATACGGACAATTTTACTTCTTTGGCAGCAGATATTTGGGAACTAGAAGCAGGTACAATGATGAAATCCCAATCTGTCCAAATCGAAGTAAAATTGAGTTTTTCCAACAAGGCAGCATCTCGATTTAAATCTTCCAAAAAAGCACTGCCAGGACGCATTTGAACGCAGCCTTTTCCCCAGAGAGTGTAAGCCATCCAAGTACCGCTGTGAGGAGAAGATATGGCAATAAAGCGCTGGACTCGGTTAATGCCGCCTAACCTTTGCAGGTAGTAGCGAGTTACTAAACCGCCCATGCTCAATCCTACTATATCTAAATGTTGTTCTGGCGCAAAGTTTTTGTCTATATAATCTGCTAATTGTTGGGCTAATTCGTCTATGCTGGCATTGCCCCAATGAGGCGAGAGATTGAGGGTGTAAACTGACCATCCCAGTTGAGTGAGGTAGGCAGACATTTTGTAAAAAATTCCCGATTTGCGGAAGATTCCGTGAATTAGCAATACTGGGTTGCGGCTGAAACTGCTATTCATTTTTAAGTGGGAAGTTTATTGTTAATAGGTGCTTTGAGTTCTTCAACTAATTCGTTAATACTTTGGGGTTCTGTCACCATTTGGCGGTGCAGCAAAACGTTGACTTTAACTTCTTTACCTACTGGCATTTGGGAGCTATTCGCCGGTACAATCATTATGTCAAATGGCGTCCACATTGATGTAAAGTTTATGCGTTTGAGCATTGTCACATCTTGATTCAAATCGCGCAGCAAGCCACTATCGGGGCGCATATCCAGGTATCCTGGTAGGCGTAGGGAATAAGCGGTGAGGGTGCCGTGGTGGGGGGAAGATAGGGTGATGAAACGCTGTACGCGGTTGATTCCTCCGAGTCGCTGGACGTAGTAGCGACTGACGATGCCACCCATGCTGTAGCCTACTATGTCTAAAGGCTGTTCTGGGTCGAAGGTTTCAGAGATGTAGTCTGCTAGTTGCTTGGCCAGTAAGTCGAGGCTGAGGCTGCCGTCGTTGGGGGTCAGGTTGAGGCTGTGGACTGACCATCCGAGTTCGGTGAGGCGGGCGGACATTGTGTTGAAAATAATCTTTGTGTCCCAGATGCCGTGTAGGAGGATGACGGGATTGCGATCGAGCGAACTGTTCATTTTGCTGGAAAATTGCTTGGTGATTAAAGCATAAATCACTGCCCTAGGGAGTGTGATCCGTACTAGGACAGCTAGCGAATCGGATCGAGGTACGATCGACAATTAGTGGGAATCGCTAACAAATTCTGAGATACTTGTAAATAAGTGCAAAGCAGGGCTAGTATTTATACTTAAAATTTGCTTTGATGAGGTAGCTTAAAGACAGCCAAATGTAAATTTTGATTAAGAAATGTAGACAAAGGTTGCTCTAGCTCGTAATCTAACTTTGTTGACAAGCTTGTACAAATTTCTCTAAAAGAACAAAAGGAGTAAGTCTAATGTTTGGTTTTATCAAAAATTTCTTCGGCGGTATTTTCGGATTTTTCGCCAGACTGTTGGGCTTGAAAAAGTCTGAATATTTCCTAGATTTGGGCGAATCGGGAGCTAAGGAACCAGCAAAAGTTGCGCCTGCGAAGGCTGAGCCTGTTGCGATCGCACCGGCAAAAGTTGAGTCTGTTAAGTCTGAAAAGTCTGAGAAGTCTGAAAAGTCTGAACCTGCTAAAAAGGCTAAGGTAGAGAAAAAGTCTAAGAAAGAAAAGGAACCAGTCGCTAGCGTTCCTGCTAATACTCCGGAACCCGTGAAGGTACCTGCAGTGGCAGCAACTAACGGAAAAGTGCCGAGTCAAGCTGAACCGAATCGGACTTTTGCTCCTAATAATTTAATGCCGACACCAAATGGAAGTCGTCGAACCCCTGGCCCCAGCATGAACAATTTCCGGGAAATGGCTCGTCAGGTGAAAACGAAATAGGAAATTGGGAATTGATAATAGGGAATTGGGCATGGGATAATTCCCAATGCTGGCGTTAACAAATTAAAAATGGGATTCCTCATTTTTAATTTTAACTCTTGGTTCTATTCCCTATTTTCTGGGTTTCTGAGGAAGGCTAATCCGCTGTATAGCTGAAAAGCTGAGTCCCAAGGAGTTTCGGATTTGCGCTCGACTTCTATATAAGATTCGATCTTGCTCAACATATTAGTGTAATCGAGCACTGTCTCGGCAAAGGGCGTAAATTCTGACCAAACTGTAACGTCAAGCTGGCGATCTAATATTTCCAGTAAATTATTCCAGTTAATTCTGGTGGTACTTTGAGGAATTTGTTGAGAGTTTTTGACTCTCGATGTTTTGTTTTTCTGGTTCGGTGAAGTGGGGAACTCAGCCGAAGCTTTGGTGAAGTCAACTCCTTGTTGAAATTCGTAACTTTGGTCGCAAATTCGCAGAATGCAGTTTCTGCTGGGAATGTGTAAGTCACAGATTTGAGCGTAATCTTGCCTGATTTCTCGGTGGCGAAATTGCTCCTTTCTTCGGTTGGGGGAGTAGTCCATGACTTCGATGAACATCGGCAACAAGCCTTCTACTCTTTGGGTAACTTCTGACCAGTTAAATTCGATCGCACCGAGTCGATCGAGTTGATCTTTGCAAACAACGGCTGGGGAAGAGAGAGACTGGAAGTGCTGCACTCGGAAGATTTGGATTTTTTGAATATTGCTTAGGGTTGCCCAAAATACGGGAATGCCGGCTTTGAGGAGTTCTTTACCGTAAATTCGGAGTTCGGCGATGGGGGCAGTTTTGTAGAGTCTCCAGCCGCGGCTTTGGATTTGCATCCGGGTTGTGTAGGCGTCGATTTTAAATATTCTGCTGATATTTTGAATGGCTGCGGGTTTGTTTTCGGGACTCACGGGTTCGAGGATGAGGAGTCCGGGTTCGAGGTTGCTGGGGTCGTTTTTGGCGGTTTCTATGGCTTGTTGGCGGAGGTTTTGTTGTGCGGTTTCAATCCGTTGAATAGCTTGGCGGGTCTGGGAGACGATTTTGGGGTTGGTGATGTCGCGGAGTATTTGTTTATAGGTTGTTTGGGCTTTTTCGAGGTTCTTGGTGAGTTCGTAGTAGCGGGCGATATAGTATTGTACCCACGGATTTTCGGGAGATTCTTTTTGTAATTGTTTGATGAGTTGGGCAGCTTGTTTGTAGTCTTTACCCTCTAGGGCGGCGGCTATTTGGTTGATGTCTGTCATGGCGGTTGCGGCAATGGCGTTGTTTCTATCTTGGCTGATGTTTGGTTGGTTTCGCTAGTGGTTAATAACTTTGGCTTTTTTTTGTTTGGGAGTTTGGGCTGTTGGGAAAATTTAAGATTTGGATTTTTTAACCGCAGATGTATGCGGATGAACGCGGATGAACGCGGATGTGTAGAGAGGGATGTTGAGTGGATGTGAAAATCAATATAAGTCAAAGTTGATTGGAATTAATGCTTAAGCTGTAGGAACCTTTGCTTGTACGATCGCCTCCTTTAACAACTATTTTATAAGTGCCGTTACTAGGCAATTTTACGGTGAGTTGAGACTCTTGGCGATTCTGGGAGTTACCTGCTGTTTGGGCAATATTTTTACCGCTGGTGTCGAACAGTGTTATGTTGTGGTCGAATGCTCTGCTTTTGAGGTCGATCGTAATAGATTGACCTGCCCGTCCTTGAAAGTTGTGTTGGCGTGATTCGCCGTCTGTGAGGGTTCCCCGCTGCTGTAGGATAGAAAGGGAGGTGAGTTTTGGGCGATCGACATTGCTCAATTCTAAGCCGTAATTGGTCATGGGTGCTTCGGGGCCATTTCCTTCTCGGACTGCGATGATAAAGGCTGTTTTGTTGTTGGGGTCTCGGACTATTTTGTCAATAAAATTGGCTTGTATTTTTTGTTCATTTATAGGTTTTGGTTGATTAAAATTGGGTTTAGATATACAGAGAAGTACGCCTCCATCTTGATAGCGGGCGGCGTAGAACCAGTAGTTTTGACCGTTAGTTGTAAATTCGTTTCTGCTAAAGATAGTAAATCTTTCAAGTTGCGGTAGTTGCTGATTGCGCTGGCAATTTTTATCGATGTATATTTCGTTGACTGATGGCGGTCGCTGGGCGAAAACTGCTGGGACGATGGTGGTTACAATTGCTGAGATGATGCTGAGGGTGAAGGGCGAGCGGGTTTTCATAAATACTTGTTTATCTTTATTCTTGTCAGGTGTTTTACGGTATACTTCCTATTTTATCTTTGTTTTAAATAGTTTTCTAATTCCGCAGTGCGCTGTTTAGTCATGCGATCCAAACATTCACTGAGGAAACCTCCATAACCCGTACCGCCACGATTTTTATAAACTTCAAATTCACAGGTTTTATCTCTTAAGTTAATCCACCCTAATTGGGCTTCGGAAAGTAGCGCCCGCTCTTCGCCACTCAATTGGGAAATCAGTTGTTTGTAAACCTCGTTTAGTCGTTGATCCGAGGCTTCGTAATTCAACCGAATACAAGTTCTGACTTGTGCATCTCCTTGCGGGCGATCGCAATTAATCTGTTGAGCAATGGGAAAAATCGGAGATTGTGCAGAAACTGATTGTGTACCGAAAATTGCCAAAAGCGCGCTGGACCAAAAGAGCGATCGACCTTTCCTTAACTCTATTTTCATTCCCCGTCAACCCACCTATCTGATGAATTCTTTGTTATTTGTTGATATTAGCACTTCTCAAATGCCGCGCCAACTAAAGATAAAGCCACAATCGGAGCTGTCACCGCTCTTAAAATTCTACTACCCAAAGAAACAGCTTCAAAACCAAATTCGATCGCCTTTTCGACCTCCCGCTTAGTCCATCCACCCTCCGGGCCAATAGCTATGACAATCGATAATTCTCCGCCATCTTGCTCCCCCCTTTGTACGGGCAGTCCCCCCGTGTCCGCCCTAAACTGGGGGGGAGCCAAACCGACTAAACAATCCCACAAATGCCGATTGTCCCCGCGAGCAACACAGATAAATCGATTTTTTCGACCGCAATCTTTCACAGCAAAATCAAACGAAATAGGCTCTAAAATCATTGGCACAATTTGACGTTCCGACTGTTCCGCCGCCTCCGCAGCAATTCTCCTCCACCGCTCAACTTTTTGATCGCTTGGTTTGAGCAAAGTTCGATCGCTCGTTACCGGCACAATACTTGCCACACCCAACTCCGTCGCCTGTCTCACAACCTCGTCAAAGCCGTTTCCCTTGGGCAAAGCCGCCATCAAAGTTACTTCCACTGGAAGCTCCCTGTTCACAACAATCTCCTCTGCTATCGAGGCAAATAACCCGGTTTCCTGGGCTTCTAGGACTGCTAACCACCAATGCCCTCGGCCGTCCATCGCAATAAATCGATCGCCCGCTTGCAAACGTAGCACTCGATTTAAATAATGCTGCTGTTCCCTAGTTAAGTCGATTGTGCGATCGCAAATTTGAGTGGCAGTAACTGCTAATCTTTGTAATTGAGCCATTGGATTTTAAATTGCTCTTTCCCTAATATTTTGTTTTATTTAACCGCAGAGAACGCAGAGAACGCAGAGGAAGAGAAAAAGAGAAGAGATGGACAGGCGGAGTTTCAACCGCTCAAAAACAATAAAGGCAGAGCATCTACAACCGGAATTATCTTACAAATTCAAGTTTTTTCTGCAAATGCTCCGCCTTTATATTATTTTTGCGTGAGTTTTATGTGATGTGAGCAAAAATCGACAATTGAAAATCGGCTTATGCTTCCTCCTTAATCTTTTTTAAATAAGTAGAAATCGCTTCTGTAGCTAGCTGTGTAATCGGCTTGCCCTGACGGGCTGCTTCTTCCTTGAGCTCGTTGTAGATTTCATCGCGGACGCTAATTCGACGGCGGACTTTGCCACCGCCAGCAGTGGCAGTCTCGTTCCCGTCATCGTTACTAGACGTAACTTCTAATTCATTTATCTCAGTTGTCATCGAGTCAGCAGATTGGTAGTTGGTTACAAATTGACGGATAGATTCTAACCCGACGCGATCGCAAAAATTGCCAAAACTCTCGCTCAGTTGCCGTTTTTGCTTGAAATAAACAAAAATCGGCTCCAGAAAAGCTTCAAAATCCTTGACGTGCAGCTTTTCCTCAATTGGTTTTGCCAGCCGCGTTTGGTCGGGAGAACCGCCCAGCCAAATCTGGTAGGATTCCGGCGAACTCCCGACAAACCCCAATTCTGCCATATAAGGGCGGGCGCATCCATTTGGGCAACCAGTCATCCGCACCACCAAATGCTCGTCTTGCAAGCCAACTTTCGTCAAAAGTGCCCGAATCCGCTCTAAAATGCTCGGCATCACGCGCTCAGACTCGGTAATCGCCAGCCCGCAAGTCGGCATGGCCGGACACGCCATCCCATAGCGCACCAATGGGTCTATTGCAGTTTCCCGCTGAATGCCGCATCGATCGAGTATTCCCTGAATTTCTTCTTTAAGATCCGGCGAAATATCGTAAATCAGCACGTTTTGGTGCGGCGTCGCCAGTACCGGCAAGTTGTACTTCTGCACAATTTCCCGCAAAGCAGTTTTTAGCTGAAATGAACCTTCATCCTTGATCCGGCCATTATCCACAGAAATGCCGACAAACAGCTTGCCGTCTCCTTGGTCATTCCAGCCCAAGAAATCAAAATACTTCCACTCAGGCAGCGGTTTAAACGCTTCTAGCGGCTTGCCAAAATATTCTGCTACTTTTTCGCGGAACCACTGTACGCCTTTATCGTTAATCAGGTACTTCAGCCGCGCGTGCCGTCTGTCTGTGCGATCGCCGTAATCTCTTTGGGTTGCTACAATTGCCTTGACCAAATGGTAAACATCATCCTTGGCGACATAGCAAATCTCATCCGCAACCCGTGCAAAAGTCTCTTCTTTGTTGTGAGTGCGGCCCAAACCGCCGCCAGCAAACACGTCAAAACCTTGCAACTCGCCAGCTTTATTGGTAATTACCACCAAGCTCAAATCCTGAGAGTACAAGTCAATTGAATTGTCTCCCGGCACGGTAACGGAACACTTGAACTTCCGTGGCATATAATGGCTGCCGTAAATCGGTTCTTCTTTGTCGTCAAATGTTGTGCCGTTGCGGTTGGACTGTCTGGCAGCTTTCACTGCGGGGTCTTCTTCGGCCGAAACAGCCTTTTCCCCATCCAGCCAAATTTCGTAATAAGCACCGGTTTGCGGTGTCAGCAAATCGGCGACATTGTTGGCGTATTGCAGCGCATACTTGTATTCTGGGCGATTTTTGTACGGTGCTGGCGGTGCCATGACGTTGCGGTTCAAGTCGCCGCAAGCTCCCAAGGTTGACCCCATATTTTTAATAATTGAGGAAAACACTGCTTTAAGATTTTTCTTCAACACGCCGTGCAGTTGGAAACCTTGGCGCGTTGTAACGCGGATCGTGTGGTTGCCGTATTCTTCAGATAGCTTGTCTAAGGCTAAGTATAATTGCGGCGGCGTGAACCCGCCGGGATTGCGGGTGCGGAGCATGAACTGATAGTCTTTTTCTTGTCCTTTAACTCGATTGTCGCGGTTGTCTTGCTGGTACGAGCCGTGAAATTTGAGAATCTGAATCCCGTCTTCGGTGAAGTGGGTAGTTTCTTGTAACAGTTCAGTGGCAACGGGTTCTCGTAAATAGTTGCTGCGTTCTTTGAGACCTTCTGATTTAGAGGGCTTGCGCGCAACAGGGGTTGAAGGGGAAGATGTGATCATGGGAATGTATAGTGCCAGTTATAATTAGATACAGCCGAGCGAATATTTCTTGACAATTTGACACTTGACAAATTTACACTTGACAAATATCCTCAGAAATGCTGTGTCGGATATTATGTTGACAACTCGGTTAACAAGTAAGTTAACAAGTAAGTTAATAACGGTAATCCGGTAGGAATTCTGATGTTGTTCAATTGTAACACGATTGACCCGGGGCTGAAAAATTGTAATTAAGAGTTTATACTTTCGATCGCTTAAGTGTACGAAACTTTAGAAATAATTAACCTCAACCATTGAAACTATGTCACTGTATGACGAAGACACCTTTGTGGTGTTAGAAACAAACCAGTCAGAGCAGTTTTTGACGGCGGCGGAACTGTTAGAAAAGCTGAAAGCCGTATTAACCGAGGAACACGAAGATTTGCCGCAGGACGTGGATAAAATATCTGGCGTGGAAGCTCAAGCCAAGTATTTGATTGATACTTATTGTGAATTAGATGTCGGGGCGGGAAAATTTTTACAGTGGTATGCTGTGCGCTTGGAAAAGTAATTTTGGGGATGGGGATTGGTAATACAGTTAGCCGTTAGCAGTTAACATTCAAAAATTCTTCAATCTAAAATCCAAAATCTAAAATCGGTTAATCTTCCAACTGTTGAACCGATGATACTTCAACTGCGGTAACATCGATCGTACCGGGTGGTGTCAAGCGACTAAAATGACCTTCCTCTATTTTCAGAGGTTCGCCACAGTTCGCACACTGAAACTGAGTTTGATTTAAAGCTGTAAATTCGTATTGACAAACTGGACAATTGTCCTCAATTAAATTGCGTTTCAGCCACCACTGAAGCGCGAAAAATGCGACCACAGGCGTCAGCAACAAAAAAGCTACTAAAATCAACACTGATTTAACTATCCAACCCAAACCAATAGACACCAACAAATAGGCGATGCCCAGCAGTATCAACCAATTGCTAATACGGGGTAGCTTGAAAGATATTTTGGGGGTGCCTTGGTTCACGGTGGTCTCCTTGGGTGTCTTTGCAGGTAGGCATAACTCTATCCTACTCAGAAATTCAGGCGGTCGATCGAGTTAATTTTCCCATTGTACACCCAGAAACCGCTCTCTACGGCATAAGTTTATCTGAGTCAGAGGGTTGAAAAATTCCTTGTAAGGATTGACAAAGGGATTCAAAACTAAATCTTGCCAGGGTTTGTTCCCTCAACCAGTGGCGATCGCACCTTTTATCCTCTCCTCGCAGCATTTCCACACAAGCAAGCGCTACTGCTGCTGAATCTCGGTGGGGAACTCGCCATCCCACTTTACCATCTTGCAGCGGATCGGCCGATCCGTCGGTGTCTCCCGCCAGTACGGGTACTCCGCAAGCGAGCGCTTCCAAATAAACTATACCGAAGCCTTCCTGGGAGGGCATTACATAAGCATCGGCCAACTGGTAATGTGCTGCTAAATTTTCTGTCGGTACAAAACCCGCAAATATTACTCTTTCGGTAACTCCCAAATCATCAGCGAGTTTGGCTAATCTCGATCCATCGTCTCCTCTGCCAATAACTAAGTATTTCACATTCGGAAAAGTTTTGGCTATTTGTGGCAAAGCTTGAATTGTGACATCGACGCCTTTGTAAATATCCGTCGATCGCAATCTGGCTACAGTCATCAATATTTTAGCACCAACCAAATTGTACTGCTCTAATAAATCCTGTGGCTTCTGTCCAGTGGTAAATATATTTTCATCAACAGTACAAGGCACTATTTGGAACTTTTCAGGATTTAATTGGTTAATTTCGCAAGTGCGATCGCGCGTGTATCTGCTAATAGTCCAAATAGTCTCAGCTTGTCTCATTGCTGTTTGATATTTGGGAGCAAGCGGTTCCCAAACTTCCTTGCCGTAAGTTAAAATTGTGTAGGGAATTCCCAAGGGTTGGCACAGAATTTGAATTAGCGGTGCGAGTTTGATGTGACCGCAAAAAACCCGCTGCGGTCGTTTTTGCAGCAATCGAGTTAGTAATACTGTAGCAAAATTAAGACGACCCAACCAGGGATTCTCGGTTTGGATGTAATAAAATTTCAGATTTTTTGACTCGTAAGGATTGTTGCAGTCTGGGGAATCTCGCAACAGCAAAACTTCAGCTTGCCGCGGGAAGTTTGTCCTTGCGGTTATTGACACGTAAGCTTTGAGAATGTCTTGAACGTAGGATTGAATGCCGCCTTCGCTGGCAAATATTTCTAGGAAACAGAATAGGTGATTTGCCGATCGCATCTCAGATTTACCCATTGACAGCGCAGACAATTATTGCATTATAGTGATTTTGTCAAAAAGGGCGATCGCCATTATCCAGAGCTTTTAAACCATGTCAAGATGACTGTAGTTGGAGGTTTTACAGCCCAATACTCGACTCATCTACTCTCACCGTTGGTTTTGAGGGACTATCTGCTTTTTTACTAGGGCTTTTTAACGGGCTGCATCGGTTAGTGCGAAACTTTTTTTATAGTTTACTATGATTTACCATAATTGACTGTAAACTTAATGATTTTTTACAATATCCTACCCCAAGCAAAATTTAAGATTTATTAAGTTGGTGCGGCGCGTCCGAGCAGACTGAGGATTAGCAGATGGTGTCGATCGAGGATATCGCATTTTTAGTCTTTGGTAAAAGTATTGTCTATCCAAAGATAGATATAGAACCAGTATTTAATTGTTATCATCAGCAAGATAGAGAGTTAAATTTAATATGACTCGGCCAGCTTTTAAAAGCAATTTCTGAAAGATTTTGTCGAAAATATCCTCCTAAAAATTTGTCACGCATTGCCAAAAAATTAATGCTTATAAAGCATTAAAAAAAGATTAATATCGTTGATTATTTTGGCATCGAGGAGATAGTTTGAATCTTCATCTTTTCGGTTAACAAAAGTAGTCTGGCGAGCCGAGTGAAAAGTTTTTACGAGCAGAAAATAAACACGATCTCGTACAATCATGTACAAAGAAAAGCCGCTCACCTAAAACATTAGGTATTCGAGCTTAAACCTAACAAAGCTAATGTTAGGTTGGCAAGGTCATATTTACGAGCGACTCTCTCCAAATGAGCCTTCATTGGAGTTTGAGGTGAAACGAGTAACGATCGCACTCAGTCTTTTTAGTCTACTCAGCAGCACTCTGGCAAGTTGCACAGCCGCTTCCCGGAACGCTCAAAACAGCATACAAACCAGCAACTCAAAACTTTCATCAGTTGCTGTAGCAGTCCGCGACCTCGGTAATCCATTCTTCGTACAAGTTGGCAAGGGCGCTGAGGCCGCAGCCAAGAAAATCGGCGGTGCAAACGTGAGGACAACTCTCGTTTCCAGCGGCGATGATTTAAATCAGCAATTCAATCAAATCGAAAACTTTATTGCCTCTAATGTCAGCATGATTGTACTCAATGCTGCGGACACCAAAGGCATTGCACCCGCTGTCGAAAAAGCCAAGCAAGCCGGAATTCCGATAATTGCAGTTGATACCGCCGCCGAGGGAGGCGTGGATGCCACAGTTACTTCAAATAACGTGCAAGCTGGCGAAGTAAGCTGTCAATATATAGCCGATCGCTTGAAAGGAAAAGGCAGCGTTGTGATTATCAACGGGCCTCCCGTCGCTTCAGTCGTCGAGCGAGTTCAGGGGTGCCAAAGTGTCTTCTCCAAATATCCCGATCTCAAGGTTCTTTCCAAAGATCAGAACGCAGAAGGCAGCCGCGATGGCGGGTTAAGAGTGATGAGCGATTTGCTTACTTCCTTCCCAAAAATTGATGCTGTTTTTGCAATTAATGACCCCTGTGCCATTGGTGCAGAATTAGCAGCCAAACAGGCACAAAGGAGCGAGTTCTTTATTGTGGGAGTCGATGGCGCACCTGAAGCTTTAGATGCACTCAAGCAGAACAACAGTTTATTTGTGGCTACAGCAGCTCAAGATCCATTTCGCATGGCAGCCAAGGCAGTTGAAGTCGGCAACGACATTCTCAAAGGAAACAAGCCAGCCAATCCAAACATTCTGATTCCAGTCGCGTTGATTACTCGAGAAAACGTCAATCAACATAAAGGCTGGACAAGCGAGTGACCTTCTTCGTGTCAAGTTAAGACTAAAACCCTTGAGGAATCCCGTTTTTGCCCGAGTCTAGATCCCCCTAAATCCCCCTTCTTAAGGGGGACTTTGAGAAGAATCTTCTCCCCCCCTTAAGAAGGGGGGCTAGGGGGGATCTTAAGTTTAATAGTCAAGCAGATTTCCTTACGGTATTTACAATGGTAAATAGCACTCAAGATTCAATTAAAACTAAGCCCGTACTAGAAATGCAAGGTATTACAAAAACCTTTCACGGTTTTACAGCATTGCACGATGTAAATATCACCGTTTACCCAGGCGAAGTCCACGCCCTCATGGGGGAAAACGGTGCGGGCAAAAGTACGCTGATGAAAATTCTGGCGGGAGCCTACATAGCTGATGCAGGCGAAATCAGAATTGACGGTCAAGCTGTTAAGATGACAGACCCCGGTCAGGCCAGAAATTTAGGGATAGCGATTATTTATCAAGAACTCAATCTCGCCCCCAATCTGACAGTTGCTGAAAACATTTTTATGGGCAGCGAGCTGAAGAAAGGAGGTACATTTCTAGACCAAGATGAAATGCGACGTAGGGCCGCTGAGGTATTAACAAACCTCGACGCAAGTTTTGATGCTGGAGACCTGGTTTCCACACTTTCAATTGCCGAACAGCAGCAAGTGGAAATAGCTAGGGCGCTCAAAGATAAAAGCCGAATTTTAGTGATGGATGAGCCGACAGCGGCACTTTCAGACCGCGAAACAGATAAGCTTTTTGAAGTGGTTCGCCGTTTGCGAAATGAGGGCATTGCTATTATTTATATCAGCCACCGAATGGAAGAGATCTATGCTCTTGCCGATCGCGTGAGCGTCATCCGAGACGGCGGGTATATTGGCTCTTTGGAAAAGCACGAAATTTCTGCCAATCGCTTGGTGGAAATGATGGTGGGTCGTTCTTTACAGGATTTGTACGAAAACAAGCATCAAATAACACCGGGTGCTGTTGTTCTTGAGGTAACAAATTTAAGCGACGGCCGCAAAGTAAAGCCTGCCACTTTTCAACTTCATGCGGGCGAAATTCTGGGTTTAGCTGGTTTAGTAGGCGCTGGCAGAACAGAACTTGCCCGCCTGATTTTTGGTGCCGATCGAAAGACAAGCGGTGAAATCAAACTAGAAAATCGTCCTCTGAATGTCTCGACACCCAATGAAGCAATGGCCGCCGGAATTGCTTACGTGCCCGAAGATCGCAAGGCTCTCGGACTATTTTTGGAGGCCACTTCTGGTGAAAATATCACCATGAATGTCCTCGATCGAGAAGCAAAAGCTGGCATTATTAACTCAGATTTTTTGTTGAAAATTGTCAATGATGCTATTAATAATTTGCAAATTCGCCTTGCAAGTCCGAGCATTAGGGCAATGGATCTTTCTGGGGGGAATCAGCAGAAGTTGCTGCTAGCGCGTTGGTTGGCTATCAACCCAAAGGTACTTTTGTTAGATGAACCAACGCGAGGAGTGGACATTGGCGCAAAAAGCGAAATTTATCGAATTATTAGCGATTTGGCAGCCAAGGGTGTAGGTATTTTAATGATTTCCAGCGAACTGCCGGAAATTGTGGGAATGAGCGATCGCGTCTTAGTGATGCGAGCAGGAAGCCTCGTCGGTGAAGTAGGCGGATCGACTGGGGAAGCAATTACGCAAGAGAACATTATGGCTTATGCCACCGGGGCAACAGAGGTAAAAAAATCATGAGTCAAACAGAAGTAAAAAGCACCAGAAATCAATCAAGCGATCGCCAAAAAGCCAGTAAAGCTCAAGCTTGGAGAAATTTTATCCAAGTAGCCGGCATCCTGCCGATTTTGATTGGCATCTGTATCATTTTTTCCCTGGTAACGCCCAACTTTCTTTCAGTAGGAAATTTGATCAATGTCATCCGGCAAGCATCGATCAATATTGTCCTTGCTACAGGCATGACTTTTGTGATTTTGACGGGGGGAATTGACCTTTCAGTCGGGTCAATTTTGGGCGTGACGGCAGTTGTCGGGGTGCTGGTTTCCTTAGTTCCAGGTCTCGGTTGGTTTGCTGTACCGGCTGCGTTAATAGCCGGAGTATTTTTAGGATTGCTTAACGGCTCGCTAATTGCCTATTTAGGTTTGCCTCCGTTCATCGTAACCCTGGGTTCTTACACAGCTTTGCGGGGAGTTGCTTATTTAGTAGCTAACGGCACTACAGTTATCAATAGAAATTTGAATTTTGCTTGGGTAGGTAACAATTATGTCGGGCCAATTCCCTGGTTAGTTATTATCGCTTTTTTAGCAGTTTTAGCGAGTTGGTTTGTCTTGCGGCGGACTGTTCTAGGGAGGCATATTTATGCCGTGGGAGGTAACATCCGGGCAGCACGATTGACAGGTATTAAGGTGAGTCGGGTGCTGTTATTTGTCTATGGCGTGAGTGGGTTGCTTTCTGGTTTAGGTGGAATTATGAGCGCGTCGCGCCTCTACAGTGCGACGGGGATGTTAGGGCAAGGCTACGAATTAGATGCGATCGCTGCTGTAATTTTGGGAGGAACCAGTTTCACAGGTGGAATTGGTACTATTTGGGGTACTTTGCTGGGGGCTTTAATTATTGCCCTGCTCAACAATGGACTAACTCTCATGAACGTGTCTTTCTTCTGGCAGTTAGTTGTGAAAGGTCTGGTGATAATTATCGCAGTGACGATTGACAAAGTTCGCACCGGTTCAAGCGCAGCGTAATATTGCTAATTCGGTCGATCGGTTCCTTATGCGGAGCTTTGTCCTATGCACATTCAGCATTTTTATCACCTGATTACTGCTTTTATACTGGGAACGCCTGGTGTATTTCTACTAACATCATTACCAAGTTTTGCTGCACCAATTGATAGATTAGTTGCTCCTGAACCGTTAAAGACCTTGGCAGAAGACCCCTTCGCGCAGGTGAATTCTGTCTCTCAACTCTCGGATGTAAAACCAACTGACTGGGCGTTTCAGGCGCTGCAATCTCTCGTAGAACGCTACGGCTGTATTGTCGGTTATCCCGACGGAACTTACAGAGGCAACCGGGCGCTGACGCGGTACGAATTTGCAGCAGGATTGAATAGCTGTCTCGATCGCATCAGCGAAATAATTGCCACAGGAACAACCAACCAGATTACTAGAGAAGATTTAGCGATCGTCCAAAAGCTGCAAGCAGAATTTGCAACTGAATTATCGGTGTTGCGGGGTCGAGTAGATGCTCTCGATGCACGCACGGCAGAACTAGAAGCGAATCAGTTCTCGACTACGACGAAGCTGAATGCGGAAATTATCGTGGTGGTAACAGATATCTCCGGCAACAGTGTTGGGGATTCGCGCGATCGCACCAACACTATTGTTGCCAACCGGGGGCGATTAAATTTTGAAACCAGCTTCACCGGTCGCGATATGCTGAGAACCCGTTTGGAATTCGGCAACTTGGGCAGGATTGCCGACAATACTGGTACAAATATGACGGCATTGAACTTTGATGGCAATGTCGATAACACGATCACCGTCCCTCACGTATTGTATGTCACCCCCCTGACCTCTAATCTGGCCCTGACCGTCGGCCCCACAGGTGTCGGGTATCCCGATATTACTGATTTGCTGACTCCTCCAACGATCGCCAGCGATAGTGAGGGAATTCCCTCGAAGTTCGGACAATACAATCCCCTCTACCGGCGGGGAGGTGGCGGTGCTGCTGTCAACTGGACGATCGTCAAAAACCTCACCCTGACTGTGGGTTATGTAGCCGGAAATCCCAATCTCTCGCAGCAAAGTAACGGTTTATTCAACGGTTCCTACAACGCTCTGGTTCAGCTTGCCTACCGGGGCGATCGCGGAGCAATTGGCGTAGCCTATTCTCGTACCTTTGCACCAAGCGGTAAAGCCGACCTCACAGGCGGTACGGGCAGTTTTCTGGCGGCGCGACCGTTTGGGGACAATATTGCTACCTCCAGCGATTCTGTAGGCGTACAAGGATTCTACCGCCTTGCTCCCCGCTTGCAAGTTCATGGCTGGGGCGTTTATACTCGCGCCAATGCAGAAAATTCCGGTGTTAGCAGCGTTTCTGATGGTAGAGGTGGCGTGGTTTTGCTAAATGTTGACGGGGACGATCGCGCTGATATTGTGTATGCAGCGATCGGGATCAGTTTCCCAGATGTGGGAGGTGAAGGCAACCTACCGGGGATTTTAGTGGGTTTGCCAGGTCGCGTGACGAGCAGTAATGTGCGCCGCGAGCGAGATACTTCCTATCACATTGAAGCGTTCTATCGCTTTCAGGTCAACGACAACATTTCCATCACCCCTGGTGTTTGGGCCGTTGTTAATCCTGAGAATGACAGCCGCAACGACACTCAATGGGTTTGGTTGCTTCGCACTGGCTTTAACTTTTAACCGGAAAGATATTTTAGGACTTACTAACCTAGTCTTGGACACAAAAACCCAGTTTCTTAACGTAATTGCCTCATTTGAGACGAGAATCGCGAGAAACCGGGTTTTTTAGACCGATCGTGCATCCAGGACTTCTAGTCCATGCCACACAACAAAAAACCCCTACCATCGCTGGCTGGGGTAGAAAATTATCAGGGTGCATCTACTAATATTTGCAAGTATAGCAGACATTTGTGGGGTGTCACCCTTCATGGGTGATACCCAACTAAGATTTTAAGTCAGAATAAATTATGATTCAATATGCCAATGATTAACAAAGCTTCTATATCATCTCGTTCTGTCCCAGCCGATCTAAAATTTAAGATTTAGAATAAATCTGTGCTAGACCTCAAATTAATCCGAGAAAACCCGCAAGCCGTGCAAGAAAGCCTCAACCTGCGCGGAGGTAACTATGAAATCGAGCCGATTTTGCAATTAGACAAACAGCAGCGGGAGTTGGAAGGCAAGCGATCGCAACTACAAGCCCGCAGCAACGAAATTGCCAAACTCATCGGTCAAAAAAGAAAATCGGGTTTACCCCTCGAATCTCCCGAAGTTCAGGAACTGCAAGCAGAAGGCAACGCAGTCGGCACGCAGTCGAACGAACTGCAAGCACAGGAAAAAGACCTAAAAGCTCAAATAGAAGCTTTATTGCTACCGCTGCCAAACTTGCCGAGTTCCTCAACGCCGATCGGCAAAAATGAAGAGGAAAACGTCGAAATCCGGCGCTGGGGAGACGAATACATACCCCAAAATTCCGGTATTTTACCGCACTGGGAAATCGGCGAAAAATTAGGAATTATCAACTTTGAACGGGCAGTAAAAATCGCTCAGCCCCGCTTTGTGAGCTTAATGGGAGCCGGGGCAGCCCTGGAAAGAGCGATTATTCAATTCATGCTCGATCGCCACACAAAAGCCGGTTATGTAGAAGTAATTCCCCCATTTTTAGTTAACACTGAATCCCTCACCGCTACTGGTCAATTACCCAAATTTGCTGAAGAAAGTTTCAAGTGCGATCAAGATGATTTGTGGTTAATTCCTACTTCCGAAGTTCCGGTTGTCAATTTGTACAGAGGTGAAATTTTGACAGCAGAACAGTTGCCAATTTATCACTGTTCTTATACTCCTTGTTTTCGGCGCGAAGCTGGCAGTTACGGCAAAGATACAAGGGGATTAATTCGATTGCACCAATTTAATAAAGTTGAATTAGTAAAACTCGTGCATCCGAGTACCTCCGAGGCAGAGCACGAAAAATTAGTGCAGGATGCTGAGGGAGTTTTACAGGCGCTGAAATTGCCTTATCGGGCGATCGCACTGTGTACCGGGGACTTAGGTTTCGCGGCAGCCAAAACCTACGATTTAGAGGTGTGGCTGCCCTCTGCAGGCAAATACCGCGAGATTTCCAGTTGTTCCAACGTCGCAGATTTTCAGGCGCGGCGGGCGAATATTCGCTTTAAAGAAGCGGGTAAAAAAGGCACTCAATTCGTTCACGCCCTCAATGGTTCCGGTTTAGCTGTGGGCCGGACAATGGCAGCAATTTTGGAGAATTACCAGCAGCCAGACGGAACTGTAAAAGTGCCGGAAGCCTTACAACCATATTTGGGACGGGAAGTTTTATAAACAAGTTTGTAGTTATATCAAATCTGTTAGCAGCGGAATTATTCCGATCTCTATTCTCGACAAGCGCGTGACTCAGCGTCAATCCATTCTTATCTGCGGTTCATACATTCTCTTTTTTTCACCGCAGATGAGGGCAGATTAACACAGATTAACGCAGATGAATTAGATAAATTCCGGTTCCACCGTCGGCGGTTGAATGTTGACTGGATTTTACGCCCGACGATGCTACCGGATTTGATATTACTCGGCGATTGAAATCGATCCTAGACAAACTTTCTTCCCAGCAGAAGGGTACTAAAAAATAACGTGAAACGCGAATGCTGTTAGATCCCCGACAACTTCGGTCAAGTCGGGTATCTGGGTGCTCTATTTTTTATCGACTTCTTCCTTCTTCCTCCTTTTTACTCTGAGCGAAGCCGAAGAGCCTTGTTCCTTCTTCCTTCTTCCATCGGACTGACATCCATTACATCCGTTACATCCGTTACCGAATCCGTTGCCGAACTTCCTTCTTCTTACAGTTTGAGCAAGGCTTCTTTGATATTTAATGCTAAAAATCTATCCAATGCTAGATACATCCAGTAAACAGATAACTGACTATCACTGCTAGTCTTATGAAATCCCAAAGCCAGGGACATTTTTTCGTACATGGGGTGAATCATCAGGGTGTATAAGTCGCAAAGATTGGGAAAATCTGTTTGCATTTCCCTTAAAACTTTTTGTGTGTCTTCCAGAAAAGTAATGCGGTATTCTGACAAATACTGCGGCTCGATCATCCAACTGCGGATAAATACTGACTGGCTATTTTGATCTCCTGGTAGCGCCATATTGAAAGGATCGATATCGGAAATAGAACTTAAATGAAGGCTTTTGCTAGGAGCGTTAAAAAAATTGACTTCTGATTCGCTAGCTGTTGGATAAAGTAAGTAAAATCCGACTGGATTGAGGTTATCTGAGCGCCGCAAAACGCGCATTCCCTTTGAGTATTGACGGGCCAAAAGCCGGAGGATTTTAGCTATTTTTTGGGGTACGGCGTTTGTGTTGCGGTTCATCCAGTTGTAATTGGTTGCTAATAAATTGGCAACGGGAATCGCGTCGCACCGAGGGTTGAAATCATCTAATTGAAGTTGTACAGGCTTTTGAGGTTCGGAAATATTTAAAATTTCTGGAACGGGTTGAATTTCTATTTCCGTAGTGTTACCGTCAAAGTGTTTTTTAATTAACCCCAGGGCTGCTAATTTATCTAACATCATTCCGGCAGCGCGATCGCTTCCGCGATCGGAATCGGAGTAAAATAGTTCCGCCGCTTCCCGGTGAGTGCACTGCACTTCTGTTGAGGGCAATTCGAGTTTCGTTAGCGGTGGTTTGAGACGGGGCTGGCTTTCCTGAAGTTGTTTCACCGACAAGTAAACCCAAAGCCTTACAAAGCATTCAGCCCTAGTGCGAGTTACGCCTACTCGTTTCATCAACAGCGAGACAGCCGTGCGTCGTTGAGATTGAGAATACCAAGCATCTAGTTCTTCAATATCCATTTCAGTCACCAAGCAGTGAAGGAACTCTAGTTACATATTGGCTCAATTACAATAAACTTCACCCCGCTTCAGGTTACTTGTTGCTGCTGTTGCTCAACTTGCCTGATTCCCGGCGACTCTACAAGATAGCTGGTTCTTCCTTGCAAGGTCACTACTTCACAAAGCACAATCAATTTTAGATATTTTTTGGCTGGATTTAACAAACCAACGAACCCGAGTAAATTAGCAACTTTAGAGGTGTACGCCATTTACAGTCCTTATATTAATCGGATTGGAAAATTTTTGCTGGGAGAACCGATTAATAATGATGAGATGGAAGAGTATCTCGGCAAAATTGCCTCGCGCCCTTCGAGATTCAGGCAGCAAATTCTCAACAGCAACGGCATTCCACAGCGCTACTACGCGATCGACAAACAGCAGCACACTATATTCTAACAGTCAAATGGCAGGTTTGGCTGTCCGCGACGTGATTTTTTAGTCAAATTTGGAACCAGGGGCGATCGACTTATTGGCCTGCGCTACCACTTTACCAGACTTATTAGTATCGAGATTTGCCAGCACAGTACACGGGGAACTTTCCGAATTATCTCCCCTAGAAATAGTGTCAACTCAAGGAGTTTGCTGTGCCGGAGTTAGTGCTTTAAATTACGCCGCTTCTCAAATCGAACTCGGCAAAAAAAAAACAGCAATTGCCGTCGCTTCCGAATTGCCTTCGCGCCTGTTCAAAAACACCAAATTTGAAGCAAAAACTTCAGTACAAGCGGGAACATCGCTGCTTTTCGATACAGAATTTTTTTACCCCGCCAGATACATGATGTTAACTGCTGTGGAAAATAGCAATAAATCTATGATTTCTCAAATTTCTCACTTTTATGAGGTTCCCGAAGTTTCGCCTCTCGAAAGCATTAAACCGGAACACCCGAAGTCTCCGCAAGCTTATTTCTTGCGGGAGTTAGTATGGATTTGGCTTACCTCAGCGAGATTACTGGGAATTGCGACAGGAATCATGTAATTGTCAACCGCCATCCGCTAGCAACCAACAGTCCGTTTAATGCGGCATGCGACTTGTTTTTGCACGGAATAATTGCGGAATATCTCTATCGCTATTTGGAACTGCAAAAAGAAATGAGAAATCTTTCAAAGTAAGGTGCTTAGGTAGATGCAACGTAAGCACCTTACGAATATAAGTAGCGCGTCCAATAACTTTTTGCGTAAGTCCTGCTGTTTGAAAGAATGGTTAATTTTTAGAGCAAAAATTAATATCAGAACTCAAGCTGCTGCTAGCTGTGCTTGTTCTGCTGCTTTGGGCAAAGTCTGATATACCACAATCCACTTGCCTGTAATTGGGTCGCGGTAAGTAATAAAAGGATTAGATTTTAAAGGTTGACTGCAAGGTTTAGCGCCCATTTCTACACACTCCCAATATATGGTATTGAATAACTACTACAACACCATACTTTTAATAATCGGATGTTTCGCCTAAAATTCGCGTGATTTCTACCTCAACAAAAGGTGATATTTTAGGTAGGTTTTGGTGACAGAGAACACTGCATAAAGTGATTTAAAACTGCGTTGGCAGTGAGCAGTATCACCAAAAACCTTCCGTAAAAAAAATCTGCCTTCTGGTTTTTACCTTCTACCTTTAAGAGGGCCACTATTTTCAGTATACATCTGATATTATTAAGTAAGGTAAAGACGTTTATCAGAGATCCCCTCACAAACTTATGGTGCTATTTGGATTTGGCAAAAAGTCGAGCCTGCCCTCTCCCCAAGAGGCATTACCGGGACGGGCAGAGTCGATGTCGGTACCGGCAACTCACTTTGTTAACGGCAATCCGCTCAAACCTCCCTTTCCAAACGGCATGGAGACTGCCTTGTTTGGCCTGGGCTGTTTTTGGGGAGCAGAACGCAAATTTTGGCAGCAAAATGGAGTTTTTTCGACTGCTGTTGGCTACGCGGCCGGGATTACTCCGAATCCTACTTACAACGAAGTTTGCAGCGGGATGACGGGACATAATGAAGTAGTTCTGGTTGTGTTCGATCCCAAAGTAATTAGTTACGAAACGCTGCTCAAAGTTTTTTGGGAAAGTCACAATCCTACTCAAGGAATGCGTCAGGGCAATGATTCTGGTACTCAGTACCGATCGGGAATTTACACGTATTCAGCCAGCCAAAAGCAGCTAGCTGAAGCTTCGCGCGATGCTTACCAGCAGGCTTTGACTGCGGCCGGTTACGGCAAGATTACGACTGAAATTATTGATGCTCCTGAGTTTTATTACGCAGAAAGCTATCATCAGCAGTATCTTGCTAAAAACCCGAACGGTTATTGCGGTTTGGGCGGTACAAAGGTTTGTTTGCCTGCTATGTCTCAGGCTTAAAACTTGACACAGGTTAGGGATAGGGACACATAGTTCAGGACAAAACATTGTTGTGTCCTTAAAACATATATCAGGACACAACAATGTTGTCTCCCTACAATATATCGGGTAGGCAGTTGCTCCTAGTCCGCAACAAAAAGCGGAATATCTTAGTAGTATTTGAAAATGGGTAATAAATGCTGAGTGCTGTTGTAATTATCAATCTACTAATATCTGTGGTCTGTTTTTATATCGCTGCGAAGGTGTGGAAAATTCGGCGGACGATCGCACGTTTGGAAATTCGGATCGCAGCAATCGAACGCTGTAGCAGCAATGTCCTCAGTATGTCGCCGGATTTCCTTGGTAAAAGGCAGCAAGGTACCCGCCAACTGCGACGGCGCTATCAACAACTGGAATTGCAACTGCAACAGGTTCAGCAACTTTTGGGATTGCTGGGTTTGGGACGGATGCTTTGGTCCAGGCGCGATCGACGTTTGAGGTAAGCTATCCTAAAATTGCTGCCCGTGCTGACTCAGTAGGATTTTCAACCATATTTCTACCTTTGTAAAGGGCTGCGATCTGGCAAACGTGCCTAAAATTGGTGTATGGAGAGAAGTTATAAAAATGTCAACTAAACGTTCAGGATTATTTATTGGCGGTTTGCTTGTGGGTTCTGCGATCGGGGCCGTGACTGGCTTGCTGATG
The DNA here is from genome assembly GCF_036701295.1 of Microcoleus harperi Pol14_C6. Classification (NCBI taxonomy): domain Bacteria; kingdom Bacillati; phylum Cyanobacteriota; class Cyanophyceae; order Oscillatoriales; family Microcoleaceae; genus Microcoleus; species Microcoleus harperi. Next base: position 3,211 of record NZ_JAUBQN010000036.1, on the reverse strand, counting down.
GCACCGCGACCCGGCAAGGAGACGCGGCAGATATTGAAAAAATCGGCAGATGCTTTGCCGGAGTTGGCGGAAGATTTATCGACTAGCGTGCAGTTGCAGGCCGATCGACTTTCTGAAACTGCCATCCGAAATTGGGACGAAACTTTGATTAGACTCAAAGAGGCGATCGCGGCAGGTTTGGAAGCGACTCAGCGGGAACGCCAAACCCTGTCGGAAGCTGAAGCTGAAGTGAGTCCCCCGTCGCGCCCTCCCATCCGCTAAATGGCATGAAATTCTCAACCCCCAATCCCCGATTCCAGTGAGCGATCCCATATTTTGGCTAGGACTTTCGATTTTGCTAGTGGCAGTTAGCCTGACTGCTGTTTTAGTGACTTTAATACCTGCGGTGCAAGCGCTGGCACGGGCGGCCCGCAGCGTGGAAAAGCTCGCTGACACGCTTTCTCGCGAATTTCCGCCCACTTTGGAGGCGATTCGGTTGACGGGGCTGGAAATTAGCGAGTTGACAGATGATGTCAGCGAGGGAGTACAAAGTGCGGGGGATGTTGTCAAACAGGTCGATCGAAGTATTGGTACCGCCAAAAAGCAGGCGCAAAACGTGCAGGTAACTACTCGCAGCGTGGTGACTGGGATTAAGGCTGCTTGGAAAACTTTAACTCGGAAGCCGCCGATTTCTGGGACAAATCGCCGCTCAATAGATAGATTGTCGCCGAGTCAAAGAAGTGCGATTTCGCTGAGGGATTCGAGTTTGGAGGATAGGTATTCTGGGGTTTACGGTGCGGGTGCGAGTAATGGGGAATCGCCCCGGTTGAGGAGTAGCGAGGGTTCTGGTTTGCCGGGGGATGCTGAAGAGTTTGAGGAAGTGTCGAACGATTCTTGATTGCACCCAAATCCTCATCCTTCCTCAACAGCACAGCCATCCCACCAGCAAGGATTCTTATCAATAAAATCCATCAAAGCATCATACTTAGGCGAACCCTTTTGTTCCACATACTCCAAAGCCCCCCAACTTCCCCACTTACTAAATGAACTCACATCCACAAAGTGCATGAAAAGACTGCCTCCAGCTTGTTTCCAACTATTGAGTAATTGGGTGTAGATATCATACATTTCTGGACGCCTATTTAATTCCATAAAAAACTTGGTCAGTTTTTCGTTATTCTCAACTCCTTCAATACCTACAATATGTTGACCGCCCTCGTAAACAAATAACTTGAGACCTTTTTTTTGAGCCACATCTAAGAAATACATAAAGTCCTTCTCGACATCGGGCAAACTATCATTCGACCCCGGAAGTAACCCGCCCTCTCTTAATTGCTTAAAAGCTTTGCCAAACCCGCCATCGGCGTCCTTCAACCAAGACTCTACTGTACTGACACTTTCTTTCCCGCCCAAGTTTCCGCTAAAATATCCAGCTATGGCTACGGCATCAATACCGTGTTGATAACAAGGTTTATGGCCCTCAGCCACCCAATAGGAACACTCTAAAGAATAAGTTTCTAACTCTCTCCAAGCTCTTTGAGTTCCTAAGACGCAGACAACTCGATTCTTTTGCTCCCCAAAAACGCCTTTCCAGATATCGCACATTTGAGCAGTACGCATTCCGTACCATTGCATAAAAGCATCGCCTTTATCTCCCCACCTCGCTTTACCTTGTTCCAAAGCATAATGCGATTGTGGAAATGACCAATTCCAAACCTCATTAGAATACTCTACATTAACTTTCAGCTTGGGATCTAAACTATCTTTGACCATTTTAGCAAAGTTAGTCATATATTCATCCGTAGCCTGATGCGGCATATTAAACCAGGGTTCTGCTTGGACTTTATTAGATAAATTTACCATAACTTCTATGGGAACATTTCCTCTGTAAGCATAGGATATACTCTCAGGTTTAGGTCGGTTTGACCAGTCTTTTTGTTCCGAACCATTTGTCCCCATCCAGTCCATAAAACGCAAGACTCTAAACTTGTTAATCTTGTCTATAAACAGCGGATTAAATATTTCACCCCTTTGATAAAGCTGTTCATCTTGAGAGCGAACAACTTTAATATTGCGGATATAGTTCCCTATTTTATTGGGATCGGTAGCAGTAATTATAATCATTATGCCTCCGCCTTGTGTGGCATCGACATTAATGATATCCCTCCCAGGTTTCGACGCAGCCTCATCTTTTTTGGCATCCAAGCTATATTCGATCGCACCTTCACCCTCATAGGTAACAATATATTGCCCTGAAGGATAGCGATTGGGGATTTCCCTAAGTAATAGGGTACTTACCCTAGTATATTTAGGAGCATCTTCGGGGGATGGAAGAGACTTTACCCACCCATTTTCATCAAGATTTAAAAGATTATACTCATCAGTATTCCATTCACCTTTACAGTTTGGTTGTCCGCTGACGCATTGAGTTATCCATTGTCTAGAAGATTTGAAAGCATCTAAAAAGGGTAATTGTGTTGAGTAGTCAGCAATACCATTAAGCCCAACTCCTAAAGAAGAGCGAGAATTTGATTTATTTTGTACATCTGCACGCACAGCTACTTTGTTATCTACTTGCCGTGCTGCTGTGGGAGCAATATTAGTTGTTAAAGCCCAACATCCGGGAATAAAAATGACAAAAATTAATAAACCCAGCACAAAGCCCAGAGCTTTGTTGTTTGATCTGATACTTAATCGAAACATAAATTTGACTAAAATTTGATTGTTTTAGGTAAAATCGAAGCGGGTGAGGCAGTTTTAATTTTTATATGTTATCAAAAAGCTCCTTCTCAAACTATCAGCTATAAGATTATTAACATTTTTCTCTCTCAGTGGAGGCGCGATCGCCCTTTCTGTCCCCAAGTGCGATCGCACATCTAATCTTTTTTATCCAAGTCTTCTGTTTTTGCAGTTTCTGAAGTTGAGGGAAATTCTAGTCGAATGTTAATATCAATTGATACTGTACTTTCTTTAAAACGTATATTAACTATCTTTATTAATGCTTCTGTAGGTACAGAATTATTTATTTTAAATTCAGGAGAACACTGAGTTTTAGATCCGGCTTCCTGTAGCCGATCGCAAATATTGCGCCAATTTTCTACAGGTTCGTTAGGTACATCTGCGAGTTATTTAACATATTAGTATAAAGTTTTACATAACAATACTCCGGACAGTTTTTAAGCAGCCAGAGTACCATAAGACAAGACTGAAGGAAGATTTGGATGATTTAAAA
>NZ_JAUBQN010000035.1:0-64634 GCF_036701295.1 Microcoleus harperi Pol14_C6 | reverse complement strand
CGGTTGCATTGATGATTTTCCTCTCAATAGTTTTACTTTACTAAGTGTACCTCATAGCTGTGAAAAACGCTATATATCTCTATCGATTTTCCAATTTGTATAATTAAAAACAGCAAAATCAGTTTTATCATCTCCCACAGCACGAAATTCTGGTATATTTATCCCCTGGGTGCTAAAAAACTGTCCCGTCTCCAAATAGTTAAATCTTTTCTTTAACTGTGAATAGAAATCTACTTGCGATTGATTATCTATTGTTGTTGATGGATACCACAGATTGTCTTTGGCCTGATAAGCCATCGAACCTGCTTCTTCCTCCAAAAGTTTATTGAAAACCAGATAGTTTTTTCCTGCTTCGAGTTGAATATCTGACCATTTAATAGATTCCGTAATTCTCCAGCAAACCTCGTCCTCACCTTCAGCTTCTACTTTTTCATAGGTACTAACAGTTTTTCCATCATTGTAAAATGCGCTCGTAGATACCCCTTGATGTTTCAGAAATTGTTGCAAAAATTGTCGGTCATCTTCAGTTAAATCGACTCCAGTATTGTTAATAATCTCTAAGCCTTCTACAGATTCTATGTTTTTGATGAAAGGGTTTTCTAAGTAGTGGTCAGCCTGAAAATCAAGAGATTTAAATTTAATCTGGCACTCACTTAAAAAGCCCTCAAGTTTTGTCATGAGGTTTTGGTAATAATAAAGCTGAGTCTTTTTGAACTTGTCATAATTTTTGGGATCGCTATCAAATTGCATAAAATTTATTTTATTTTTTTTCCTAGCATCAAGATCGCGATCGAAGTAGTAGTTCTTATTGTCGTAGAGCACCAAATCTCCTAAATCATCACCATCTATGGTACTATAGCTATCTTTTGGTAAGAAGAGTCGGTGTTTTCGAGACAAGGTTAATGTGAGTACGCCATGTTGATTGTATTTGATTAACAAGTTTTGTCCCCACACAAAAAGAGCCTCTTTCGATTTGCTGAGATCCCTGGAATGGAGTAACAGTAATTCTTCAAAACCATTCAGTGTCTCAAAGTATAAGCCTTGAGAGAGAATATAAAACTTGAAAATGAGGTTGAAAATTCTTTCTCGATTGCTAAAATTGTCTGTAAATAATTTTTGCCATCCAGAATGTTTTTTATTAGGGGATAAAAAGAACACATATGGTTTCCCATCAGCGTATGATAGGAAGTATTGAATGTCTGATTTTTCCCATTTTTTTCCATGTGCAGCCAGCCTTTCTTGGACTTGAGCTTTAATGTATTTATGCCGCTCTTTATAAAAGGTAGGCCGTGAACCCTCATTTTCAGAATCTTTATCTTCAGCAAGCCTATATTCAGGAGTAAAATGTTCTATCCCTTGTCCCAATTTAAATAGATACTGACGCAGTTTTTCGGCAACTTCTTGTTGCTTTTCTAATATTTCTATTTGGTTGGTGCGCGATATATCTGATAATGCTGCTATTTTATTTTTCATGTTATTTCTCCTTTGTAAACAAAAAATCTGTGAGGATATTGGATTCTACTGGACTATTACGCTCGTCAAAAAAAATCAAATTTCCCGAAAATAACATGGGTGAGTGTTGTTGATTTTTTTCTTGGGCGGCGTGCAAGTTAAGGAGTAACCCTCTCGCAGTGCTAAATTCTGGATAGTCTAAAAGAATTTCCTTCAGCTTGTTTTCGGTTTTATCCAGGGTTTTTTTGGACAGGCGATTTCCCGAAGCCACGCTCCAAGCTTTAACATCAATACAAAATAACGTATTCTCCTTGACATAGTACAAATCAAACCGCTCGTATAGCTTACGATACTTTTTGAAATCTTGCAATGGCTCAAAACGATAGCTGGATTTTATGGCTTTCCAGTCTTTACCTTTGAAAATTACATCTTGAATCCAGCGTTCCACAAAATTTTCAGCCAGTGAGGGATACAACACATCGTAAAAGAAATGCGGACGCGGAATATAAGTATTAAAAACTTCGGGTTTGGGGATCAACTTGTTGTACAGTCTGTAGATTAAATCAGTCGAAGGCTCTAGCGATTCAATTTCCTGACCTTCTGAGTCGTAGGATCGATCGCTGATTTTTAGATATTCAGGATATAACCGCTTCTGGTAAGGATAGATTTTTTCCCCATTGATGCTATCACTGATAATCTGGAATTTTTTACCGCTTTCTTCCTGGGAAGCTAAATATGGTGTAAATTCAACTTGTTCTGGGTTGTGATAGAATAATGACTTAATAAAATCATCACGAAATAGCTCTGAATTTCGCAACTTTTCCAGATATTTGGCTGGGTCTTTGAAAACAATTGGGTCGCGCAACGCATCCCACGGTTTTGTGATGTCAAAAGTATGTTTATTAAGATGAAAGCGATCGATTTCCTCCAACATTTCTGTTCTAAACTTTTGAAAAGCCAGAGCGGCATCAATCTCATCAATAACATGATCGTCATAATCTTTAATCGCTCGTTTTTTCTCTTCTTCTCGAACGCTTAAGTAAACTTTGTGGTTGTTAACAGAAAACTTACGAATTTCCTCCTTTTCTTTTTCTTCCAGGTATCTGTAAAAATTTACTAAATTTTTTCTGGTTTCTTCATTAACAAATATTTTTACTACTTGGTTTGAAAAATCGCGTCTCTCAGTTCTGCCGATAGCTTGCAAAACTTGTTTCCCTAATAAAATCTGGTGTTGCTGCTGTCGAAATTCTCCAGCTTCTGGTCGGCTGAGGTATTGGTTGAAATCTTTGATTTCAATATTAGACTCTCCCAAATTTACAATACTTTTCATTAAGGCAAAATGGTAATGAGTAATAGAGTATCCCGAATCTTTTGATTTGTTAAGCGATGGGCCCATTACTGTATAGTAACTGTCCATTAACAAAGCTAAAGAGTCGAAATCTTTTTCATCGCCGTTAGGGTTTTTGATGATAGGATTAAATCCTTTGGAAGCTGATTGATAAGCCGATATGAAGAATATTTTTTCCCCTTCTTTTTCAACCAGCTCATTCAAATACGTGTTCCCAGCTTTTTGGTCACAGTAAAGACTGTTGAATGATGCCTCATACAAAATTATTTTAATCTGAATATTACTCTGATATTCCTTATGCTTTACTTGCAGGTAATATATATTGGGATGTTTGGGTGACACCTTAAATATAAAGTTAGCACACTTGAGTATCTCGCAATGTTGAATCAACTTTTTAATCCAGCGTAGGGTTTGAGTAAAAGCAATTGTTTCTTTAATTGAGTCATCCTCAAACAGGTAAAACAAGAAACGAATAAACTTTTGAAGTTCTTGGATTTTGTAACTTCCCAGCCAATTACCATCCTGTCTGAGATCGTCGATAAAACTTTTTAAAATAGTTTCTTCAAATCGTTCCACAACTTTTTGAGTTTCGTTATTTGGGAAAGACAATAAATTATCACCAAAAAACTTTACTGCGATCTGTCGATTCGCTTCACGACTCTCTCTGATGTTTTCGCAAAGCGATACTTCTGCATCGGTCATTTCCTTAAAGGAACTTTCACCGGATTCACTAGCATTACGCAATTTATCTTTTAAATACTGCATATCATAACTCGTGCTTAAATCTCCTAAAATTCCTCCGGTTGCTGAAATAAGAAAAATCACATTGCTATTATTGCATAACATGGAATTTATCTTGAATTCAGGGGAAGTCAATATAGCCGTACTACCAATAGAAACTTCTCTAAGGGCACGATCGATCAGATTATTTTTAGGATTTTGATAACGAGAAATTTCTTTGATATTTATGATAGACTTATAACTTTCATAGACATAAGCAGTATTTAAGTATTTTGGCAGTTGATTTGGCGAGGCGCTTTCTTCACTTGCCTTTTGGACTTTAGCTATTTGTTTCGACCAAATTTCTAAAGAACGGGATTGAGAATCTTCAGCATCTAAGACGTTAGCTAGAAAATCTTTGATCGTTTTGATTTGCGATCGCACAGCTAGAATGGCATAAATTAACTCTGCTACAGAAGTATTATCTGCCAATTTTTCCTCTGTGATTTGGACGTGGCCGCCAGAAGGTTTGGTTAAAAACAATTTTTGCAGAGGGTCGAGGTTGTAGATGTATAGGTTGTTGTATGCAAAAATGTTCATTAAATCATCACATATTTTATTGTAAAGCTTTTGAGGAATCAACAAACTTCTATTATTCTCAAATTTTGAAATAACTCTGGATAACATTTCAAAATCCACTATAATGGGATTTTCTTCATCATCATTCTCGAAAATCCCAACTATTTCTTCCATTGCTCCGTCAAGCCCATTTTGAATTTTTACTATTTTTTCTAAAAATCTGATAGAGTTTCCCTCCTCAAAGGTCAACCGTTGATATATGCGGGCGAATTTTTGCAGTTTGGGTTCTAGGGCTTTGTCTTTTTCAAAGTGTTCTTGAAATTCGTAAAAAGCTCCCTTATTCTTATCGAGGAAATTTAAAAAATCTCGGTTTTCATTATTTTGAGTTGAAAACAGCATAGAAAATTCTCTATTGATAGATGACAGCGCATTATTGATTGCCAGTTTTTCAGGAGAGATGATATCAATCTTCTCCTCTAGCATAATTTGATAGCCATCTTCCTGCTCATCCAAGGCAAGGATAAACTTTCGGGAGTTTTCTGTATGTTCAATAACGTATTTGTCGAGATGACTGCTTTTCTTTACCCATTTTGTACCATTGTGAATAAAGTACGGAATAGCCGTTTCAAATTTTTTATAGGTGAGCATCAAAATTCCAGATTTGTTTTGCAGAAGATGAAGGGGGAAAAATATTTCAATTAACTGTGAGCATTCAGCAGGACAATTTCTTTTATCTAATTCACATTTGATGAAAAATTCTAAAAAGCTTTCAATTAAATGATTCAGTTCCCGTCGGGCTCTCGTAATTTCAGAATCATTAAAATCCTCATCTCCCAAACCTATGTTTTTTACATATTCAAGGCGTTTAATCACCTCTTTTACTTTCTCAAGGTTGCGTTTATTTTCCTCAACCTTGTCCTCAGAACATACTTTTTTATCGATTTTCCAAAGTTTTGTGTTTTTGAGAATAGAAGAGATCAATTCCTTGTATAATTTGATATACTCATCCGTCGTTTTCATTTCTAACGAATTTATTTTATAGACCGAAATAGTGGGGTATTGGCTCTCAACTGAAGTTGGAACACATAAGTGTTCTCTCAATGGCGCAACATATATACCGATTATTTTATTTTTTGGATGTTCTTCTATGGTTTTATAAATTGCTTGAAACAATTGGTGAGTTTTTCCTGAACCCGTACCATAATTGATAAGTTTTAGTTGGGGACGGTTTTCTCGAAAGCTATCTTCAATAGTTGCCAGGTAGGAATTAATAATTTTGCAACGAACTGATTCTAACTGCTGATTAAGATCGTCTGTTTGCTTTTGCATTATGTGTTATCACCTTATCTAGAGTAAATACATATCGTGGGATAGTCTTTTCTTTGACTGATACCCATAGTAGCGCCTGAACTCTTATGCTTTGTATCGTAAATTGCTAAACACCAGTTTTTTGGCATATTTCTGTGCCTGTTTGGTGTATACCAGATTCCCATTCACCACTGCAACTGGCGATCGCAATCCTCGATCGGCGTTTCCATTCCTTCCCGAATTGATTCCCGCATCCCCGGCACTGAGAGAAGATACAGTGTTTCCTGAACATATGCGGAGTCTGATTCAGATAATAACACTGCATTGCTAGTCTGTCCGGTGATCGCGATCGGTTGAAGTGACTGACTCATGGGAGCGATCGAATGCTGCAATTGCTTTTGAGGTTCATTGATTGGAATAATAGTCTTCCACCTGTCTAAATACACTAGAGCAGCTTTTATGTTTTATACGAGCTTTAAACGGATGTTAGTAAGTCGAAATATTGATTAAGCATTTCTATTTCAGCCGCGGTGGTTCTTTGTTATTCAAAATAGCCCACGCAGCAGTAATTTGCCATTCATAGGCGGCTCGCGAATCGTTTCCAGATGCTGTTAAGGCGCATTGTGTTGCATCATATGCACTACTGCCTGCTGCCTCAGCAGGTGTAAGAAAATATGATGGATAATCGAAATATCTCATACCTCCATCTATATAATCGCAGGCAACCCCCATTGAAGCCTTTTGTGCATTTTCCTGTGTCGGCTGCTCGATCCATTTATTGGCTAAAGAGATGAAGTAGCGTTCTCCATTATCTTGCTCTTCGCGTGGTAACTGTTTTGAGACGTAGTATATAGTTTGTCTCACAACTGCCTGCTTAAAGCTGAGTTGCTGCTTTTCCCTCATTACTTTGACTAATCCTTCCAAGACTAACGAGGAGAGTTTGTTGAGAATTGAAACCATTGTAGGCTCCGAGCTTCGGGTTTTAGGTAGTGACTAGATTATAGCTTTTATTCAATCTGGCAGATTTAATGCTCCAACCGAGAACCTTCAAATTACCGCCAAAACCAGTGGCTTAAACAGCGAAAGGGCGTTACGGTTCAAGTCGGATGATATTCATCCCTGCTTATTTGCCATCGCCATATCTTGCCTTCTTCAGGATCGTCCACCTCTGCAATGAACTTCATTCCCACTTTTTGCAACACGCTACTCGAGGCATTTTTTTCAGCTAAAGTGTGGGCGATGACTGCTTTCACCTCCTCGTGAGCGAAAGCATAATCGATCATTCCCTGTGCCACCTCAGTTGCAAATCCGCGATTCCAATATTCGGAAGCAATTTCATAACCTATCTCTATAGTCCCCGACTCATCAGGTGAGCCTGTAAAACCTCCATTGCCGACAAGCACTTGATTTTTTGGATGAATAAAGAAGTAGCTGTGCCAGTCAGTTGGAGGCGGATTGGATTCGCAAGATTCGTCAGCAGGGAGGGAAAATGCTTCCGGGAAAAGAGGCCAGCTATTAGGTACTATGACATTTAAAATTGCTGCAAGCTCGCTTTTATTGCGTAAGAAAGCTTCTATGTGAATCCTTTCGACGGCAAGTAGTTGAAGATTCTTCGTTGTAATCATTTTTCTACCTTGTTTAACAAGTATGAGCTCACACTATAGGCACTATCGAAACGCTGTTCTCGGAACCCTAGCGAGTTGGTAAGCACCCCGACTGTCCAACAATTGATATTGATTTGGCTGCAATCCTAATTGCTCAAATTTTTCGGGATATCCCAGCAACAAAATAGAGGGAGAAGTTGGGTTTTTAGATTGCTTAATGTAGTCGATCGCCTTTGTGACAGCTCGGTAGTAAGTCACCGGCTCTTGGGTATAAAAAACCAGACTTGGTTTCCAGAAACCAACCATAATAAACTCTTCCCCCGGCAGTTTTTGTTGAACCGCAACCTGTGCTAAATGTCTCAGAGGTAACTGGCGGTTGATATCAACCACTTTGTAAGCCGGAGTAAGACCAAAGATGATAAATGCTACTAACCCGATCAGGTTAGCAACCAAAATCCAGCGCTGTTGCCGCTTCCAAAGTAAAAGTGCGATCGCCACCGCTGTAATTATCCAAATCGTACCGCCGACAATCAGCAATCCTGACTGCTGAATTGCTTGGGGAAAATTGGGCATTGCGGGGTCGTCTCCCAGCCAGTTGTAGCAGTAGAAAGTTGCTCCGGCTATAATTAATAAAAATACGACATTGAAAATGTATGTAGCTAACAGCCCTCGCGGTAAAGAATTCGATTTTTTTTCTAACTTTATCCGCCTGTTATCGGGTTCGTTGCCTGCAATAATATCCCTCCACAGCAGCGTTACCAAAATCGCAGCGGCGGGGATTAAAGGCAATACATAACTGGGCAATTTGGTAACGGCGATCGTAAAAAAGCCAAAAATGCAGCCGAACCAAAATAGGGCAAATAAACTCAACTGAGCCGATCGCGGTTGACGACGCCAGTAACTGCGCTGCCAAAAACGGGTGCGGGCTATCGCCACGGGCAAATAAATCGACCAAGGTGCAAAACCGACTAGCACTACAAAAAAGTAAAAATACCAAGGCGCTGAGTGCTTGTTGACTACTCCAGTAAAACGCTGGAAATTGTGATAGCCAAAAAAGCTGTCAATATAAGTTTGACCGTTGGCTAAAATAACCAAAATGTACCAAGGCAGGGCGATCGCCAGAATAATCAAGATTCCCGACACCGGACGCATTTCACGCCAAAGTTGCCGAAAATTTCCCAAATAAAGCCCAAAACCGCCAATAATCAGCGCTGGCACGACAATTCCCACAGGTCCCTTAGCCAGAATTGCTAAGGCAATTAGTACGTAAAAAGTCAGATACCACTTATTCGGAAATCGCGAAGCGGAAACAGTGGAAAATTCTGCTTGTTCTCTCTGTTCTTCTAGAGTGTAACCGAGAAAAAATGCGAGGAGTGCCGAACACATACAGCCGACTAATAGCATATCTGAAACGCCAGTCCGTCCCCAGGCAATAGTTTGGGGATTTAAAGCTATTAGGGCCGCACCAATCCAAGGAGTAGAAAAAAAGATTGGGAGATTGGGGGAGTGTCCGAGGGGGGGAGTGTCCGAGGGGGGGAATTTTGCTTCTTCCTCATTCTGTCTTCCTTCTTCCTCATTCTGTCTTCCTTCTTCCTTCGATAAGGTATAAAATCCGAGGCAAGTCAGACCGATCGCGCACAAGGCCGAGGGAAGACGCACGGCCCATTCGTTAACGCCCAGAGTGCGGTAGGCCACGGCCATCAGCCAGTAAATCAGCGGCGGCTTGTCAAACCTGGTTTCGCCGTTGAAATAAGGAGTGATGAAATCCCCTGTCACCGTCATTTGACGCGCGGCTTCGGCAAACAACGGTTCGGTTTCGTCAACTAAACCGATGTTGCCGAGATTCCACAAAAAAGCCACAGAGGCGATCGCGGACAGCCATAAAATTGATAGCAGCAAAAGTGCGAGCCTCTTCGAGGGCTTCGCTAACGGGCGATTTCTAAACTCTGACAAATTTTTAATAACTTCCTTCACGGAAACTTCCTGCGATTTTAGATTTTAAATTTTAGCTCGCATAGAGAGTCTACCGAAAGATTCGCATTCTCGAAACTCCCAATTCGATCGAATGCGGTTCAACTGAGATGTTACACCATTGTCAATAAGGCTTTTATGGGCGGGCTAGAGCAACCCAACTCCTACTCCCCACAACAAAATTCACGCTTTGTAGAACAGGCAAGATGCCTGTTATTTATAATGATTCGGCTATGTAAGGTTAACCTCACATAGCGGGATCATTCTCAATAAGACCGTATCAACCGTGTTTCTCGATTAAAATCTCGGCACCTGCAGCTAAGGGTTCACGGCTGCAAAATTAATTGCCATTCTCCGGCTGTGCTGTTCCAAGCGGGCGAGGATGTCTCCCCGGCGACGAAAGGCCCCCAGTAGCGGCGAGAACCATCCTGAGCAAAAACCACCAGAATGTCTCCTCGTTTGACTTGTAACTTGCCCTCCGGCAGCGATAGCATCAGTCCCTTGCCGCCGCCTTCCCCCGGCGCAAAATCCCAGTGCGCGGGTTTCCCATAGGATTTCTCGGCTTGCCGTTTCGACAGCAGGGCTACTCGCACGGGGTGTTCGCTGCGGTTGCTGACGCGCAAAAGGCCGGAGGCTTTAGCATTTACAGGGACTGAGGAAAGCAATTCCTCCTCTGGATCTGGGGGGGTTGGTGTTGAGTCGGGTTTGGGCTCGCTGGCGGTGTCGGCAGAAGCTGTCGCGACTGGGGAAACCGGGGGTATTGGGGGGAGTGCGGTGGCTTGTGAGGGCCAGTCGCTGGACTGATTTGAACCGTTGGAGATAGTGATTTCAAAACGTCCTAGAAACATTCCTGTAATTAGGACGATCGACACTCCAATTACGATCTGGTAAATTTTAAGATTCATAAATTTTAGGCTTAAAGGATAGACTGCACCCGAAATTAGTCTTAACTATTTTTAATGTAAAACCAGGGTCTGCTGTGGCACAAGATACAGTTACACTTAATTACTTGAGCGTTCTCGGCTATAAGTCCGCGATCGCTCAATACCATTTTAGATGTTAAATTTTAGATTTTAGATTGCGACATACTCCCCCCGGTAAGAATTTGGAGTTGGTCAGGAGGGGCATTTGTTTGCTCATCGGTTTACCTTTTAACAATACTCCGGACAGTTTTTGATTCAGAGGCTGAAACCCTCATTCTACCGTTAGCATTTGACCTCGCTGAGAAGGCTAAAACCCTCATCCTGCGGTTAGTGATTGAAAAGTGTCCGGACTATTGTTTTAATAGAAGTTAAAAAAAAGAGTACCACTATAGGCCTGTACTCCAAACCTCAATAGTCATCAGTTATTCCGCATCTCAAATTTCAAATCTCCAATCTCAAACCGTATAATTTTTATGCAGAATACCCGAATTAACAGATTGATTGAGGTTCTGGGCGATCGCTTCGGAGGCTGGCTGAACAATCCTTGGCGGCGGATTTCGCTCCTGCTAATTAGCCTGCTGTTCGGCACTTTTTTGGGAACAGCTATTTCGACGATCGCGGGACAATCTGCTGAGTGGGATATTATCGCGGCCGGGCTGTTGGTGTTGTTGACGGAGTTCGCCAACTGGCTGGTTTACGCCGGGCCGCGGGCTGTAGCAGGTTCTTTTTGGGTAGATATGCTCAATGCTCTGAAAATTGGCGTGACTTACAATTTATTTGTGGAGGCTTTCAAACTAGGTTCTTAAAAACTTTTTGAATCGGCGCGGCTTTAGGATGAAATATTTGTTAATTGCAGATAGGATTTGTACAAAACCCCCTCTGGCATCAAGAGTTTTGAGAAGATGGCTCGATCGACTGTAACCCCTGTTGAAATTTTACATCGATGGCAAGCCGGCGATCGCCCGATCGCTCCCGACTTCGATCTCCTGGCTTTGTGGGAACTTACGGATGATGTGCGATCCTCTTCGAGGGCTTCGCTAACGCGCGCTTTTGGCATTACTCCCGACAATGTAGCTGATGTTGTCCGCTGCAAAACCGATTTATTCTTTTCTCTTCTTGACGAACTGCATACTTTCCCTCTAAAGTCAAGTGTTTTCCTCGAAACTTTGTGGAATCTGTGGCTGCCGCTGGCAATGCAATTATCGGCTGCCAAACAAAGTTTAAAGCGTCCTCTAATTCAAGGAATTTTAGGAGTGCAAGGAACGGGAAAAACTACTTTATGCCAAGTTTTGAGGCTGATTCTGGGAAAATTGGGATATTCTACTGTCAGCCTTTCTTTAGACGATCTTTACAAGACTTATGCCGATCGCCAACAACTCCAAAAAGCAGACCCGCGTTTAATTTGGCGCGGCCCTCCCGGCACTCACGATATTGACTTGGGAATCGCAGTTTTAGACAAGTTGCGCGGTTCTCTAACTCACAATTTAGCAGTAGTTGACAATCCCAAATCTGATGCCCTCAAACCGGATTTAATTAATAAAAATATAGAAATTCCCAGGTTTGAGAAATCAGCCTATGGAGGTGCAGGAGATAGAAGTCAACCCGAAATTATTTCCGGGGCGGATATTGTACTTTTTGAAGGTTGGTTTGTCGGTGTGAATCCGGTGGTTGATGCCAAATTAAACGAGTTTTTGGCGACTGCACCGTTTCCGATTTCCACAGAAAGCGACTGTCAGTTTGCGCGCGATATGAATGCGAAGCTGCACGACTATCTACCGCTGTGGAACCGATTAGATCGGTTGATGGTTTTGTATCCCCAAGATTATCGCATTTCTCAAGTGTGGCGCAATCAGGCGGAACGGGAAATGATGGCGGCGGGGAAGTCGGGAATGTCAGAGGCTGAAATTAATCGGTTTGTTGAATATTTCTGGAAAGCGCTGCATCCCGAGTTATTTATTAAGTCGATGCTGGAGGGCGATCGCGTGAATTTAGTAATTGAAATTTTGGGCGATCGCACTGTCGGCAAAATTTGTCGGGCGATCGACTTAAAACTAAGCGATTAGGGACACTAAAAATTAATCATTTAAGGACACAACATTGTTGTGTCCCTACGGTATGGCAGCTTATCGTACACTCACTTGACAATTCAGAACTTATGCAAAACGTGATTTGACGCGGGAATTATAGGGGTAAGGCGGGGCATCAGCACCCTACAATACAGAGGTTTTGCATCGAAGATGGAGAATTTCTAAATTAACTGCCGGGAGTACCAAGATCGATCGCTTTCTGCATCACATCGTCGGTAACTTCGCCTGGTGTACCAGCAGGCTTAATTTCCTGAGCCATCGAACGAAAATCATTGGGATTGCCGCTTGTATCTACCGGCTTTGCAGTATTATCTTGAGCAGCGGGAATAGGAAATTTAGGTGCAGTTGCAGCGGCGGCAGCTTGAGCGCCGGCACCTGTGCGATCGATGTCACTAACGCTGAATTCTTTTGAAGCTTCGTAGTCTGCTGATACATCAACGGTCGGCAACTTTTGTTCTCCAGCTTCCGCGCTTTCAGTGATCTGCTGAGCGTCAAAATTTTCAGTGTTATTGACTTCTGTATTGATTTCAGACATAGCCGACTCCTTGGTACTTTTATTTAACAATTCACTGTATCAATTATTACTTTAGCACCCGGCTTTTTCATCTACCCGCAGATGTATCGTTGGCTTCTATCTTAAGGATGATTTATTCTAGGTTAGTGCCTTAACATTACATCACTTTCCGAAAAGAATGCAGCTTTAGACAAGCTCCCAACCCATACATACTAAGCCATTCCCCCTTGTTTAATCTAAAATCTAAAATCTAAAAACTAAAATCGTATTACCTCTCGGGGATGGTGACTTGTACTTACAAATCTTGATATTTGTATATTCTGGAAGCATTTTTAAGGAATTTTGTTTATGAACTCACCCGCCGCCACCAATCCTCACTCTCTCTCCAACGACACTAAAAACATCGTTCAGACAATCAACGGGTTGGGTACAGATGAAAAACTGGCGCTGCTCTACTTTGTTTATGAAAAAATGGGAGATTCAATTACACCAGCCGCTCCCGCCGCTGCCGAACCAGAATTAGCTCCCATGCTGCTGGATGATTTTTACAAGCTTTCCCACGACCAACAACTAAATATAATGCGCGGTATTGTCAATGGCGACGACACGCCCTATTCCCACGCTTACGGAGCTTTAACTGCTAACAATCAGTTGGTGGTTTGGTATGCTTGGGCTATTGGTATGGGAGAAACAATTGTCGATATCCCCGAAGGATATGAGGCAACTGAGGCTGTCAATGGCGTGTTGGGTCAAATTGAAGGTCTTGATTTTGAACAGCAAATTACAGTGCTGCGCGACGTAGCTAATAATATGGGCTACACCGATGTTAAACCAATTGCTACTCAGTCGGAAGTAGGGAAAACTTCTAGTCTGTAGATAGGAGTCTGGTGTTGCAACCTATCCTACACAAACTCTCCTCCTAGCAGAGAGGGACTCAAGAATAAACGAATTACCCAAAACCTCTATATGTAGGGTGCGCCGAGGCGCACCCTACCGCCATAAGGAGTAGGTAAAACCTTTTTTTGCTCTTAGTCATATTTATTTTTTCGTGTCTTAGAGAGGGACGAAAGTTTTTGTAATCAGTTAAAATCGGCTCTTCTGAGAAATATAAAAAGGTCTTCAGTCAGCAAGTGAGTTTTTTAGGGTAAATTTTTCGCGGGAACTCCATCCGAAATATCGAACCTTTGTTGGGTTGACTTTCGGCGGTAATTGTACCGTCGATCATCTTGACTAAAGAAGCACAAATAGCTAGTCCTAAACCAGTGCCGGTATATTGGCGAGTTGTACTTTGGTCGCCTTGGTGGAACTTGTCGAAAATGTGGGGAAGATCCTTTTGACAGATGCCGATTCCTGTATCCCGAACGGTGATAATTAGCCGATCGCAATTTAATTCCCGCACCTCAATGTAAATGCTGCCCTCATGTGTGAATTTAACCGCGTTGGAAACGAGATTCACCAAAATTTGCCGCAGGCGCAACTTGTCATTAACTATCAAGTGATCCTGCAAGCAGACGCTGACGGACAATGCCACGTTCTTATCGGTGGCTTGATTTCCGAATTCCAGGGCGACATCCATTACTAAATGCGTTAAATTAAATTTTTCAATTTTTAATTCTGTGCGGCCACTCTCGATTTTGGAGAGGTCGAGGATATCGTTAATTAGCAGTAGCAGGTTTTTGCCGTTATGTAAAATGCGCCCTACCATTTCTGTTTGCTGGGCGCTCAGCAGTTGTTTGTGCTGGCGCAGCAGCAATTGGGAAAAGCCGATAATCGAATTCATGGGAGTTCGCAATTCGTGGGACATAATGCCCAAAAATTGCGATTTTAACTTGGCTGCTTCTAGCAGTTGCAATTTTTGCTGTTGAATGCGTCGCCCCTGATTTTCCAGTTCTTCCTGCTGGCGAATTAGCAGCTCGTTTTGCAAGTCTAAAAGCTGTTCCTGTTTTTTTAATATTTCGATCGCCCGCGCGCTGTTAATCGCGATCGCAGCTTGTTTTCCCATCACCGCCAGCAGTTTCTGAGTATGCCCGTCAATGGCCGTGCTGTCTTTCCCGTTGCCGATGGCCAACACACCCAAACGCCCGCTTTCCCCGGACTCGATCGCCGCAGCACAGGCCGCCGCCGGCAGCAAGCCGTCGCCAGACTCCGACCGCAACAGTACAGGCTCTCCCGTCGCAAATGCTTTCCACAGCAGCTTGTTTTGCACGTGCGGGGTTTGGCCGGCACGTGCAAAGTTTTCCGCGCCCCCGACAGCGCTGAGTTTGAGGCCGCTGCAATCGCACTCCAAGAGAGCAACCAGGCAAAATTCCGCTCCTGCGATCGCCTCTACAGTCGCATCCGCAATGCCTTGCAACAACTCGCACAAGCTACCCGCGCGCTGGCTTAACAGATTTGTAAATCGATCGAGCGCGTGCAACTCGTGTTCCGCGTCCCTTACCGTCCGGGCTTCAAACCAATTTTTTACTGTAAAATTGTTTTCCGAGGACACTTGATCGGGCAAAAATTCTGGTTCTGCTTGGGGTGCGGCTGGAGTTTTTTGGATGGCGTCGATTTCGGTGTAGGTTCCCGCCCACTCCAAAACTTCCTGACTGTCTACATTAGCGGGCGTTCCTCTGGCCATGTTCCAGCGGTAAATGCCCTCTCGCGTCTGCAGACGAAATAGAATTTCGTAGCTTGGCGGCGGGAACTCAGAAATGTGCGATCGCGCCAAAAGACGAGGATGGTCTTCTGGGTGGATCTGCGCCAGATAGCCGAAACCCAAAGCTGCTGCTGCTGGTACGCCCGTGTACTCCTCCCAGCGCTGACAGAAATAAGTCGCCCAGCCGTCGGCCTTTGTTTTCCAAACTATGTGAGGAATTGCCGACCGCAGGCGATCGTCCTGACTTTCGCAGTCGCCAACTTGCGGTTGGGGGGAGGTTATTTCAGATACTTTGTGTAAGATTTCAGAGTCGGAAAACTCCGACGGAAAAGACTTATTGCGGTCATACTGAGTCATAACAGGTTATATAAATAAGCATTGAACTTGAGCCCTAACACCGGCTAAAGACTCGTGCTGCTAGCTTTATGGATTTTGACGTGCCAACTGCATCAAAATTTTTTATACTTTAAACTTATCTGGGTAGTGATATCTTTACCTCTATCAACGGGCGGACAATGAGATAATTCAGTTAAACTGTTGAAACATTGAGAGCTTACCTGTTCCGAGGAAGGCTCGTGCAGGCATCGCCGCAAAATAACTTAAAAATTAACTTGCATTCTTGGCGGCTGCATGAGTATGCTTAAAAATGATGTGCAGCCTGTAAAACCCTAAATCAGGACACATTCTCAAATTTACTCAGTTTAGCTGAGTCAGTTGACGATATTTTAAAAGTTTAGCGGACTATTGGAAGAAAGATGAGTAAAATTCGCGTTGCTTTGATAGAAGACCATGACCTGACAAGAGTCGGCATCCGCACAGCTCTACAACAGCGTGACACGATAGAAGTTGTCGGCGATGCAGCTAATGCTACAGATGGATTGAAACTGCTTCAGTCTTCAAAACCTGACGTGGCAATTGTAGATATTGGGTTGCCGGATTTTGATGGCATTGAATTGACACAAAAGTTCAAAAAATCCGTAGCGGAGTCCGATCCAGATACAAAAATTTTGATTCTGACTTTTCAGGACAATGAAGAAGAAGTTCTGGCAGCTTTTGCCGCCGGAGCTGACTCTTACTGCATGAAAGATATTAGCTTCGATCAGCTATTAGATGTAGTAAAAGTAACTCACGAAGGTAATTCTTGGATCGATCCGGCGATCGCCCGTATCGTCCTGAAACAAGCTCGTACTCAGGAACCCGCGCCGGAAGAACCGAAGGCTGAGGGCAAAAGAGTCACAATTAAGGCTGCCGAACCCGAGTTTAGTCACATCATTGAGACTTACCCTTTAACCGAGCGGGAATTAGAGGTTTTGGAACTGATCGTGCAGGGTTACAGCAATGCTGCAATCGCCGAAAAGCTTTACATTACTGTCGGTACAGTGAAGACTCATGTCCGCAATATTTTGAACAAGTTGTGCGCTGATGACCGCACTCAGGCAGCCGTTCTCGCCCTGCGTTCTGGCTTGGTTGGATGAAGCCTTATCATCAGGCCAAATCAAGTTAAAAGTAGGGTGCGCTGTGCGCACCTTACGGCTGCTGATTTAGGGTGTGCAGTGCACACCGACTTACTAATTATTAGCAAAAAATTAGGGTAGGCAGTGTACACCAGCCGAGCAATTGTTTGTTGTTGAAAAAGTAATAAATTTTAAATCCGCATCTATCCCAGTACAGATATTTTTTCAACTTTAAAAAAAGTAAATATACCTTAAGATAGATGCTAAAAAACTATCATATTACTAATACTTAGTGTTGACCGATCCCCAATTAGATAAATTTCGCTGCCACTGCTAATATTGCGCGATCTCACTTCATAAAAGGCGCAGGCAGAAGCCAGATTACGATACTTTTAGGAATAGTTAGGCATTAAAGAAATTATATCTGCAGAGCGATGCTGAGTTCGCTTAAATTAGCGAAATTAAAAGTATCAACTGCTACTGAAATGTTTTAGAAAGAGGTATTATGGCCGCCCCAATTGAATTCAAGTTATTTGCTCCCTACAACAAAGGAGCTGCCTTGATTGGCTCTTTTTCTAATTGGGAAGAGATTCCGATGGAAAAGGACGAAGAGGGTTATTTCCGCACGCGAGTTGAGTTGGAGGATGGCGTTTATCAATACAAATTTCGCGTTCAGTCGAAAAGCTGGTTTCTGGAAGCCGATCAGTGGGTAGATGTGGTCGATCCCTACGCGACTGATATCGACGATCCTACTCAAAACGGCATTGTTCGGATCAAAGATGGCGATCGCATTGTCGATACCTACGTCTGGAAAAACGACGATAAACCGCTACCGGCCGATAGGGAATTAGTGATTTACGAAATGCACGTTGCTGACTTTTCCGGCGGCGAAGATGATCCCTTCGCCCGCGGCAAGTACAAGCACGTCGTCGAAAAACTCGATTACCTAGTCGAACTCGGCGTTAACGCGATCGAACTCATGCCCCTCAAAGAATACCCTGGGGACTACAGTTGGGGTTACAACCCCCGCTACTTCTTCGCTGCCGAGTCTAGCTACGGAACCACAGAAGAACTCAAAAACCTGATAGACGAGTGTCACGGGCGCGGCATTCGCGTCATCATCGACGGGATTTACAACCACTCGGAAGCGTCGAGCCCCCTCACTCAAATCGATCACGATTATTGGTATCACCACGAACCCCGCGATCCAGACAACAATTGGGGCCCGGAATTTAACTACGAATTCTACGACGAAAACTTAGACACTTACCCGGCCCGCAGATTTGCTGGCGATACAGTCCGCTTCTGGATTCAAGAATATCATCTCGACGGCATTCGTTTCGACGCGGCGCGACAAATTGCTAACTACGATTTCATGCACTGGGTCGTTCAAGAAGCCAAAAGTGTCGCCGGCCCCAAACCATTTTATACCGTTGCCGAATACATTCCCGAAAATCCCAGCATCACGAATTTAGACGGGCCGATGGACGGCTGCTGGCACGACAGTTTCTATCACTCCATAATTCCACAACTCTGCGGGGACAATTTTGATTTAGAACGGCTCAAAGAGGTAATCGACTGCAAGCGGCAAGGTTTCTTGGGTGCTACGAATGTAGTCAATTATTTGAGTAATCACGACCACGATCGCGTTTTTGCCGAATTGGGCGATCGCGGAATTTTGGATGAAGCAGCATTCAAACGGGCGAAGTTGGGAACCGTGCTGTTAATGACAGCAGTTGGCGTGCCGCTGATTTGGATGGGCGAAGAATTTGGCGAATACAAAGCCAAAACAATTGAGCAAGCTAAAATTGACTGGACGCTGCTAGGAAATGACTTAAATAAAGGTTTGTGGGAATACTACAAAGGCTTGATTCACCTGCGTAAAAATAACCAGGCACTTTACACAGAAAACATCGACTTTTTCCACGAAGACCCCGACTCAAAAGTTTTTGCTTACACTCGCTGGAACGATGAAGGTTCGAGAGTGGTAGTAGTGGCGAATATGTCGGAAAATTATCTAGCAGGTTACAGCGTTCCCCACTTTCCGGCAAACGGAACTTGGCACGAATGGACAGGGAATTATGATATTGAATCTGGCGATGACAATATTATGATTGACTTGCCGGAATACGAAGCGAAAGTGTTTGTTTGGCAGTAAGTTGTCAGACCTCCGAAGCACTGATTCCCCATTCAAAAATATCAGGACTGAAGTTCTTACTACCAACCAGGAATAAATGTGGGTAGTAAGGACTTAAGTTTTTTCTTAATTCCCCCAAACTCCGAGAACGGATTTCCTGACTACAAACTTATCAGGCAATACGGTTCAGTTAAAACTATTTATTCCTCGGATATCCCCCTAAATCCCCCTTAAGAAGGGGGACTTTGAGTAAGTTCTGCCCCTTTTTTAAGGGGGGCTAGGGGGGATCGAGCTTAACTGAACCGTATTGACTTATAAGCATTATTTTACAGACTCTGATCCCATTCACAACTCTAAACAAAAACTCTTTTGTGTTCCGCTTCCCGATTGTTAATTTAAACTCCTTATATCCCAGATTGATTTTCTAAGCACAATTGGGTTATAGCCGCCGCCGGTATTGGTTTGCTAAAAAAGTAACCCTGACCCATATCGCACTGATGCGAGTGCAAAAATGCCAACTGTTCTGCTGTTTCCACTCCCTCAGCAATCACCTGTAAATTTAGGCCCTGTCCCAAGGCGATCGCCAGTTTCACAATAGTAGCACCGCTGCTGCCGGTCACCAAGTCGGCCACGAAAGATTTGTCTATTTTTAAATTATTGAGGGGAAAGTTTTTCAGAGACCACAGCGAAGAATAACCGGTGCCAAAATCGTCCAAAGCAATGTGAATCCCCATGTCCTGCAACTGCTGCAATACCGACACCGTAAAGCTCACATCTGTCATGGCAATACTCTCGGTAATTTCTATTTCTAAATATTCGGGATTTAACTTGGTTTCTGATAAAATTTCAGCGATGGTTTGTACCGTGTGAGGTTGCAGAAACTGCCGGGCTGATAAATTCACCGCTATCCGCATCGGCGGCAATCCCAGTAACTGCCACGCTCGATTTTGCAAGCAAGCAGTCCGCATCACCCATTCGTCAATTTGGCAGATTAATCCTGTTTCCTCAGCTAAGGGAATAAATCGATCGGGAGAAATCAAACCGCGTTCTGGATGTTCCCAGCGAATCAGAGCTTCCATGCCGACTATTTTACCAGTCTTTAAATTTATTTGCGGTTGATAGTGCAGCACAAACTCGGATTTTTTTAGAGCTTTGTAAAGATGATTTTCTAAGTTAAGATCCTCGGAGACTTTACTGCCGATCGCCCGCGTGTAAAACTGATAATTATTGCGACCTTTCTGTTTAGCTTTGTACATTGCAGCATCAGCATTTTTCAGCAAAGTTTCTGCATCTTCTCCGTCATAAGGAGCCAAAGCAATTCCCAAGCTAGCCTTAATATAAAGTTCTAGACCCTCAAAATCAAAAGGACTGCTTAAACTCTGGATAATTAGCTGGCAAATTTTAGTTGCTTCGTCAGGGCTGTTGATATTGTACAGCAGCACAGTAAATTCATCTCCGCCCCAACGAGCCATCGAATCCCCCACGCGCAAACAGTTAGTTAAACGCCGAGATACACTTTGCAGCAACAAATCACCCACTTGGTGACCTAGGGTATCGTTAACATTTTTAAATCTATCCAAATCTAGAAAGATAACCGCCAGCATTTCTGCGTTTTGGTGAGCACTAGCTAAAGCTAAAGATAGCCTTTCATTAAACAGCAATCTATTAGGTAAACCAGTTAAGGGATCGTGAGAAGCTTGATGTCGGATCATCGCCTCGACCCGTCTCTGCATTGCAGCCATGTACAGGTGAGTTCCTAAAGATTGTGCTAGCTTCTGTTCCTCGCTAGTCCATTTTTGAGCTTCGCCTGTTTTGATTTCTTTCCAAGCTGCAAAGGATTGTCGGGGACGATCGTTCCGGGCGTCCGAACTGCAACGCCCCGCCCACAAAATTTCTGTTTCTATAGGGCTGCGAAAAACGGTGAGACAGCCGATGCACTGTTGGCGGTATTGCAGCGGTACTGCCAAAAATGAACGAATGGAAGCTGCGACTAAATTGGCAGATACAGATTTGAGTTGAGGTTCTTTAGAAATATCCGCAATTGCATACAAATGCGGTACGATAAAACTGGAAACATTGCTGTCAATTGAACTGTAATGCTGGGAATATAGATTTTCAAAAATATCTAATGGGCTTGTATGATGAGCAGTTTGTGTTCGATCGCCTTGGTTGTCCAACCCCATGATCTGCTGCCAAAACGGGCTGAGTTCAAGGTCGATGTCCGCGGGCTGCTGGCCACAGGTATAAAGCAAAGCCGGTCGATCGCCAAACTCGGCTGCAAGGTAGAGTCGCCCTCCCGAACCGTGCAAATGCTTGACTGTTTGTTCCAGAACTGCTTTCCGAATTTCGTTGAGTTCCAGAGGAGAATGCAGCAAACTGGTAATTTGGTTGATAACGGCTTCGTCACGCGCTTGCTGTCTAGCTTGACTCAGCAGAAAAGATTGGGCGATCGCAATTGAAAGTTGATCCACAAGCAACTGCACCATTTTCAATTCTCGATCGCTAAACCGTTTCGGTTGGCTGTGGTGAGACACCAACAGCCCCCAAAGGTGATTTTGATGCACAATCGGCACCGTCAGAGAAGAACGTGCCCCCATAGCCTTTAGATATTCAGCGTGACAGGGGTCTACAGGACTATAGCTAATATCTTCAACTGCTAAAGTTTTGCCTGTTTCTGGACAATCTAACCGATTAATTGTTTGATGCTTCAATTCCACATCTACAATCACTCGCTGGCGGGCTTTGAGAAACATTTCCCGAGCGCTATTGGGAATGTCGCCTGAGGGAAAGCGCAAACCCAGCATAGAGGACAAATTGTGGCCGTTGATCGACTCAGCAATGACTTCACCGCTACCGTCGGCCTCAAAGCGATAAACTTTTACTCGATCGCTCTCTAAAAAGCTGCGGATTTCTCGGGCAGTTGTCGTCAAAATCTCCTGCAGTTCTAAAGAGTTGCGGATGCGATTGGTAATTCGATTGAGTAAAATCTCTTGTTCTAAAGTCGATCGTGACATTTGTCTAACTTTGGTGCGGGTCATGCCTTTTGATCTCCCGGGCTGTTGACAGCATTTTTGCGATCCACAGTCTTAACTTGCCTTGTATTATACATTACAACACTTTCGCGGCGTCTAGGGGCTTGACCCAACCTCAGACCTAGAAACTCGGTTTATGGGAATATTTCGGCTTTTTCGACAAATTTCGGTGATCTACGGGGTTTTTCACAGCACTTACAAAGCAAGAAAAGAGCCATCAGAAAATTAGTGAGGACTCAAGTCCAATCTAGTTCGATCGGGACTCAAGTCCTCACTACAAAGCAATTCCAGAGCTACAAGACAAAACGTATAGAGAAACCGGGTTGACCAACCAATATTCTCGCTCTTGAGAGCAGAATACTGATTGGTCAACCCGGCTGGTAAGTATTTATACCTTAAAAGGTCTCGTTAAGCCGACTCCCAAATTCCCCGAATTCTGTCCGGCAAAAAGCCAGCTATTTCCTGAATTCGCTCCTCGGACAGCTCATCCTTGGTGGCAGAAAATACAGCCGCGATCGCAGTTTCCGGTTTTACTCCCGAAGGAAGTGACCCTTCTAGTTCCACCCTCCGTGCAAACAAATTGCCATCGATCCCCGCAGGTGCAGGCGGGCCGGTCAAAGGCTGACGTATGCGGCTGAGCAATCCCACCAGCGGATTTGTATCTTTCCAGAGGTCTGCTATTTCTTGTTGCAGGGTTTTGTCATCCGTAGGCAAAACTTCTTTGTGCAATTCAGATTCCACGTGCTCGATGGCATCTTTTGTCATCACATCGCGCATGACCCGGTACACTACTTCGGTAATGTCCCTGGCATCAAAAATATCCTCCAAGTGGCCGTTTACCATCACTTTTTCCAAAAACGGCATATCCTTTGAAGCGATAGGAACTGCCGATCCTTCCTGGTGGAGCGACGTAGGAGGATTCGTCTCCATTTTGTGTAACAGTTTGCGGCCTTTTTCTGTTAACTCCGCTTCTTGAAATGCCACTAAAGGCGGCAATAACTGAGCTCCTCCATAAGGCTCGCCACTAAACTGAGCTTTGATAAATTCCCTTTGGTTGAGGTAGTCCAAATGACCGAGCAATTCTGCTTCTGCCACCTCGTGACCGACATATTCTTCCGCTGCGTTCCTAATTTCCGACTCTCCCCTGCCGTTGTCAGTGCCAATCTTTTTGAGCAAAATGTAAGTTAGGTCGTCTCTGAGTGGAATTGTCATTAAAACCTCCTAGGTTAATATCCGGTCAAGCTCATGTAAAAACTAATTTTTTTTACTGGCTTAAATTGTGATGATTACTACTTAAAAATATTGAAGTCTAAAGTACAGTAATCAAGTATCTCTCAGCAGGTGGAAGTTATTAAAATTAAGTATCGGTTAGAATCTTCCTTTAGGTAGATCCCTGTAGGGGAACCCATGTCTAATGTGGTTAATATCCTAAAAAGCTGTCGCCACTATTGAATGTTATTAAGCGAGGATGCTTTATTGGTAACATTTTTCGTCTTTATTGCGTATTTTTACCAACTGACGCACCAAGAGTGCCTTAGTTGGTAATTGGTCCTGGGAGAGGTAGAATAAAGCAGATGCTATGCGGTTAATCAACTGCAGTCGTTTTGCCTGCAGCTTGTAGCAATATTGTATCGGGTTAGACCAAAAACTGGTCATCGGAGAACTACAAATACGAGCCAATCTGTTTCAAGTGCCGCAGCGCCACTTGAAGAATGCCTCGGAGACAACTTTTTTGATCGTTTCGCTCGGCATTTATGAACTACCCTCATTGGAACAATACATTGGAATCCTCGTCTTTCACTAGCGGTCAACCCCCGGTTGAGCAGCGTCCTTTAGTGTTGGCGGTAGACGACAATCAGGACAACTTAGAGCTGCTGACACAAATACTCGATTTATTGGGCTGTGAGTGCGTGGGAGCAGTTGACGGGTACGCAGCTCTTTCAGCCGCAGTCGATCGACATCCCGACCTAATCGTACTCGACATTTGCTTGCCGGATATAGACGGTATGGAAGTAGTAAAGCGCGTCCAACAAAACCCCGAGATCAGACATATTCCGATTGTTGCTGTCACAGCACTAGCAAAACCAGAAGACCGCGCTCGAATTCTCCAAGTAGGCTGCGTGGAATACCTTTCCAAACCTTTTAACATCAAAGATTTAGAAAGAGTTATCCGCCAGCACCTCAACTCTCAAATGGTTGTGGTTGAGTTTTAGATTTATAATTAGAATCACGAACTTGAGGTGCAGAGTCCAAAATTGCGATCGTTCCAGTGCGGCCAGTCTCCAAGGTCGCATCGCGGAGCAAATCAGTGACTCCCACGCCCAAAACCTTTTGGATTAATTCTTTAAGGGGCAATTCCAGCACTGATTCTAATTGTGTCCGCACCTGCAAAGCCAAATCTTGCTGGCCGTTCTGAGCCAGTAATTTTTCGGGTTGAGTCAGCCCATTTTCGACAACAATTATCAATTTGTTATCCACAAGATTGCACAGCGCCTGACTCGTTGGGTGTCCGAGTTGAGAGCGGTACAAAGCTTGAATTCCCTGCGAAAGAGTCCGTTCTAATTTCCCCCGAGTAGGTTCTAAGGTTTCCCCTGTCATATTTTTTATTGAAACCATGAGAGATAAAAAAAACAGTTAGCAGTTAACAGTTAGCAGTTAAGTTAACTGTTAACTGCTAACTGTTAGAAATAACCGTCGCGTTAGCCGACAGTAACTTCATTAGTTTCCACCCCAGTTGCACCCTTAACACCTTTAGCAATTGTCACCAACTTGTTGACAATTTCCTGACTGGGGACTGTACCTTTAAGAACCACAGTAGTGCCAAGTTGAGCCACATAAACAGTCTCAATATCCGCAACATCTGGATTTGCATCGAAAGCCTGAGCCACCCGTTTAGCTAAGCCGCTTTGATCGTATTCTCCATTCAAGCCCATGCGTTCCGGCGGGATTGTCTGAGCGCTCGCAGCAGGTTGAGCTTGAGCTTGAGATTGAGCTACAGGTGCTTGGTAAGCAGGAGCGTCAACAGTTTCTTGATTTTCAAGTTTTTCTAAACCAAACAATCTTTTTAGCCAGCCCATAGAGTTTGTCCTCCGACAAAGTTTGTGTTAATTGACGTGTTAATTGACGTGTTAATTCACGGTTGGCAAGTCGCCCTGTAATTGTTATTCTCAATACCAGGAATTACGATCGCACTCTTGGATGCAGAAACCGAGTTTTTTTACAAAAAAGTATCGTTACAGCCATCCACTTAGGTAGAAAAACCCAGTTTGTTGAGTTTGGTGCGCCCGTCTTAAATACAATTTACTGTTGTACAACTGGGCCGTTCATCTGCCTGGAGACATAATTCTCCCGCTCTCAAACAAATACTTGCGCTGACCATTCCGGCAAATCAAACTTAAACCCTTCTTCCCCAACTTCTACTATTTTGTTATACATCCACTCGTGCCAAGTTCCTGCCGCTGGAAACTTAGGAATGCAGTAACCAGATAGATAAGTATCCGAAAAATTAGCGACAACTACTGCTCGCGTTCCCTCATCACTCCAGCGATAGTAAGCCAGCACTTTGGCTTCGGGATTTTCGTGGATGAATTCAATATTTTCGGTATAAAGTGCCGGCAAATGTTGCCGCAGCCGAATCACCTGTTTGTAGTATTCCAACAACTCATGATTTGGCTGATTTTTCAACAAAGACCATTGCAGTTTATTCGGCTGGTTGGGAGTTTGCCCAGTGGATTGTCCAAACTCTTCGCCCATCCACAGCATCGGTATTCCTACTGCTGTGACTAACAAAACCGCTCCCAATTTAGCGCGTTTAAAAGCCGCTTCTCGATCGATATCCCGAAAGCTGGCTTCGGCCAGCAAGTGGTCACGGTCGTGACTGGCTAAATAATTGATCGCATTAGTTGTGGTTTGATAGCCTTGTTGTTTGGGTTCTAGAACTTGCTTGAGCTTTTCCATATCGAAAGTCTTCCCCGCCAGATTTTCTATGGCAAAAATGCGAAAACTTTCGTGCCAGCACCCATCCATCGGCCCGTCTGCAGCGACGAGTTCGGGAAGTTCTGGAATGTGTTCTGCTATGTTGTAAAATGCCTTGTTACCGGCGGTTTTTTTCGCTTCACGAGTTATCCAGTGTAGGAAATCTCGATTGTCCAACTGCCGCACAGCATCGTAGCGAATGCCGTCGATATGATATTCTTGAATCCAGAAATTAACGACATCGCCGATGAATTTCCAAGCGGGACGAATGCCGAGTTTGGGGTCGAAGTTTTCGTAGTTAAACTCCGGGCCCCAGTAGTTAGCCGGATCTTCGGGATAGTGTTTGTCGCGGTAGTACCAATAATTGCGATCAATTAGCAATAAGGGACATTCTTCATCGCAGTGGTTGTAAATCCCGTCCAGAATCACCCGAATGCCCCGTCCGTGGCACTCGTCAATCAATTGCTTCAAATCTGCGGTTGCACCGTAACTGGACTCTACGGCAAAGAAATCGCGGACTTTGTAGCCCCAGCTATAATCGCCCGGATATTCATTAACTGGCATTAGTTCGATCGCATTTATCCCCAAATCGCAGAGATAATCTAATTTCTCCTTCACCTGCTGGAATTTACTGCAACTGTCGGAACCATCCGACCCGGAAAAATCAGCAACGTGCAGTTCGTAAACAACTAATTCTTCATTATTGGGGAGTTCTTTGTCGTCGTGCTGCCAAACATAGGTATCAATAATTCGCGCGCCTGCTTTGATGCGAACTGTACTTGTATCCGTAGTGCGGTCAATTTCAGTGGCGTAGGGGTCATTGACTTCTACCCATTCGTCCGGTTCAAAACATGGACTTTGCGACTGAACTCGGAATTTGTATTGATAAATACCGTCTTCTAACTTAATGTTAGTGCGGAAATAACCTTTGTCATCTTTTTCTAAAGGAATTTCTGCCCATTGGGAAAAGGAGCCGAGCAGTTTAGCTGCTTTGTTGTTGGGAGCGAAGAGTTTGAATTCAATTGCAGCGGCCATGAATATCTTGTTTGCAGAACTTATAAGTGTGATTAGTATTGATTTTTACAATTTGGTAAATCTGTCGCCATCGTTCTTAAGAGTTAAACCTCTAACTCTTATGTTGTAAGGTACTTGGGGGCGCAGCCGGAAGATTTAGTAGTGCGAACCCTAGCGATTGAGTAAGGTGCGCCCCTAGGCACCCGGAAACCAGATGTTAATCAAAAATGTAGTTAAAGTAACTAAAAATTATTAAGTGCTATTTATGAAAAATAGTCCGGGCTGTTTTGAGTTCGTAGTCGGAAACCCTAGATTTTCCGTTGGTAGCGAACTTGCCTTAGAGCCTTGAACCCTTATTCTACGGTTGGCTATCAAAAACTGTCCGAAGTATTGTATGAAAAATAATTTAACTTTTGATAACTAGATAAATCGTGGTGAACATTTAAGATTTGTAACTAAAGAAACATTTTTTAGCGGACAGGAATAATACCGTAGAAAGATGTCATTTTATGCGGAAACAGGGAGGATGAGCGTGTAATTATAAGGCAAGGGAAACCAGAAACATGAATTATTTATTCCACTGGGTTTTCCTGGGACTTTAAGCCAAGTTTGAGCCGAGAATAGCAATGATTATTTTTGCTTATGTCTTGGTAGCACTTGTTTTATAGTTTTTGACCGGCAAACTTTGTAGGACCAAAATCAGCTTTAACGACTGCTGCTACCTCAGTAATTGGTAATTGGTGAAAATCTCATTCGTCCCTATTACCCGTTAGATATTCCGAGCAGTGGCTCTAAGGCTCTAAAAGTTTAATGTGGGATGTTGGCGAATTACCGTTACTGTAAAACTCTGGAGTGTTAAAAATGCTAAAACAAATGTGTTGGTTGCCCAGACTCGGAGGCAATGGAGAAAAGATATTGCACTTGCGTACCGATGCCCGTCAGGCGTGGCGGCCTTATACAGCTTTTCCGCAGTTCGCTGCACCCGACTACCGGGAACCGGGCGGTTCTAACGGATGGGCAACATTTCAGAAGCTGAGAGTTCAAGGGTGGAATTTAATATCGACTGAAGAAGGGCAGCAGTCGATTTTTGGCGAACAGAAAAGTGCTTAAAAAATCTGAAACCGCAGCAATAAAAGAAGAGGTAAAATCCTCTTCTTTTTATTAGTTTTGGAGACAGAAACTGGGCTTTTAACCATCCTAGTTGGTAGAAGAGGTAAGGTGTAAATTGCTCACCTTACATAATTTTAAGATGTTTGCCAGTTGCAAGTAAATTAGGCGATCGCCGTTTCTCTCTCGGCTGTAGTTGCTACGTTATGGAGCACCGGCTGGCGAGTTTTCAAGTTAAACCGGTATCCGTGGGGGAGGATGTGCAACTTGGCCCCGCAAATCGCTAAAGCCTCATCCTTCAACAATCCCTCCAGATTGTCGTGGAGTTTTTCTGACTCGTCGATGACAGTTACAGCGCTTTCCCCAATGACTTCCAACTCGTCACCATCGACTAAAATAGCTGTATTTTCGTCAATACCAAATCCCAACACAGCAGGTTGCAGCAAGAGTGCCGAAACTAACCGTCCCAGACGACCTCGCTGGGCGAAATGCTGGTCGATGACAACTCCTGGAAGGAAACCCATTCCCGGGCCCATTGCTACCACATCAACGCGGGGATTTGTCTCCGAGTCTCCTTCAATAATCATCATGTCTGGCATCATTGCCGCGCCGGCACTGGTGCCGCCAATGATAATCCCTTCAGAGTAGCGTTTGTGCATAGCTGCGTCGAGTTTGGTGTCTTTCAAGCAGCTAATAATCCGCGCTTGATCTCCGCCGGTAAAGAATATGCCAGTGGCTTGTTCGATCGCTTCTAAATAATCTGGATTGCTGGCATCCTCTGGTCTCTGCGTGTCAACAACTCGCACATCTTCAGCGCCGAGCCGCTCAAACACTCTGATATAATTATCTCCTACTTCTCCCGGTAGGCTTGTCGCAGCAGTCATGACAACAATGCGGGCTTTAGTGCCTCCGGCGCACCGCAAGAATTCCCGCAGAATTTTGCAGTCCCCCTCTTTGTCTTCCGCGCCACCAATAATTAGCAACTTCCCCTGAATTTCGTTGCTCGCCATATTATCTCCACTTTTAATTTATTAAACTTCACTAAAACACAAAATTCCTTTTTCCGAGAACTGCCAAAAGGTATATATAAATACAAAAAAATCTCAGACTGCTACCCCTCCAGGACGCACACAGCAAGGGTGATATGGGTGTTTACTCTTGCTCGTGGCTGTAACGATGTTTTTGTTAAATAGTCCTGGAGGTACTAGGCTAAAGAAACCCGAAATAGAAACGAAAATTCTGCGTGTGAACGGAAAACCTTAACTGAGAAACCCCGGTTTTTGAGAAAGCTTTTGCGTCCGGGACTGGTAAAAAAACCGATTTCTGCGTCTAGGACTATCTATTTAGCTCATCCTTGACGATCGACAAAACAAACTTACCCCCCCTAACAGGAGATAGGAGGGGTCAAGAAATGAGCTTAAATTACAGGGTTGACGCGCGCACGGTGATCAATCCGGTTTCTGCTCCGATTCTTCGCTAATCCTCCTCTGATTGCTCGTAGAAATCGGGTTGATGAGCGTAAGTCCTCAATTAGTCCGATCGCCCGTTAGTGCGATCGCTCGATCAAATTGCTCAATATGGTACTCGCCCGTTCTAAAGGTAGGTGTCTGGGTTTGCCGTTCCAGACAATCTGATATTCGTTGCTGTTTTGACCATCGCCGTAGCCAGAAATTAGCTTCCGGTGAAATGCTTCCTCAGCTAATTGGTGAACTTTGTCCCTGAGAGCAGTTTGTGCGATCTTCATAATTTGCTGCCTCTTAAATTTTCTTTCACTGTCATAAACAATTATAAGTACAGAGTGTACCTCTCAAAAGTTATAGCTTTTTTGGCGAGGGGGGAAAGAAGTAGTCATTAGTCATAAGTGCTTAGTCATCAATGCTTAGTCATCAATGCTTAGTCATATCTTGAAGGAACAAGAAATATTTTCCCACTCTCGCCCTCTCACCCTCTCCCCATCTCCGCTACTATCCCACTCCCCCTCTCTGGCAATACTAAAGACAGAATTGCTCGGAGTATTTGTTTCACTGCTGGAATATCTATGCCCGCAGGTAGTATCCCATGCGCCGACTATAAAGTTACCGTAAAAGTTTAACTCAAAGGAGGTTAGAAAATGCTGCAAGAAAAAAGCACCGAAACAGCCCGCGTCAATGCTCGAAAAACCGATGTTTTTGATGTTTTCAACTTCAAACACTATATGGGGCCAAACCCTTATTTAGACACCGCAGCTTTAGTTTTCGATTTAGCGGTAACGGGCGCTAGCGAACCTTTGCCGATCGCACATTACCATAAAATTATTAGCGATCGCTACCCGCAACTGCTGCACGAAACTTTCTCGAACCATGCCCAACTGTTCGGCCGTACCGCCTCAGAAGTAGCAAAACTCGACATGGGTTTGCACTTCCAAAACTGGAACGTCAAGCCATTTTCTCACTTTAACAGAATCAGCATAGAAGCTCTTCACGCCCGCACCGCCAGAGCCGTAGTTTACGCAGTTTGGGATTGGTTTGAAGCCATCAATCAAAATCAAGACTTTCCCTTGGAAGCACAAATGGGCGCGCTGCAAAATGTGTTCCGGCAGTCAGTCTACGGAGGCCCGACAGTTTATTCGTTAATGCGATCGGCATCCCAAAAAGGCATTCCCGCATTTTATTTGTGGGATGAAGGACTAATGCAATATGGGTACGGCAAAAAACTGGTTCGCGGCTCTGCAACTACCTTTGATTCTGACAGCCACTTAGACTCAGATTTTACCACGCGCAAAGACGATTGTAAAGCTTTTCTCGCTACATTAGGATTCCCTGTTCCCAAAGGCGATATCGTCTCCACAGAAAACGGAGCTCTGGCAGTTGCTAGAGAAATTGGCTACCCTGTTGCTATCAAACCAGTAGTCGGTCATAAAGGAATTGGCGTAACAGCAGATGTCCGAGATGGTGAGGAATTGCAGGCAGCTTTTAAAAGAGCAGTTAAGGCAATTCCCGAAACAGACCCGGTGCGAGTAATTGTGGAAAACAGCATCAAAGGATCTGATTTTAGGCTGCTATGCGTTGACGGCAAGTTTGTGTCTGCAACTGAACGCCGGCCAGCTTGGGTAACAGGTGATGGCGACTCAACAATTCGCGAATTGATCCGCCGTGAAAACCGCAAACCAGAACGTTTGGATACGCCAACTTCGGCGATGAGCAAAATTCAGTCCGACGAAGCGATGGAAATGTATCTGGAAGAACAAGGGCTGTCATTGGATAGTGTGCTAGAGCGCGATCGCACTGTGTCTCTACGCAAAGTCGCTAATCTTTCCGCAGGCGGCGTCAGCATCGACGCTACCCGCACTATTCACCCGGATAACATTGTTTTGGCTCAAGATATCGCCCTACATTTTCGGTTAACTTGTTTGGGCATTGATGTGGTAACAGAAACTCTCACCAAATCTTGGAAAACAGGCAATTTTGGGATTATCGAGATCAATGCCGCGCCGGGAATTTTTATGCACCTCAACCCCGCTGTCGGCGAAGGAGTTGATGTGCCTTCCCATATTATCGACACTTTCTTTGAATCGGGAAAATCAGCCAGAATTCCGATTATTACTTTCAACAGAATTTCGGTACATGAGCTACAAGAAACTATCGACCATATTCTGTTGCAGCATCCCGATTGGACAATTGGTGCTGTTTGTCGCGGTGGACTTTTTGTTAACCGTTCTGAAAAAGTTTTGAATAAGAATTACCATCTGAACTTGCAAAGTTTGCTGCGGAATCCCAAGCTTGATTTGTTAATTGCTGAATATCCAGAAGATATTTTGGAAGCTGAGGGAATGTTTTATCGGGGCAGCAATATGGTGGTGCTGGACAATCCGGGGGAAACGGAGATGATGCTGGTTAGAGAAAGCACTGATGACGATACTGTGGTGGTGAGGGAAGGAAGTAGTATTTCTATTCGCCACCAGGGGTTGATCGAACAGTATACTCTGGGGGATGATGAACCGTTTACACGGGTTTATTTGAAGGAAATAGGGACTGTTTTGTAAGCTGTTCCAAATTTAAGTTGGCTTTGTGGGGCGGGTATTGAGTACCCGCCCCACCAGATTAAGGTTTTTTGTCGTTCCCAGGTTCTTCCGGGGCAGGAACTTGGGAGCACCCAGATGGGAACTGGCTTCGTTACACTTAGTTACAATTGGTTTCCATTCCTCAGTCGTGGATGCACTATTCATAAACAGCCGATTTCTTCCCCACTTTCTCGTTACCACACCAATATTTTTGTAGAAAGTGGGTTTCTCAGGCGAAATTCTATTCTTGCGATCGTAAGTTTTTAGACAATCTGGTTTGTTGGCTGTCCTTCGTGCTATCAAGGAATTTTACAAGTCTTTAAAAAATTGCACTCTGGTGGCAGAAGGTATGAAAATATGAATTTTGAAAGCAAGGGGTTTAATTCGCTGACAGAAAGTTTAATGTCGCGCCGTAGTTACATTCCAGCAGCCTTGACTCTTTGCATCGGTACGAGTTTGTCATTGGCAGCCGCAGCCGTTGTGTGGCATTCGGAAAACCAACGAATGCAAGCTGAATTTCATCAGCAAGCCGATCGCCTGAATGTGGCAGTGCAGCAAAGCATCAACAAAAATTTAGAATTTCTGTACTCACTTGAAGGATTCTACAGCGCATCTACTGAAGTTACCAGACAAGATTTCAAGCAGTTCACTCAACCTGCACTTGGCCGAAATTCTGCTATACATTCTGTTAACTGGATTCGGCGCGTCCCTGCTGGCCAAAAAGCAGCTTACGAACGGACAATTCGAGCCGAAGGTTTTCCGTCATTTCAAATTTACGAGCAAACTCATGACAAAAACCAGATCAAAGCAAGAGTGCGATCGGAATACTTTCCAATTATTTACAGAGAAGCACTAGAAGAAGATAACCAAGTGCTCGGTTTTGATGTTGCCTCCAGCCCCGATCGCAAAGCAGCTTTAGAGAAATCGGTGAATACCGAGAAAATAGCGGCTTCCGCGCGGATTAGATTAGTCAGCAACAATCAACCGGGATTGCAAGTATTTCTACCAGTACCCCGCCGCACAACTTCTGCAGATAACTCGGTTAAAGGCCGCCAAAACCTAATGGGAGTTATTGCGGGTCTGTTTCAGATCACCAGTATGGTCGATTCCTCTTTAGAATCGCTAAATTTAGACAACATTAATTTTTACCTCTATGACAACTCTGCTATAGAGAAAGAACGCTTTCTGGTGCGCTACGACTCACAAGCTAAGCAGTTGATAGATAACCCAAAACACGAAAAGCCAGAGTTAGCTAATTTGCGGGGAAAAATCTGTCAAAATCCTAGTGCTTGCACTCGCTTATTTAACGTAGCAGACCGCCAGTGGAGGCTGCTAGTTTTCCCCGGGAAGGGGTACAACAGTATGACGACGCATCAGGGTTCCCTGGCAATTGGCGCGATCGGGCTATTGATGACTGGCGGCTTGACGATTTACCTGTTGATGTCTCTAGAACGTACTGCAAAAGTAGAACAACAAGTGTACGATCGCACAATTCAACTAAAACAGCGCACCGCTGAACTAGAAACGGCACTAAAAAATTTGCAGGAAGCTCAATTTCAACTAATCCAAACTGAAAAAATGTCCAGCTTGGGGCAGTTGGTGGCTGGAGTTGCCCACGAAATTAACAATCCTGTCAACTTCATCTCTGGCAACCTGATCCATACAGGCGAATATACTCGAAGCTTGCTGGAACTTGTGGAAATATACCAGCAGCAATATCCAAACCCAAAACCAGAAGTGCAAGCCAAACAAAAAGAGATCGATTTGGAGTTTATCAGTGAAGACTTGCCTAAAATCCTAAAATCTATGAATATGGGAGCTGAACGCATCCGCCAAATCGTCCTTTCTCTGCGGAATTTTTCGCGCTTGGATGAAGCTGAAATGAAGTCGGTTGATATTCACCAAGGCATTGACAGCGCCTTGATGATTTTGGATAGTAGGCTGAAACCCCAACCTGGTTTTCCGGGCATTCAAGTCATCAAAGAATACGGAGATTTGCCCTTAGTGGAGTGCTGGGCGGGACAATTAAATCAGGTATTTATGAATGTTTTGATCAATGCCATTGATATTTTAAATGAAGCAAGAAGTTACATTTTACCCAATGGTAAAAATACCTATGATGGGGATTTTTCACCTAGGATTCGGATTCGTACTGAACTGTTAAGTTCTAATTGTGTATGCGTGCAAATTGCTGACAATGGAGCGGGCATGACGGAGAATGTAAAAAAACGTTTGTTCGATCCGTTTTTTACTACCAAACCTGTAGGCAAAGGTACGGGCTTGGGATTGGCGATCGGCTATCAAATAGTGGAAAAACATAAAGGTTCGCTCAGGTGCGTATCGGCTCCGGGAGAGGGAAGTGAATTCTGGATAGAGGTGCCGGTGCGGCAACAGTCTAAGCAATCTGTTTCTAAGGTTTCACCTGCGGTAGGTGCCACTTGGAATTAGCGGGAGAAATCTCGCTTCTAGCTGAGTCTTACTGGGAGCATCTCAATGAAAGCAGCCCAGCTAGAAATAGGAGTTTGGAGGCAGGAGGCAGGAGGAAGAAGGAAAGAGCCAGGAGGAAAGAGTCAGAAGAAAAGAGCCAGAAAAAGTGTTTTACAAATATGAGATGCTCCCTAATTCCTGTGTAGAAAATGCGAACAATCCGCACTCTACTTGGGAAAGATGCGGATTTCGCACTCACTCTACTTTCAACTGTTAACTGTTATAGTTATTGGCAAGCGCGTGCAAATTCCTAGTGGAATATTGCCGAAAACAAATATATGGGGTTTGACCCGTCGTCACAATTTATAATTGTAGCAAGACCAGATTACCAATTATTAACTACGATGTCTTTACAATCTATTAGCATTCCGCCCACAACCGATCGCAAACCTGTCGCTTTGATTGTCGCTTTGCATGGATGGGGTGCTAATGCTCGGGATTTGACTCCCTTAGCACCGGCTTTCAATTTGCCGGATTATCAGTTTGTGTTTCCCGATGCCCCCTTTCCCCATCCGCAAGTAAGCAGGGGCAAAGCGTGGTATAACCTTCAAAGCAAAGACGCTCAGGGATTGGTAGAAAGCCGGCAATTGCTGAGGGAATTTTTGCTGTCTTTGGAAAGCAGCACGGGCGTGCCTTTGTCTCGCACGATTTTAGGTGGCTTTTCTCAAGGCGGAGCGATGACTCTAGATGTGGGATTGACTTTGCCCGTAGCCGGTTTAATTTGTTTGAGCGGTTATTTACACCCGATTTCGCCAGTTGCTGGGAGTGCTTTGCCACCTGTTTTAATCGTACACGGTACTCAAGATACTATTGTTCCCGTTAGTGCTGCTGCGCGATCGCGCGAGAGTTTGACGGCTTGGGGAGCTGCGGTGCAGTATCAAGAATTTAACATGGGACACGAGATTCTGCCGGAAGTTATAGATGTAATGCGAAGTTTTGTTGTAGAAACTGTGTCGAAATCTGATTAAAGGTTTAGTATATAGTATGGCGGAAGTCTCGGGCAGGGGAAAAAAATGAAAACTTTAACCAAAGCATCGCGCGATATTGCTGTACTTACTTCTCAGGACGTGGCAGAATTGGCTGTCCGTTTGGAAGTTGACGATTATACAGATCCTTTTGAGGGATTGAATGATTGGCATTTGTTGCGATCGCTTGCCTTTCAGCGGCCGGAGCTGGTTGAACCTTATCTCCACCTTCTGGATATGGAAGCCTACGACGAAGCATAGACTTAAAAATCTAGCTCGAAAATTTCGACGGAATTGAGGAAGAAGTTAGCAGCATATGTTGTTGCGGATTAAACAGATGAATTAGGGATTTTAGCCTGTTTTTATCTTAATTTCTTTCTTGATTCTTTTTTATGAAAAAATGACATGAAAGGCAGACGAATTTTAATCGGCGTTAGTGGCGGGATTGCGGCTTACAAAGTTTGCGAAGTAGTTTCCACTTTAGCGAAAGCAGGAGCTGAAGTTAAAGCTATTCTTACTGATGCGGCCGGGGAGTTTGTAACGCCTTTGACTTTTGCTACTCTGTGCCGCCATCCTGCTTTTACTGACAAAGATTTTTGGCAAGCAAGTCACGGGCGCCCCCTGCATATTCAATTGGGAGAATGGGCGGAAGTTTTTGTTATTGCTCCTTTGACAGCTAATACTTTGGCTAAGTTGGCGGGGGGTTTTGCTGATAATTTGTTGACTAATACTGTCTTAGCTTCTACTTGCCCAATTTTGCTGGCACCGGCGATGAATACGGATATGTGGGAACAGCCGGCGGTGCAGCGGAATTGGCGGGAAGTGTTGACTTATCGGCGCTATCATGCTGCGAATCCGGGGGCGGGAATGCTGGCGTGCGATCGCGCCGGTGTCGGCCGCATGGCAGAACCTTATGAGATTTTGCCTCATATTGAATCGCTGTTGTATGCGAAGGGCGATCGAGATTTAGCCGGCCTTCGGGTGTTGATCGGTGCGGGAGGAACGCGGGAACACCTCGATCCGGTGCGGTTTATCGGCAATCCTTCCAGTGGCAAAATGGGTATAGCTTTGGCGCAAGCTGCACAGCACCGCGGCGCTACAGTGACGCTGGTACACAGTATAACTGGCGAGTTGCCGCTGTCAGGTGTGCGGGCGATCGCAGTTACGAGTGCACAAGAAATGCGGCAGGCGATGCTGCAATGCTTTCCCGATGCTGATTTGACGGTGATGGCTGCGGCGGTAGCGGATGTGAAGCCGGCTGAGTACAGTAGTGAGAAACTGCCGAAGCGATGGCTCCCGAATTGTTTACCGTTGGCACCGGTAGCGGATATTGTGGCAGAGTTGGGAAATTTGAAACAGCCGCACCAAAAATTAATTGGGTTTGCAGCACAAACTGGGGATATTGTCAAGCCAGCTTTGGAGAAATTGCGGGCGAAGAAACTCGATGTAATTGCCGCAAACCCGATCGATCGAATAGGTGCAGGTTTCGGCAGCAATACCAATGAAGCAATATTAATTAATGCCGCCGGGAAGCAAGTAGAAATAGCATCTTGCAGCAAGCTAGAAATGGCTCACCGATTGTTAGATTTTGTGAGGGAAGGGTGAGGGCGCGATTTACTCATTAACTGGCATTAACTACTGGTTCGGGCGATAATTCTGATTCTCCAAAATCCGTTGATTTCGAGTCAGCGGGCAAATCAGTATCTGCAACATTAATTTCTAGTTTAAATCCTAACACTTCGAGCAATTCTACCAAACAGTAAATTTCCGAACCGCCGCTTTCAGTCAGCATCTTATCGAGTTTTTCGTGAAGTTCTTTTGCTGACTCCGAAAGAGAATTCATCCTGATTCTAGCCTCAATCACATTTCTGATGGCATTTCTCAGGAGTGCGGGTTCAGGGTCTTTTTCTTCCAAAATAGCCCAGATGTAACCACCAGCTTCTTCAGCCTCTTTGAGAGATTCAATTAGGTACTCGCGGTAGCTATGACTTGTCGGTGCTTTCACGTCTTTCATAATCTTTCCAGTATGCTATGGCTTGTCGAATATCTTGTTCTTGAGTGCTTTTATCTCCGGCTACCAGGATGACCACCACGGTCAACCCAACTTGTCCGAAGTAGACGCGGTAGCCCGGGCCATAATTAATTCTGAGCTCAAAAACTCCTTCTCCTACTGACTTTATATCTCCGAGATTGCCTTGTTGAACTCGGTCAAGCCTAGACTTGATTTTAACCCTGACATTCCGATCGCGGACGGAATCAAGCCACTCGTTGAAAGGAAATTTACCATCTGATGTACCGTAACTTGTAATTTCCCTGGGTTGTACTTCCACAATTTTATCCTAATTCTTTGCCAATTTCTATAATAAGGCTGTGAAGCCTAGCTACCCCGTAGGGAATCGCCCTCACATTTAAAAACTAAATCATACTTCAGACAGAGGCATTAGATCGCCTTTCAGGTAAACCTTGTGCAGGAAACTTTAATTAAAACAGGGCATTGTGAATGAATTTTAAATCGATCGCAAAAACCAATCTACTATTCGGCAGCCTGATAATTAGCCTCGGATTGCAAACACTTCCAGCCACAGCGCAAGCAGTCACCAACGCGCAAGTTTCCGCCCTCGTAGAAGCGCTGCGACAAGCCGCGCCGCCACAAGCCGCAAATGACGGAATGTACAGTCAGTGGCAAGTTTTACCCAAGAAT
Organism: Microcoleus harperi Pol14_C6; assembly: GCF_036701295.1. Taxonomy (NCBI): domain Bacteria; kingdom Bacillati; phylum Cyanobacteriota; class Cyanophyceae; order Oscillatoriales; family Microcoleaceae; genus Microcoleus; species Microcoleus harperi. The sequence continues at coordinate 26,579 of NZ_JAUBQN010000035.1, read as the reverse complement.
ATTTCCCGCTGGGCAAAATTTTGTACCAAACAAGATTTAACACCGCAACAATTTGAGGCCGACGCGACAAAAGCCAAATCAATTGTTACCTGTATCGTGGGCGATTTGCTGCGCGACGAATACAAAGCTAGCAGCAACAATGAATTAACCGCTGTACGCCGCGCCGCTTGCTGGTGGATGACTGGGGAATCCGCAGCTTGCAAAAGTGGCGCAACTGCTACTTATGCCGATAAAGTTGTCAGCGTTTACCAGCAGCAGCGGCCTAAAAAGTAAAGTTTGTGCTGCAGAATTTAGATTTTTTTGACTGCCGCCCCTAGGTTTTAGGGAATACCGGGACTCGGAGGAGTAAGTTAAATAGGGGCGCAAATGACGGCTGAAAAATTGCACCATCCGTGCATTATCAAGCGTTATTTTGATGCACGGCTGATTGATTGAAGAGAGTTGTCATATCATTTCCGGTTACACCGTCCGTGATGTTGACGGTTGAGGGTTGACTGTTGACTCTGTGAACAGTCAACCCTCAAAAGTGAGCTCGAATTTACTATTCCGATGCTAACGGATTTGATATCATTTGATACACTTTGATTATATTAGTGGACGTGTTTTGAGATGCTCTGCCCTCTTCTCAATGGTGCGATTGCCACTAACTATATATCGATGAGAATCAATTGTTAAAAACGCTTGATTCCGGCGATTCCGGTATTAGGTTTAAGGCAGCTTATCCGAGGAAAAGGCAAGCTCTGGGTTCGCCTGAGCTGCCTTCATTTTATCTCACAAAACCTGGTTTGATTCGTAGCGGGATTTGAGCTTTTCATCAGAGATGTTTTGCCTTGAATTGAGCGACTCTTTAGTCGAGGCAAAAAGTAGCGCGGGGACGGGTCAGCCACAAGCGCTGCTGACCCGTCGCACTCAGCCGGTGCGCGGTTCTAGACTGCGACGAAATTGGAGGCAGTCAGAGTATTAGTATTCACCCCAGTCAGGACGGCTAAAACGTCACTACCCACACGAATCTGATTCCCGGAGAACGACAGATTCCCAAACGTTAAACCTCCAGTCAGACCGATTTTATCGCTACCCAAACTGAAGTCAGTAATCGTATCGGTGCCCTCGCCTGCTGCAAACACGAAAACATCCTTGCCGTTGCCACCGGTCAAGATGTCGCTACCTAGTCCACCCCTCAAGGTGTCCTCGCCATTGTCACCGTTGAGTACGTCGTTGCCGGCGTTCCCGAATAGCAAGTCAGTGCCATTGCCGCCAATCAAGGTGTCGTTCCCGGCATTGCCGGTGAGGGTGTCGTTACCGTTGCCGCCATTGAGGGAGTCGTTCCCGGCATTACCCGTGAGGGTGTCGTTGCCGTTGCCACCCATTTGAGTACCGCCGACACCGACGGTGACAGTACCGCTGCTGCTGCCGCCTTTACCATCGCTGAGGCTGTAGTTAAAGCTGGCGTTGCCGCTAAAACCAGTAGTCGGGGTGAAGGTGATAAAGTCATCGGCACTGTTGGTTGGAGTACCGTTGTCGTTGAGGACGGCGGTGCCTCCGGTGGGGTTGCTGACGCCGGTGATACTTAAGGGGTCGTTGTTGGCATCGGTGTCGTTGGCTAGCAGGGTAGCAACAGAGATGTTAGTTGCTGTGTTTTGATTGGTGCTAACCGTGTCAGGATTGGCGACGGGGGGAGTGTTGACAGGCGCGGTCGGACCGTTTTGGTAGTAGCGGATTCCGCCATCATAAGCCCCAACAAAGGCATCCAAATCACCATCGGAGTCAATATCGGCCAAGGTTGGGACGGCGTTAAAACCCACAGAAACGCCGTTAAAGGGGTTGGCGGTGCCGGTAAGTTGGGTAAATGTGCCGCCGTTGTTTTGGAAGTAGGCGATTATGCCATCACCTGTCCCAATAATGGCATCTAAATCGCTATCAGAGTCAATATCGGCAAAGGTTGGGCCGGTATACTTACCCACATTAACGCCATTAACGCCGTTAAGGGGGTTGGCGGTGCCGGTAAGTTGGGTAAAGGTGCCACCGTTGTTTTGGTAGTAGCTGATTGTGCCAGAATTTGACCCAACAAAGGCATCCAAATCGCCATCCTTGTCGATGTCGGCAAAGGTTGGGGAGCTCGAATACCCCACATTAACGCCGTTAAGGGGGTTGGCGGTGCCGGTAAGTTTGGTAAATGTGCCGCCGGTGTTTTGGTAGTAGCTGATTGTGCCAAATTCTGTTCCAACAAAGGCATCTAAATCCCCATCCTTGTCGATGTCGGCAAAGGTTGGGCGGCTGTTAGTGATCCCCACAACGCCGTTAAGGGGGTTGGCGGTGCCGGAAAGTTCTGTAAAAGTGCCGCCGTTGTTTTGGTAATAGCGGATTGTGCCACTCTCTGACCCAACAAAGGCATCTAAATCCTCATCCTTGTCGATGTCAGCGTCGATGTCAGCAAAGGTTGGCGCGGCGCGAAAACCCACATCTACACTGCTAAAGGGGTTGCCGGGAAGTTCTGTGAAAGTTGCCATTTTTATATGCTCCTAATTGGATGGTTTACTTGGTATCAACTCACTGAGCGAGTCGGGAAAGCTTGAGCGCTTCATCTGGAATTTTTTGATTTTTTCGCTCATTTTTCATTCGCAGGCGTCTAGCAGGGGTGAAAATGTCTTAACTCTCTTCGGCGGCGAACGAGAGTTTATCAATTTCAAGTTTTTGGGTTTAATTAATTGCATAGCCAAGGCAGCGGAGAGGATGGGTAATAATTTGTGCAATTCCGGTAGGGGCCATTCCCCCGGAGCCAGCCCCTATCATTGGGCGCTGCCGGAGTCACCGCCCCTAGGTTTTAGGGAATACCGAGACTCGGAGCAGTAAGTTAAATACGATCGCAAATGACGGCGGACAAATTGCAGCATCGGTGCATTCTCCCTAGAAACGGCAAATTTATACTGCGGCACAAAACTGCTTATTTGGCGTTTAATTGCTGACGCTAATAAAGAAATTCCGCGACCCATTCTCTGAAATTTCGGCAAGACAAATAATGTGGAATAGCGAATTGTATCTTCAGCAACGCGATGCGTCACTATCCAGCCGACTATTTCGTTTTGATAGCGCAATCCCAAACTATTGAGCGGTTCGATTCGCGCTTCATCTTTGAAGGGGGAAAGCATTTCTGGATACTCTTTTCGCGCCAAAATGCTTTGTTTTTCTTCGGCTGTTAACTCGCTCCAAGGGAAAATTTCAAACTTTTCTGGTAAAGGATATTTATGCAGCCAAGGAGCTCGATCAATTTTTTCGGTGATAGTTTGCCCTAATAAAAAAGTGGTCTGGGGAGCTAACCAGCCGCATTTTTGCAGCAGCGGTTCTAAAGCGAGGGTACTAATTTCACTACTTTGATAAGCGATTCCTACCTGGGTACATCCTTGCTTAACTAAATGGTTTTCCAAATAAGCTACCAACAGAGTGCCAATTCCTTGATGTCGGTGCGCGGGAACTACGAATAAGGAAAGAATTTCGGCAGAAGTGGATGAAATTGTCTCTGAAGCGGGGAGAATTTCAGCAATTACCATTCCTATCATTTGACTATCAATGGTGGCGGAAATTCCAAAGAGTTGGCCGCGCTGGGGGTGGGTTTGCCAGCGTTTTTGCAAGCTGGGAAAGGTAAAGGCTTCGTAGGCGATCGCATTGTCGGGATTCAGGTGATAAACGGATTGGTATTTGACTGCGGGGCGCGGCGTTTTGGGGGCTTGTGTTTCTCGATTTGGGTTGGGTTGTTGGGTGGGCGGTGCGATCGCGTTAGGGTGCGACAAAGTGGCGATCGCTTTTCTCGCTTCGGCATTGTCGGGTTTGAGACGCAGCACTTCCCTGAAATACTTTTCTGCTACGTCATTTTCTCCACACGAGGCGTGCAGTTTGCCGAGGTTGAGATGGGCGAGATAGAAGTTAGAATCGAGGCGCAAAGTTTCTTCATATCCGGCTTTTGCTGCTTCGAGATTTCCTTGCAATAGGTAAGCGCTGGCGAGATTGCACCGGGTGGCTGCTCGATCGGGGTTTACTTGTAGCGCTTGCTGGTAATAGGCGATCGCTTCGGGAATTTTTCCTTGTAATTGCCGGAGATTTCCCAGGTTATTGTAGGCGGCGATATAGTTGGCATCGAGGGAAATTGCTGCTTGGAAACAAGCGGCGGCTTCTTCTAATAACCCTTGTTTTTGCAATTCCCTGCCGCGCTCAAAATTCGCGGCGGCGGTTTCTGGAGGGGGGCAGCTACGAGGGGCAGCCCATACGCTTTCGTCGGTTTCGGTGATTTTTACAGGAGTTTCAGGGGGGTGATGAATGCCCGGTCTAATTGATACAATGCGGTTACAACCGGGAAATGTAATTAAGCGTTCAATTTCATCTGTTTGAAATCCTAACGCTATTGGGTGGCGCACTCCGGGCAATACGGCGATGTCGAATAATTCTTTGACAACTTCTTCAAATATCAGCCAGTGAACGATGTTGCCGGTGGTTAAATCCACTACCATTAATCCGCATTGAGATTGTTGCTTTTGCGCGTCCAAGCGATCGTCTAATGCCAATCCTTGAAAATTGTCATGTCTGGGTTTGGAGAGTCCGACGATGGCAAAATTTTTGTGAAATGCTAACCCTCGCACGAAACCGGGGCAAAAAGCGATCGGCTGAAATTGTCCGTTTTCCACATAGCCTAATTCGCCACTCCCGGAGTTGAGTACCCACAGTTTTTCTTGATAAAATCGGGGCGAGTGAGGCATGGTTAAACCGCTACAAATGATTTCGTTAGAACGAATATCGATAATGCACCCGCCGCCTTGCCTGTCTAATCGCCAACCTGCGGGGACATCAGTTTGGGAACAAGCGGTCACGCAAGCAGGTTCGCCGTCTACCATTGCCAAACCGTTGAGGTGACAGCGATCTTCGGCGGCGAGGGAGGAGATAAACGGCGGTTGCCAGATGGGGCGAAAACTGTAGTCGCGATCGAGGGTAGCGAGACAGCTATATTGGGTGTTGATAAATACCCAATTTTGCGATTTATCTACGATTAAGTCGTGAGTATTTACGTCGCCGGTGGTGTAAGCAATGCGGGGAACGTAGAGTTTGTCGTACTCTAAATAATCCCCTACCTCCTGGCTGCAAAGGTTGTCAAATTGCCAGATTTGATAGCGGGTACTCATTACGAGGCGATCGCTTGTTGCAAAGAGTCCCATCGGGCGCTCGAATTCGCGATCGAACACTGATAATCTCCCGTCGGGTTTCAATCCGATGAGGAATAACCGATTGGTTTGATAGGTGGTGAAGGCGAGGCTGATTCTCTGTGCAGCCAGCCATTCATTCAAGTGAGTTGAGGCGGTAATCGGAATAAGAGAAGTCATAAATTCACCCTAAAATATTTAGAAACAGTGCCAATAACTAATAAGATTCATTCCGGCTGCACCAAACTTAGAGGGAAAGGGGAAAAGAAGTAAATAGTAAAAACTAAAAACTAAAAGTTATTTCTTTTTACTTTTGACTTCCCAGGGGGATAAAGGGAAAGGATGATTTTTTGATTGCGGGCATGAGTCAAGCTCGGATATTCCTTACTCCTAAGTTTTTTGACTTAATTTACCGGACTTGATGTAACGCCTTTTTTGGCGCAAATTTTATTTTTTTGTCGAAAAAATTAGCTTGGCTGCTGAACAAACTTACAAAAATGAGGGCAATAAGTTACGATATTTCTCTGATAATCGCTGTTGCTAACCTCTATCTTCTGGCGCTATGTCTGTGTCTCAATCTCTTGTGATGTTTTATCCCCGATAAATAAAAAAAGTGTTTGTTGTTTACGCTGCTGGCTTTTAGCATTCGCTTCACAAAAAAAAACGAAGTGGAGATGCTGTCCCACCCTAGAAGCCAGGGTTTGGCCCAAGCAAAGCAGCCAGTAAATTTGAGCCTGAATGTAGCAGTCCTGAGCAAATATGGAGTTTGTAACGACTCATCATTAGGATTCTCCTGAGTGTAGATTGCATCTGCCAAAGGAATGATTTTCCCTGTTAACTTTACCCCTCACTATTATCTATTTAGATAGGTGTCAGCCTAAAAAAAAATATTTTTTTAGATTAGCAGGGGGATAGACCAGCGTCAACTATTCTCTTCTTTCAGAAGTGTGAAATTGATACAAAACTTTACATTTAGAGTCAAGCAACGATCGCATCGTTCCTTAACTCTAAATTTGGCTCTGAATATAAATGAAGATGGATCGAGGGCAGTTGATTTAAAAGACTTGCTGCCAAATATCGGCTTTTTTGCGATCGATAAAACCGTGTGGCGATGCTTTCCCACTTTCGATAATGTTCACCGCAGGTGTCACCGCGGGGCACCTGTTCTGAGTATCCACAGAATGCTGTTCACCACTTGTCGGCGGTCGCGATCGGGTTTACCTGTTCGGGGTTTCAGTGGTGGAAGTAGCGGTTTTAACCAATCCCACTGTTGGTTGCTTAAGTCTCCAAGGGTTCATGAGCGTTAACAGCTTGCGATCGCCTATTTTCTAGGATACAACGAGGCAAGAAAACACGCCCTAGCCTGTGCAGGCTGGTTTCATTCGTCCCGCCGCAGGTTTCAATCCGATCCTGAATTATCCATTTTCTGCCTGACTTCTCATCAACTTTTGCACGCTGGCTAAAGCGCGATTTAATTCATAACTCTTTCTTTCTGAATTCTGCAAAAAAGCCTGCTGTTCTTCCTCAATCATTAACACATCCTGCCGCACCAAACCATCTAATAACTTTTGAGCAGCACCGAAACAAATATCTTTAATAAACTTGCGAAACCAAACAGGCAATTTGTGAAGCCGCCAAAACGCATTTAATGAGGTAAAATGAATTAAATAAGCGCGAGTTGCTGTCTCGCTCACCGGACAAACCAAGCAGTAAATCTTAAAGTCGCTCCCCAAAGTTGAAACCCAGTGCGGGTAAACATAACTCACCTCTAGCGGTTCCGGGTGCAGTCGGCGCAGAGATTTAAAAAATAACTGAGAAATTGACCAGATTTTATCTATTTTGTAATAACTTTGTGCCTGATAGCGAGCAGTTACTTGACAATCATCTTCGTCTAAAGTCTCTAATACCGGATTTGCCCAAGCTTGCCAATCATCGTGCAAGTGTCCGTGGTACATATCCATCAAGTTTTCAATTAAAAATGAATAGTGTGCCTGACAGTCGATGACTGAAACTGTGGCAATATAATTGAGATGTTCCCACTCTGATAAATCTAATAAATCTATTTTTTCTGCTTTGGTTTCGTCCCCTGGAAACAGCCAGATAAAACCGTTTTTTTCCTTAACTGGATAGGAGCGAATTTTGCAGTTAGGTAGCTTTTGATTTTCTGCTAAATAATCCACTTCGGCGCATTCACCGCTTGCATTTAAACGCCATCCGTGGTAAGCACATTCGATTAAATCGCCTTTAACTCGGCCGTGGCTGAGTTTAACTTGCCGGTGGGGACATCTATCTTCTAAAGCGTTGATTTTGCCTGCACTGTCGCGGAAAAGTACGATCGCCCGATTCCAGATTTTCGCAGCTAGCGGGTGAGTTTGCACCTCGCTGCTGCGGGCGATCGCATACCAGCGATCGAGATTAATGCCCAACTCGCGGATGTGAGTTTTTTCTCCCCTTGCAGCTACCGATTTTATCGCGTTGTTTTGCATTACAAATGTTCCCAAATTACGCCCATAAAACAACCCAATTTTACAAAATAACAGCCCGGAAAGCAACGACCGTAAATTTTTCTAAATCTCCGTTCTGACAAATACCTGTCGCTAGCTAAATGTTTCAACCAACTTGGCGACAGTCTAAATCTTAATAATCTTAAAGCATTGCGAAATCCGTAGGTGGAACAGTCTGGTCTAAAATCTCTCGCCGCACCTAATATGTAGCCTATTGTCGCAGGTGTTTCAACTTCCGATATATGATCTAAAAAGACGATTTTTCCGTGCGGATTTAACAATTTTTTAATTGCAGCGAGGGAGGCAGGGAGGTTCGGCAGGTGGTGAAAAGTAGTAGCACTAACTATTAAATCAAATTTGCGCTCGAGTGCTAATTGACTAGCATCCATTTGGATGTATTCGATATTGGGTGCTGAGCGTTTTTGACGGGCGATGTCCAGCATTTTTGCTGATAAATCGACGGCCACTACATTATCGTAATACTGGGCTAACTCAAAAGTAAGAATTCCCGAACCGCAGCCAATATCTAATACTGCACCTTTGCTGGTCGATAAATTTTTAGTAAAGAAATCGTTCTGGCTTTGCAAGGTGGCGGCGAAATCGTATTCTGTTGCAAAAGCATCAAACATTACAGATTTATTGCGAATTTTGCAGTTACTCTTCAGCATCTATTATTGCTTTATACTCATTCAATAATATTTTAACCGTATATCCACCCCCCTCAACGCAGATATTTTTTTGTTCGCAAGCTCTGCCTTTTCTCTTCAGATAAACCATACCCACAAACCATAACTTATTTTAACAAAAGAATATAACTGTAGGAAACCTCCAAGCCCTTCTTAAATCAGTCATTCTCATTGCGTAAAATCTAAAATCTAAAATCCTATGGCTGGGGGCGGGTTTCACCGAGGAGACCAGCCGATAATTGACGATTTATAAAACCCGCCCCCGCTGCAAACCTTAGATTTTTAACACGCCTTCGGGATTCACCGTCAAGAGCGATCGCCTCTGCAAACCCTCCTGATATAAAATAGCATTAGCTGCCAACAAACCGCTGCTAACTGCCCTTTCCATTAAACCGCACGGAAACGGCATTTTCACCCAATCTCCCGCAAACAAAAGATTGGGAACAGCGCAGCAAGTTTCTGGTCGTTCTGCATAGCTACCGGGCGGATATCCAGAGAAATTCTTTTGATTGACCAATTCCCGGTGCAGCATATTTGCCTCTTTTAATTCCGGTACAATTTCGTACAATTCTTGCTCAAAAGTTGCCAGTAAAACTTCCTGGTTCGGAAACTCCTTCTCCTTGTAACAATAAGCGTGCAGTTCCACTACACTACCGCCAGTTTTCTGATTCCACTCGATGAACTGATCCTGAATTCGGTGGTAAAGCGTAATGCTGTCAGTCAGTTTGTAGCCCGAAAGCGAACTGAAATTGCTGTGTTCCCAGGGAAATTCGCGATCGAACCAAAAACGGCCCACCGCAAATGGATCGGCTATTTTCAAGCTCTCGATCCGGCTGTACACTTGCGGATTCACTTCACCGCTAGCCAAACTAAACAAATGCTGCATCCCCGGAACATCAGCCGCAAAAACATAGTAATCAGCCTTCAATATTTCTCCCAAATTTGGAGGCTGCGATTGGTTAACCGCTGCTGCTAACTGTATTTCATCTGCTTTTTCATCAACTACCTTAAATCGAGGCAAGTCCCGCTGAGCAGGCCCGCTGACAACTCGTCCTTCGGCATCAAAAACGGCTCCGTGACAAGGACAGTGAAACTGACCGTCGTTTTGTTTCTGAACAGTGCAACCTTGGTGAGTGCAGCTCAGAGAAATTGCCTCTTTTCCAGACGGCGCGGCGGCAAATACGCTGTCCCCAGCGCCGAAGTATTCAGTAGAGTTGCTGTCAGTTAACAGCGCGTTTCGCTTCACCCAAAAAGGTATTTTACTTTGCACGTCTCCAGACTGGTAACTCAGAGAATGAATCTGGCCGTTTTCCCAACGAATCTCACTGACTGCGACATCTGTCAATACTTTGCCGCCTTTGCTTTCAATGGCTCTGGCAATAGGCTGCACCAAACTCGTGCCCATATCTTGCCGCGTGCCGTTGAAGGCCAAACCCTCTGGATTTCCGAAAAAATAAAAGTGGAAAAATTGCATTAATTCTCCCGCGCTCAATTCGTCGGGAGCGTTGAGGCTAGATTTGGCAAAAGGCAGAAAATACAAGTCATAAAGTCCGCGCGGAAATTCACCTTTTACCCAGTCGGCAACTGATATATTGTCGAGGCGATCGAAAGTTTTTTGAGTTTGAAAACCGCCGATTTCTCGAAACACTTGCCAGTGAGCCGGTTTTGTCAGATTGATTCCCCACTTAAGCCGATTGGGAGAAGATATCCCCAAGTCAACTATATTCCAGGGAAAAGCTGAATGGTTGGGACGAAAAACTTCGGGTTTGTATTTGCCGTCTCGAAACAGAACGGCGTAGGATTCTAAAGATACAAAGTTATCAGTAATTTCTAGTTCTTCAACCACACTTTTGAGGTTGTAGTATTGCGGAAAAAAACCGTGGAAACCGTGTTCCATCATAAAAGTTTCGTTCCCGACTTGAATCGGCCAACTAGCAATTTTGCCACCGAGTTGGGGCGATTTGTCGAGCAATGTTACGGCGAAACCTCGCTGGGAGAGTTCGTAAGCACAGGCGAGCCCGGCCAAGCCTGCCCCCACAACTGCAACGGTTTTGCGGTTATTCAGCATTCGCGGCAAGTCAAGAGAATCTTGCACAAAAATGGTGGGTTCTGGCTTGGAAAATCGAGAGTAGCCCAGCAGCCCGCCGGCGGCACCAACGCCGAGGAATTTGAGGGCGGTGCGTCGAGAAACTGGTTGGGATAGCGGTGAATTGGTTGATTGACTCATCAGCGGTACGCGGTAACGGGCTTTAAACACAAATACGCCATAAGGCATATATCATAGACTGAAAGCAGGATGTGTGAAGAAATACTAAGATACATTCCTCACTCCGATCGCGATCGCACCGTGTCAATCGATTTGAGATTTGAGATTTGAGATGTGAGATTTGAGATTAAAGAATTGAAGCCTTGACTTCACGGATAAATTCGGGGGGCAAGTTTCGTCGGATACAGGTTTTTATTTCTCCACGGATGAATCCGGGGGCTTATATCCTGAATGCTTTCGGTCAAGTGCGATCGCACACAATGTATAGTGGAAGGAGGCAGGCTTTAGTTATCTAGCAGAGAACCAAGAATCAAAAAGGAAAAAGCGATCGACCCCAGAGCGTAAAATCCTCTAAATAATTAAGTGTTTTTATTTATGTTGCTCAACTCTTGGCAACCGTCGCAAATGATGCTAAAAAACTAGGAGATTTTCAGACTAAATCTTAGGCAAAAGGCAGTCTAGACTAATTGTACGAAATAACTGGAAATATCTCCGAGGCTAAACAATTAATCAGTCGATGTTTAAGTAAGTTTACGCGAAAAGACTCAACTATTTTAAAACCAGTAAATACAGAGAATATATCTACTGAAATCACTCAATATAGGGTCGCTCGGTTCATGATATTCCTCATTCAACAACAAGAGCAAACCCGATTCAACTTGAGAAGTGCGGATGTGCCACAAAAAGTCAAAGACGCCCGTAGAGGTAATGCCGCTTAAACTCACATCTTGCACCATTCTTAAGAACGGGCTCTGGGGCCCATTCCACAAGAGATCAATTTTTTGTGGAACAGGCCGGAAAGTCTGTTCATAAAAGGATTATTGATAATGGTGCAACATCTCAGTTAAATGCACCTGGCTGCTAGGTAAAAAATAGGACTTACTTGAAGAAACCGGGTTTTTGTGTAAGTCCTGTTTATGCAAAACCCCTGCATAATTTACAAACTTTTACATAAATCGCGAATTTCTTAGTGTGGGAACTCTGTTCCTGCTGGTATCCACACCCTACGGTAGATATTTGCGGTTGGTCTTGAATGCTATAATCATCCGGCGATCGCCAGCACAGTCAAAATTCCCACCCACATCCCAACTTTTGCCAACTGCTGCCGCCAACGGCGCCCTTAACCGCCCCAAAATCATGCACTACCAATCCCAGCAGCAACGCCAAAAACACACGACTCAGAAAAAAATTAAAAAAGCTATTTTTTACTGTTTGATAGCAATATTTTTCTGCTGGAGTACCGCGAACCTCGCTACAATTGCCCAAAACACAGGCCAGGGCGGGCTTAACGGGCAAGAAATGAGAAATTTACTCGATCGGGGCAACCTCACCGAAGCCGTAACCAGAATCGAAGAAAGCTGGGAAGAAGACTATCAAACATACTTTGAACAAGACTTTGGAACCCGTGCAAAAACCGCCGAAGCAATATCAAAAACTCTCTCCCGCCTAGCAGTTCAAACAAAGAAAAAACCTGCTTTAATTTACGCTATCCCCCGCACCGACCAACTAGAATTAATCTTAATATTGCCCGATCGCCCGCCTATTCACCGCAGCGTCCCGGAAGCCAAACAAGAAAAACTGCTCTCAGTAGTCAAAGAATTCAGTAGCGAAATCACCAACCCCGTAAAACTCAACACCACCACCTATCTAGAACCAGCCCAACAACTCTACAAATGGATAGTTGCACCCCTAGAAACAGATTTGCAAACAGCAAAAATTGAAACCTTGCTTTTCTGCGTCGGCGAAGGTTTGCGAACCGTACCCCTAGCAGCAATGCACGACGGACAGCAATTTCTGATCCAAAAATACAGCCTTGCCCGCATCCCCGCATTCAAACTCACAGACAGCAATTACACCGACCTCAGAAACGTGCAAGTTCTAGCAATGGGCGCATCAGATTTCGCAGAAACGGCGAACAAAGAACCGCTGCCAGCAGTGCCGTTAGAATTGGGCGCGATCGCCCGACAGTGGCCCGGTCAATCCTTTCTCAACGAAGATTTCACCATAGTAAACTTGCAATCCCAGCGACTGCAACACAAATACGGGATCATCCACCTTGCCACCCACGCCGAATTCCGCCCCGGAACCCCAAATAACTCCTACATTCAATTTTGGGACACCCAACTGCGCCTCGATCAAATGAGAGATTTAAAATGGAACAATCCGCCTCTTGAACTGTTAGTATTAAGCGCCTGCAGAACCGCTTTGGGAGACAAAGAAGCAGAACTCGGATTTGCCGGCTTAGCGCTGCAATCAGGAGCAAAATCAGCCCTCGCCAGCTTGTGGTACGTCAGCGATGCGGGGACTCTCGCCCTGATGACAGAGTTTTACCAGCAGTTAAAAATCAGCAGGCCAAACGACCCTCCAATCATTAAAGCTGAAGCTCTCCGGCAAGCACAAATTGGTGCGATAGAAGGCAAAGTGACGATCGAACGCGGTCAACTGCGAAGTTCCCGGGGCGAAACTCCCTTGCCCCCGTCCATCTCGAAACTCGACAGCAAAGATTTATCCCATCCTTACTACTGGGCAGCTTTCAGCATTATCGGCAGTCCTTGGTAAGTGGGCCTCTTGACCGAGAGTGATGATAGGCTATAAAACATAAAGTAATTCAATGCCTGTAGCTGTCGCTCAACAGCCCGCTGCCAAGCTGTGACGAATCAAGCGGGAGCCTTCAAGGGGAAACTAAAATGAAAAAATTAGAATTTTTGCTACAAAAAGAAGGCGATCGCGCCTGGTTGCCCCTAGAAACCTCCGACGTGGAAATTCTAGAAGGTAAATACCGTGTTGTTGCTCGCATTCAGCACCCCAACACCGACATCGAAATTCGCGTTACCCATACCTCCTTCGACCCAGGGGCGCAGCGGAAAGTCCAAAGCCGCTCGGCCCGCACCAACCCCGAAGGATTAGTCGTGATCATTCCCTACACCAGGCTAAAACCCGGACTGTGGGAACTCTCCTGCTTGCCAGATCCCAAAGCAACACCATTAAAACCTTGGCAGTACGGGGTTCAGTTGGAAGTATTGCCCGCAGAATCTGAAACCTCCGAACCCCTACCGCCGATCGACCAAACCGAACCCGCAGCTTCCCCCGCAGCCCCACAAATTGCAGCACCGGTCGATCGCGCAGCCCCACAAATTGCAGCACCGATCGATCGCGCAGCCCCACAAATTGCAGCACCGGTCGATCGCCCCGCACCAACCCAAATCGCAGCAGCCGATTCAGCACCGCAGCAAACCAAAATTTACCAATTCCCAATTCCCCAAACCCCCGAACCTAAACCGGGCGTCAAACTCGAACTCGTCCTCGATCGAGAAACCTTCGTCACCCAACTCGGTCGCCCCTTAATCATTTCCGGCAAAATCGACATTCCCCAACCCCCCCAAAAAACCAGAAAAACAGCAACTCTCATCGCCGAATCCGAAGCACTAGAACTCAAACAACTCATCGGTTCAGCACAACTGCAAATTTACCTGCGCGACCCCCAAACCTCAAAAATTCTCGCAGAAATCCAGCAGCCAATGCCAGAACAAGTTCCCCCCTGCATCTTTGCCTGCGTCACCTACATCCCAACCGAATGCAAAAGTCGCCTCATTTTAGGAGAAGCAATTCTTAGCAGCGGCGGCGTCACCCTAGCCACCAAACTATTCACAATTACAGCTCGTTTAGAGCACCTTCTACAGGAAATTAAAGACAATTTCATCGAAGAAAAGCATCAAGCTGAACCTTCCCCAACAGCCTCAAAACCCTCTGGAAGCGCTAAAAATATATCCTTCCTCAAGCTAGTAGAAAAATCCTTAGACCCTCCCTCCCCTGCCGAAGCCCCAACTACTGAAGCCTTACCTCCCCTACTGGCTTCGCGTCACACTCCAAGTGCAGGCGGTCTAGAACTGCCCGCATTTGGTAACAAACTGCCCGACAGCAGCCGAGCGCAATTGCTGTCGGAAATCTCCAATTCGCCTCGAACGGTCGCAGAGTCGAGCGACCCACAAACCAAACCCTCAGACATCCCAACTCCCCCTCAAACAGCGGAAACCGACGCGATCGACCAAAAACCAGAAGAAAACAACGTCGAATTAGAAAAAAAAGCCCCAGAAACGCAGCCAGCACCCACAAAACAGGCATTTCAAACCTTAAACGTCGAAAGGCGATTTTGGTCGCGATTGAGTTCTTTAGCCAGCAACGGCGAATCCCCCGACTGGCTCAAAGCAACCACCCTGTCACCAACTCGAACACCCGCAGCAAATACCAGCGACGAAATTGCCGTTGTGGAAGAAAGCAGCGGAACCCAGCAGCAACCCGAAACCACCCAAACAATTTCCGACCCCAAATCCACTAGCCCGGAAGCCAGAGAATTTGTGGTTTTTGACGAACCCCCACAACCGAAACAAGTTGCTCAAAAAACCAGAACTGTCGCTGCAGAAGACACTCCCTCGACTCCCTACGTTTTGCCAGAAGACGAGTTAGTACCGATGCCGATTTTGGAATTGCCGCGGGCCGAAATTATCGCGGGCCAGGCTGTAAAAGTGCAAGTGCAACTACCGGAATTAATGCCCCGGATTTATGTGAAAGTTTGGGTGTACGATCGACAAACCTACCTGATTCTGGACGGGCCGCGCTGGATTACAGAATTTACATCTAACGGCTTGGGAAAAGTCCGAGCAAGTGTCGAGTTAGAGATTCCTTACGGCTGCATGGAAGTCGAATTTGAGGCGATCGCCGTCGAAATGCAAACTCAGCGGGAAAGTCATAAAGTAAGCGTTCACCGCCAAGTTTTGCCCCCAGCCGGGCCAACTTTACCCCTGGATGGGTAGCCAAAATCCGCGTGCATCCGCGTTGATCCGCTGACATCTGCGGTAAAAAAAGCCTCTTGACAAAAGACTCTTAGAAAACTCTGGATATAGCGGCGAGAAATCGAGGAATATTTCCCCTTTCTCGCGCGCCCCAGTCCTAATCTACTTACCAGTCAACTGCCGAAACTTCTTCTTAAACTTATTCTTATACACGTAGATCGATCGCTGTAAATCCTCAACTTGCAGCGACATTTCGGCAGCCAAACCCGTGCGGTTCCAAACATCCTCCTCACACTTGCGGCGACAAAAATTCATCGGTTCCGAGTAAACTTTACCACTCGATAAAGTTGGCTTCGGCCCGCACCAGTGAATCACCGTCGCCTGAGTGCGATCGCCCCCAGGCCCGCTTGACTCCATCGGAAAGCGCTTCTTCACCCAATCCTGGTCAAAATCCGGCACCAACAACTGCATATCCACACTCTGCACCCGCAGCCGATTTTCTTGCGCCGCCCGGAAAATCATAAAGTTCAAAAACCCCATTTCTCCGTACTTAAATATCCCCGGATTTGCCGCCGTAAAATCTAAAATTTCTACGTATTCTTCCAAGCTAAAAACGCCGCGTTTTGCAAAAAAAGTACCAGTGCAGAAATAATTTGCTCGATATTTCGACCAGCTAAAACTGGGGAAATGCTTTTCAACGCCCGGAATGTCAAAGAAAAATTTTGAAACATCTGCATCTGAATTTTCCTGACAAGGTTGGTCTACAATAAAATCAAATTCTTGAAAATTAGCCAATTTGAGAATATCGCCCCAGACGATCGTATCGGCATCCAAAACCATAAAATTTGACCAAGGACTTTCCCAGAAAGCAATCATTTTAGTTTTTCCCCAACCAAAACTTCTTTTCCTGAGAACCTCTTCAGACACGGTTGTGCGATCGATCACTCGTACCCCATAGGACTTTTCCAAAGCACTCACAGAAAACGTACCGTCTATCAACAGACAAATCGGCACATCTCCCAGGAAATATCGGATACTAGCACAGCAACCCTTAGCAAACAGGTAATCTTGGTCGCAGCAGGCAATAATAATACCAAAGTCTTCCATAAACCCTCACTATTTTACTAACTTGCCTACCCACAGCTTTTCGGTTTTTTGTTCTGAAAGCAGCTCGATTTTCAATTTTTGCATTTTCGCCAGCTTAGCACTAAACTTCTGCGATCGCCCGTAGACAAAAACATCGCTAAAGCCACTAGGAATATTTGGTATAGTTGGTCTGTCAAACAACTGAGTTCGACGCCGCGCTTCCGGGTCAAGCAACACCAATTGCAGCCGCATTTTCGGTTCTAACAAATGACTCATTGACAGTATATTTCCCAGACTGACTTCCGAGATATCACTGACAAGCAGCGGCTTTGGAGAACGATCGATCGTGCGAGCAATTTCGGGATTTTCCCGGCCCCATTCCTTAGTCCACCAAGTCTCGGCTTGAGAACTAACGGCATTCGACAGCAAGCCGCCCGTTAACAGTACAACTGTCAAAACTTTCCACATTTGCCGTTTCCAGCTTGGCACGCCCAGCGCGGTAATTTTAGTCGCTAACAGGTAAGCAACAGCGATTTGCATCCCCAGATAAGTCGGAAATAGGTAGCGAGCTTTAGTCGATCGGATTCCTCCCAATATAACATCCGGCAGCACGAGTGCCAGTGCTGTCACCGCCATCATCGTCACCACAAACAGCCAAACCTGCTTGCTCGTCTCCGAACACAGAAAATAAACTGCATACCCTACGATTGCCACTAAAATTAAAGTAGCTGCCATTAAAGCAATAAAATATATCGATATAGCACTAGAACTTAGCCCCAAATCAAAAAAAACGCGACCGATATTTCCGGTCCAATTCTTAACTAAAGATAGCCTCTGACTTTCTAGATTTGCCCAACTTGTCGCCCCGGATGCTGCGCTTTTATTTATCAGTAAAATTACCATCCAAGGCAGAAATGCTAGCAACGACACGGCAATTGCGATCGAGTAACTCACTAGCTTTTTATTCAACGTAAAACCTTGAATTCCTACTAGATAAATTCCGTGTCCGAACGCAACTAACAAGCTAAATAAATGAGTATAAAATCCCAGAATATTTGCTACTGCGTAAATGCTCCAACTCAGCTTTGTTGGCAGCCGCATTGCTCGTAGCAGAGACGCACAAGAAAGCAAAATCAGCGCCGGCCACAAACTGTAAGGACGTGCTTCTTGAGCGTAAAGCACGTGCAAGGGAGAAACTGCTAGCAATCCCACGGCTATCCACGCAACTTCCGGCGATGCAAACAATTCTCGGCACAGCCAGTACAGGGCAGGAAACGCTAACAAACTCATCCAAACTGAGAAACTTCTTATCGCCGCAGGAGAATCACCGAATAGTTTTGCCCAACACTTGACTGCCAGAAAATATAGTGGTGGCAGTTGAGGTTCTTCTATGGCCAGACTTTTAACAGTATCGCCAAAATTTTTTGTCGCATTCAGGCGCTGATATTTCATCAAATCTTGGGCTGCTACTAACTGACCGCTGCTTATTTCATGAAGGACTTCTGTTTGCGTGTATCCAGAAATCCGCAGGGAAGTAAATGCTTCATCGTACCAATAAAACTTTTTGTCGATGTTGACGAAGCGAAAGAAAAATCCTAATAGCAATAATACCACTACTAACAGCCGCAGTTGTGTTTTCATCCCAGTCAGAGATGGTGTAAAAAAAATATAGATGGTACGCATCAATTTAACATACCATAGAAAGAGCGAGTGCATTGCCCAATATATAGGTTGTTCGATCGCCCTCCCATAACTGCCGACATTTACTTGTGTTCTTAGCAAATTAAAACCGTCTTGGATGCAGTCCTTACTCTCATAAACTCGGTTTTTTAACTTCGAGCGATCGCCTAAAAGCAAGTATTTGCGTTCCTAAAACCCGGTTGATGCGTCCAGGATGCCCGGAGAATAAATGGATACTTTGGCAGTGGCATAAATTACAGAGAAAATGTGCTTTGATATCCCGAGGCTGTGCCAAAAAAATAACTGGTTGTCAAACGCAAGACACCGAGGCCACAAAACTATAATTTCAGCTAACAGAGATTCAGTCGGCTGCGGCTGCCAGACCGCAAAAAAATTGTGTTAGAGTAACGGGAAATTAAATCCGCCGACGGCCCGTCTCAAAAAGGGCGATCGCCCTGGCAAGTCCCGACGGCAGCGGGCATCAAAAAACCAAAATTGGTCAAGCCTGAACTTTGGTTTGGATCGGGTAAATCTACCAGCCTTTAGGTCTCAGTTCCCCACTCATGGCGGGAAAATAGCCCCTGCCGGGTCGCGAGGTTTAAAGTGAGGTTAAAAAGCTTGACATTATAGGATATAAAGCTGTATAAGGGATGCGACAAGCAGCCACAATCCTACCTATAACTGTCTGTTAAGTCTGGCATAACCGAGGACTCTGGGCAGTTGTCAGTTAGAGGCAGATTGTGGTCGAACCTGTAGAACCAGTTGTCGATCGCCTACAGAGCAACTTAAGCAAATCTGGCGATCGAGACATGAAATTAGCACGTGATGGTATAATCAACTGTAATGTAATGTGGGCTTGACCTGAATTGATGCCGGGGCGGTATAAGGGCTGGGCCCCTACGTTCAAGCAGAAGTAGACACGCCTACTGTGAATCAACAGTTATGGATATGTTCTATTTTGGCATTTATTGTCAACAGGCAAGCAACCACAAAAATTAGCAGTTGGGAATTGCTGCTCGTCGAGTTGAATAGAGTGTGAAGGTGTGAGGAAAATGAACAGAACTTTTTGGAATTTACTGCTAGTATCCCCGGCAATTCTGGGGCTATCATCAGTCATGAGTACCGCTGCGATCGCCGCAGAAGTGACCGCAACCGCTGAAGCCAACCAGCTAGCTACAGCTCAGTCATCTGAGTCAAAAATTGCAGAAATAGTTGGAGAAATAGTTGCAGAACCAGTTGCAGCAGCCCCTGCTGCCCCAGAAAACCTGGCTTTAAACAGCAGCGTCGAAGCGGCCCAAACCCCGGTTGTTAACGAAGCAGACGCTGAAAAACTCGCCTCAATCAAACCAGAAACCAGCGAAGCAGCAGTGCAAACAACACTGCAAACAACAGGGAGCGACATCGACTTAGCAGCCCCAATCGCTCCTGCCAGCGCAGCAGCAGCGGCTGAACCCCTAGCAGCAGCAGGCACAGCCGAACCGTCGCCCCAAGCATCAGACTTGGCAGTACAAAGCAGCCACACAGATGCCCCTCGGACAATTGAAGTGCCAGCAGTCGCCAGCACCCCAGCTACTACCCCAGTTACTACCCCAGCTACTAAGGTAGAAATTGCTCAGACAGTACCCGCCGGAATGGGCGGCCCCATCGTCCCTGTCGCTCCCCAAGCGCTGCCGGCCCAACCGTCCGGAACCATGTCCCAGGTGACATCAGTCACTCAGCTCTCCGACGTGCGACCGACAGATTGGGCATTCCAAGCCCTGCAATCCCTAGTCGAACGCTACAATTGTATCGTAGGTTATCCCGACGGCACCTACCGCGGCAACCGCGCCCTGACTCGCTACGAATTTGCAGCCGGCGTCAACGCTTGTTTAGACCAGATAACCCAGCTAATTGGGTCAACAGGTAACTTAGTTACCCGAGACGACTTAGCTATCCTGCAGCGCCTGCAAGAAGAATTTGCGGCCGAACTTGCTACCCTGCGCGGACGAGTAGACGGCCTAGAAGCCCGCACCGCCGAACTCGAAGCCAACCAGTTCTCTACCACAACCAAACTGGCTGGAGAAGCCATTTTTGCTGTCAGCGACACCTTCGTCGGAGATGGTGTCAGCCTTGAGGACGATAGAACAGTCACCAACTTCGGGTACCGGGTGCGGTTGAACTTCAATACCAGCTTCACCGGTCGAGACTTGCTCAGAACCCGCTTGCAAGCCCTCAATGTCGCCAACTACTCAGCAGCAACCGCTACGGGT
Organism: Microcoleus harperi Pol14_C6; assembly: GCF_036701295.1. Lineage (NCBI taxonomy): Bacteria > Bacillati > Cyanobacteriota > Cyanophyceae > Oscillatoriales > Microcoleaceae > Microcoleus > Microcoleus harperi. The sequence goes on along the minus strand of NZ_JAUBQN010000035.1, from coordinate 6,135 downwards.
ACTAACATGGCTCGCCTAGCGTTTGACGGAGCTGAGAACAGCAATTTCACACTAGACGAACTGTACTATCGTTTCCCGATGGGTAAAGCTACAGTCTTTGTCGGTCCTAAAGGACTTGACCTAGATGAAATTGCAGACCAGGCTTCTACCTTTGGTAACTCTACGAGTAACGGTTCACTTTCCAGATTTGGAGTTCGCAACCCGGCCGTATTCCGCGGCCCGCAGGGAGCAGGCGCAAGTGTGAGTTTCAACTTGGGCAGCTTACGAGCTACCGCGGGCTATCTCGCAGGCGACGGCGATGCTCCCAACCCCGCAGACGGCAGGGGCGTTTTCGACGGTTCTTTCAGCGCTCTGGGTCAGATCGGCTTTTTTAGCAGACCGTTTGACTTGGGCTTGACTTACACCCGGAAATACAATCGGGCAGGCGATGTTAACCTCATGGGTGGCGTCGGCAGTTTGTTGGCTAATCGGCCCTTCGATCAATCACCCACCGCATCAGATAACTATGGCGTGCAAGTTAACTTCAAACCCAGCAGTCGCTTTCAGATTGGCGGTTGGTACGGTTATACGAAGGCTGAACAACTGCGGGGTGGCAACAATGACGCTACCATCCAGAATGGTGCTATAACTGTGGCCCTGGGAGATTTTGCCCGACAAGGCAACGTCCTCGGCTTCGTCTTTGGTGTACCGCCAAAAGTTACTGAAAGTGATGTCGCCAGAAACCGCGACACCTCTTATCACTTAGAGGGTTTCTATCGCTTCCAAGTCAATGACTTTATTTCGGTGACACCGGGTGTTTACGTGATTCTGAATCCTGAACACAACAACAATAACGACGATATCTGGGTCGGACTCCTCCGTACTACCTTTAGTTTCTAAGGTTTCCAGACATCTAGTTACAGCTAAAAGCGGCAGGCGACTGCCGCTTTTATTTATTGGTCATCAGTGGCTAGATTTTAGATTTTAGATTTTAGATTTTAGATTGTCAACAGTTAACACTCATCAGTCAACAGTTGACACTCATCAGTTCACCAATTATGAATTTTGGCGGCAAATCCCGAATACGGATGTGTAGCCGTGCAGAAATGTGCTGCCGCCGACGGGGCCGATTTCGCCGTTGCAGAAAAAGCCGCTCAGGGGGATGTTTTTGAGGTATCGGCCAAACAGTCGGGAGTCAAAGTTCGACTGGCCGTAAAGCCCTTCGCCGCGCCCCAGACAAGAGAACATTAAGGCGCCGGCGCTAGATGTACCGCTGTACTCGGCAGCCCGCTGATAGCGATCCAACAGCATTTCTAGGTCTTCTGCGGAGGTGCGCGCGTCCCGCAGGTGAAATTGGATGCGCTGTCCGGGACGGACTCGATCGCCGATCGCTATTGCCCCGACTTTCGGATCTACTCCCAACAGATTGCGGATTAAAAAATCTCCCGGCTCTAATGTCAGCTTGAATTCATCGCTGACTAAGCCTACAAATAACGAGTGCTGAGCTAATTCTCGGTCTTCTTCGCTCAAAGTTTGAACTAACTCTCGCAAGGCCTCTAAGGGCGATCGCTCGATGCCCCCGCTGCCGATATCATCGGTTTGTTCTTCGAGTTTCAGCAAAATATTGCGATCTCCTTCCGTCACCCGATAAGGATGCCCGATCGGCCTGCAGCCTTGAGCTACGATCGTTTCCAAAACTATATTGCCGCTCAAAGCTACCCCAACCGTCCCTTCTCGGTAAAGCTGATAGTCGCAAAACAGCGCCGCGCCTCTGCCCGCACCGTCCCCCCCGGCGAGTCCCCCTACCTTCGCCGCACCCGGATAGGCATAATCTAGCCCTTGTAGCAAATCGTTAATTTTTGCCGAAAAGGGGTCGGCCAAGATGATAAACTGCGGTTCTTCCAGGGCCGGTACGCCCAAGAGATCCACCCAAGTATCCGGGGGACTATCTAAGTCCGGCAGTTCTTCTGCACCGACGTGAAAAGTTCTGACATTCACTCCCGGCAAGCGCGCCAGACTGAGGCTGACTGCGGGAGATCCCTCGACTTCTTCGGTGAGGCCGCCCCGGTTCGTGCCGATGACTCCTCCCCCGCCACAACCTAGGATCGCGGGTACTGGCAGCAGTTCTCGGAGTAAAGGCATCAGCCGAGAATACTCGCTGGCAAAGGCAGATGAGATAAATATCAGCGCTAAATCGGCCGGGCCTTCTAGGTCGCGATCGGCTTGTTCTATAACTTCTTTGAGCGCGGATTCCAAAGACGGACGGGTTGATAAAGCGCTGACCCATTGCATTTGGTTTTGGGTGTACATAAGGCAAACTTCTCTATAAAACTATCTCTATACATTACGCTAACCGGAACTGGCCGCTGGCCTTCTCGGTTTTCTGGGGCGATCGATTCCCCCTCGATTGCCGTTGTTGTGTTAACATAAGTTAACATGAGAGTCCCATTAATCTGTTGTGTGTTAAATGCCGTGTTCAGCTAAATCTTAAAAGATAAAGCTCAATACAGTTTGACACACCAACCTCGTGTAATGTTTTCATCAAAAGTAAGGTCAGCTCGACCTACATTGATGCCTGTGGACTCTTCCCCCGCCCACGGGGTAGAGTAAAGCAGGAAGTAGAGACGGGCTGCGATCGCAGTTATGGATGGTTTCTATCTGGGCTGCTGCAACAGCAGCGCATCTCAAGCTATTATGAGCTGGAGTCGCCAGACCGAAACAGCAAATCCAACCCAAACTAACATCCAAAAAGAAAACCTTTCTTACTTAATAAGGTCAACGAACCAGGTCTAAAGACACTGGGCTTCTAGCCTAAGACTTAAACCACTCTTGACTAGCCTAAGACTTTAGAAGTCTACGTTTTTTGAGTTATGACACCAAGCTGCTGCTTAGCTAGTCCCTTGCTCTGTCGTTAACGGTTAAACATCTTTATTTGGGTTAAGGACGTGCCGTTAGCCGAACAAGCTCACTAAACAAAGGCGCGTGCTAACATTACCTAGAAATAGGTCGGGGACCACCATATTCTCCTACACATTCATACCAACAAGCTTTATGACAACAACACCCGCAGGCAACATCCAAGAAAAAATTGAAGAAGAACTAGAAAGCGCTCGTACCGTCTGTGACCTCAAGGGCGCCACTTCCGGGGAATGCGCGGCGGCGTGGGACGCAGTTGAAGAACTGCAAGCAGAAGCTTCCCACCAAAAGCAAGTCAAGCCTAAGAATTCTTTTGAAAAATTTTGCGACGACAATCCTGACGCTGCTGAGTGCCGCATCTACGAGGAATAAACGAGCCATTTAGCTCTATCCCTTCCCTCCCGCGCCGAAATCTAACTTTTGGCGCGGGAGAATTTTATTTTAGGGGTTAAGCCTTGAAATAGTGGCGAGATTTGCCATCTATCCCAATACGGTTAAAATCAGGCAGCTTCTCCCCACTCCCCGAACCAAGGGGGACAATAATTTGCTCTGGCGCGCCTTGGTTAGGGGGATGGGAAGGCGAGATTTGAGGAATAAACAGTTTTAATCCAAGCATATTGCCGTCTATTGCGTCTCAAGTACCCTTCAAAGCGCGCCAAGTACCTTAGAAAAAATAGCAGTAACTGAAACATTAAGACCGTGTTCTGGTTGCTGATTTTTTAGCATTTTTGTAGTAAAATTTGTGACAAATAAGTGAGTATATTTTCCCAAAGATGTTGAGTCTTTTATTGGCAGCCACCGGGCCTTGGTTTCAACCGCTAGTCTGGATGGATTACCGGTTGTCTGTGTTATTAACAATTTCGATCCCGCTGGTAGTGCTGATTTGGGCTGTTGTGGCAAAAGCTGAGGCGATCGTCCGTTTGTCGATTATTTATTGGCGGGTGGCGAGTTTGCTGGCAATTACACTTTACCTGATGATGGCTGCGCTGCCTGTGAGCTTTGTATCGTCGGTGATTGGGAGGGCCTTAATTCCTGCTAGTCTGTGGTTTTGGGAGGATTTAAACGAAGAAATTGCCGATCGACCGCAGTCGCCCCTGAAACTGGCTTTTACAGCTTGGCGGTGGGCGATTACTGTTTACAGCGGTTTGGGCGCACTAGCTCAACTTCCGTTCTTAAGCTGTGCCTTTAAATCTCAAATTCAGATAATTGACGAACCTTTTTGCCGCGTTTGGTTAGACCCACCTTGGCTCTACAAACAAATGTTTCACCCTACGGCAAACCCTCAATTTTTGGGATTGTTGGGTCTGATAGGTTTAGCAATCTATGTAATTTACTTGTCATATTTTGTGCTAATTAGACTAGGAAAACAGGGGAGGTCAGCTACCGGAAATTAAGTGGATTTTAACTAATTCTTTGCCTCCTAAATGGCAGCTAAAGTATTCAACAAAAAGCTCGAAAATCCCAACTCCAAAAAGGGGAACATCATCTAGTAAAAATTTAAACTAACAGCAGGGTGATGACGTGAACTCGCCCAAAAACGGATACAAGCCGCCGACTCCAGTCGTGGAGATCTAAAAATTTGAGACTTAGGTTCCAGCTTCCAGATTCATCTGTAGAGTAAATCTAAAATCTAAAATTTAACATCTAAAATCGACTGACAGCAATGTTACTGGGAAAGACTGTGATGGATAGCAAACAAGCCTACTTACAGTGCTTAGAAAGGCTGATTTGGGCGCTCGATCGCCTGGAAGCAAAAGTCGAACCAAGTGAAGTCGCTCGGATTGCCGAACTGATTGTTCAGCCGATGATGGGGCCCTGGCGGTTTTTTCACACTCCCGAACATATTTTTGAGGTGGGGGGAGATGAAGATGCGATCGAGGTTTTGGCAGCTTTATTTCACGATACCGTCTACGTGCAAGTCGATCGCAGCATTAACTTTAACGTCAGCTACTACATCACTCCTGTTGCAAAAGAGGTTAACAAACAGCTACAAATTAGAGATCAATTTGAACTGCCGGCGGATGCTATCTTCGAGATGGTAATGCTGGTATTCAATTTTGTACCGGGCGAAGTCCTCAATCCTTTCGCCGGACAAAACGAATTTCTCAGCGCTGTCGTAGCAGCAAAAGCTCTAGAACCATTTCTCAAACGCGAGCAATTGCTTCAAATTGCAGGCTGCATTGAAGCAACCATTCCGTTTCGCGCCGCCGAGTCGGGAGTAACAGTCAGCCAGCGCCTTTATGACCGCTTGCAAGCAATAAATAGCCGATTTAACCTCAGTTTGACTGATGAGGAAATGCGGGAAACGGTCAAAAAAGCTGTGCGAATTTCTAACCGGGATGTGATGAGTTTTGCTCACCATAGTTCAGCCCATTTTTTGGCAAATACCTGGAATTTACTGCCGGAAACCAATCACAATCTCATCTGCTGCGGTTTTTACACGATTCGCGACTACCGAGTTGCTTTGCTCAAGATGGAAGGTTTTCTGAATTATCTCAAGCCAGAAATAATTTTCCGGCAGTTTGAGGGATATCCAGACGATCGCACATATCAGCGCTGGGAAACCACTGCTAAGTACAATCTCAAAATTGCGAAGCTTTATTTGGGGTGCAAACTGTCTGCCCTAGCCCTACTAGAAGCTCTTTCTTCGGATTTGGGGATTGAGGTTTCTCTGGCGATGATGATGGGAGGAATTCCGGAGCAGGCTCCTAACTGCGTGCGCCTAGAAAGCTTTTTTCCCGAAATAGACAAACCTTATCAACCTAAAATTAGTTTAGAAGCGGAAGTCTTGAATTTATTAGAAAATGGGCGGGCTAAAAGCACCTCTAATACCGATTTGGAGAGTTCGCCCCTGACAACGTTTGTGGTAAAAATTGTTGGCTTTGACGAAATGCGCTATCAGTGCGATCGAGCCAAGGAATTTTTTCAAGAAAATCTAAATGCCGAGGACTTTATTTCCGACTTTAACCCGATAGTTACAGAAATTGTCATTGATTCAATTCTCAAGTTGTTTGACAGCCGGAAATCTACTATCTACCGATACTACGATATCACTTCTAAGTTAAAGTCCAAACCCCATAGCCATTTTCTCGATCGTCCTTTCCGCTCAAATAGTTAACTAGCTTTAAATACAGTATTTTTGCCTTCTCTATATAAAATACCCTTATACCAATTTACTATGAAGTTGCACTTAATATAGCTTCAAGGATATAATCCCAACCACAGAGAGATAAAACTTCT
>NZ_JAUBQN010000034.1:0-67241 GCF_036701295.1 Microcoleus harperi Pol14_C6 | reverse complement strand
GAACAAATCATTTCGCTATCTTCTTACAATTTCATTCTTGAGGCTTTATTCTATGCAGCTTCATATTAAATTGGTATAACTACTTATCACGAGCAAACTTATCAACCTGCTTCTATTTGGCCTGACGCGGTAACAAGCAACTTGAAAGCGTGACCGGAGGGCGCTCGTTCGTTTATTTGACAGCTCCGGCTCTCGGCTTAACAAAGAAAATCGATCGCGATCTCAGTACGGAAAGAATGTTGCGCGGATCACCCGCGACGAAAGCTTAATCAATGATTTCTCTAATCGGGCGATCGCTATTTCACAAGTTCAGTCCTGGACGCATCAACACCAAGAAACCGGGTTTTTGACCGTTTCTGGGGCTGTAACAAACTATTTCGTGAAAAACCCAACCCGGTTTTTGAGTACCGGTGAGTAAGCCCTAAGTATTGTTAAATTCCGTTTGAGTCGCGAATTTGCCCGTTGTAATCGACTCTCACCCTCCCATCTTGGGAAACCGTAACAACCGTTTCTACAGTAAAGACAGACGAACCAGGCTTGGAACCCTTAAAAGTAAAAGTCCAAGTTCCATCCCCATTGTCAACAAACGGCGATTCCTTAGAAGTACCGTGCATAGAAGCTTCAGCTCGATAGTTGCCTAAACCCCCATTAGCCCTTTCTGCTGCTTGACGGGCTAAGTTTTTTGCCCGATTGAGTTCGATATTATTGTTGATCGCTCTCACGCCGTCGGTCTCATATTCAGGAGCAGGATTAGCATTACTCAAGGAGGGGGAGACTCCAACGGCTAAAGTTGAGAGCGCTACCAGACAAGCAAGGCGGATGCTTAGTTTCATAATACAAACTGATTTATAGTTTGATAAACTCTACGAGACTTGTCCGAAAAAACCCGGTTTAATTTTCAATTTTTAATTTTGACTTGTGAATCGTCTGGCATTTCTCCACCGTTCAAATAACGGTAACTCATCCGAGAAATATCCCGAATCAAGGTTTGAGCTGGCTTCTCCGTTTCCGGCGAATGCTTCACCATCACCGCCACCAAATAACGCTTACCGTTGGGCAAATCCACCATCCCCGCATCCGCAAGCATTGTATCAATGTTGCCGGTTTTGTGAGCAATAACTGAACCTTCGCCTAAACCTTTCGGCAGCAAAGAATCATTTTTAGTTTGGCGCATGATTTGCAAAATGCGATCGCGCGATTTCACCGATACCAAATTACCCCGATCGACCTGGGCTATGATATTAATCAAATCCTTCGGACTGGTAGTATTAGTTCCCTCCAAATCTGGCAATTTATTGCGGAGAACCGTGCTACTCAAACCCCAATTGGCAAACTGCTGATTTAAAACCTCAGCACCTCCCAACAACTCAATCATCATATTTGTCGCCGTATTGTCGCTGACAACAATCATCTTTTGGGCAACTTCCAAAGCCGAATACTTCTTGCCAGGAGCATCGTCTTGCATCTCCCCAGAACCGCCCACAATGTGTTCGGGCTTCAGCGTCAGCATCTGATCTAACTGCACTTTGCCCTCATCTACGGCTTGGAAAAACGCTACTAAAATTGGCAGTTTAATTGTGCTAGCTGAAGCAAAAGCAGTATCGCCATTAAAATTTAGGTAGCTCCCAGTATCTAAATCGACTAGAAATATTCCGGCTGTCAGACTAGGATTTTCTGTTGCTAAAACCTGAACTTGCGTTTTCAAAGCTCCTAATTCTTGATTCAGTTGCAGCACTTCTGGGGTTGCGGGTGCCGCAGATGCGCTATCGGCTGGGTTGTTCTGCCCTGCGGTGGTTTGTTGTTCTGCCGCTACAGTCGATGCTCGACTCACAGCATTCACCACCGACAGCAGCGTACCGCAAATCACCGCTATGCCAACTCCCAAAATCACCAAGCGAGTAGCATACACCAACGGCGGTACGCTTCTAGGTGCAGAGCGTTTACCCGGTCTCGGACTCGCTTGCGGGCGGGGTTTAGGCACGGAGGGTTTTTTGGCATCTGCGGGGATTACCGTGTCTTGAATGCGAACTGGGGGGGAACTGGGACGACTTCCACGGGTGGCAGGGGGAGTGGCAGTTGGGATCTGGCTGTTGGGATTGCTGGTGATCGAACTCACGTTTTCCCGCTCCAGAGTCGGGTTCGGAAACTCAAACATATCGACAGCAGCGAGGCCTTTTTTGCGCGGTTGGCGAGTCTTCGACTGCGGAGTTTTGCTGGTTCTGGGTTTTCTGGGGTTAATTGCCGATCGAGGATCGGATAAAAAGTCTTGTGTAGTAAATTCTTCCGAAGATGTGGGAGAATTGGCTCCATTTCTGCTGCCGCGGCCCTGTTGGAGTGGCACAATCGCAGGTTCGGGCGATCGAATTTCTGAATTGCCGTTTTGCGGTTGCGGAGGGCGGCGGCGGCCCGAGTTGCCCGACTGACTTGCTTTGCCGGACTTAGGCTGCTTTGAGCCGGAGTTGGGAGAGGATATCGACGAGGATATCACCGATAATATCGATCCTTTGGGAAACCGCTCTGCCACGTCTTACTCCTTCATCACTACTGTAAAGTTCAAGTTTAAGATTTTTCAGCTTGCCAGCCAATCAATTTTAGATTTTAGATTTTAGATTTGCCCCAGACGCTGCATGGTATCAGCAACCAAGTTTATTGCTCGCAAATTATCCCAAAGCTTAGGTTTTTAGTCAAGAAACCCGGTTATGAAGGTGACAAGTGGGTGCAGGAAAGTTCTCTGTGCAAAAAATCCTCAATCTCATATCCCCAATTATCTGCATTTCTCCTAGCTATCCGTTGGATTTTCTGGCAACGCCCCATCCAGAGTATCAGAATTTGTCTCTCGTGGGTAAGTTTTGATTGCCCATTCTGTTTGGCGGAGGACGCCTCGCAGCATGGCGACTTCATCTATTGTCGGATAGGCTCTGTTGTACAAACGCCGAAATTTTTCCATCCGGCTTGCTGCTGTGTGCTGCTGCAAATATCCTATTTTTAACAGCAAAGTTTCTAGTTGCTGGTAATATCCCTCTAAATTTTCCAAAGGAGCACTGGCGAGGGGAATTGAGGGATTTTGTGCCGGGCTGGTGGCAAGTTGTTCTTGGTAACAAGTTGATAAATTATCTGTGGCATCGGGCATTGAAGAGGCAGAGCCTCTGGATATGCGTTCCCCGGCTGATCCTGGGAACGAGGGATCTTCTTCCCTCTTTTTTCTTCCTTCTTCCTTCTTCCTTCTTCCTTCTTCCCGGTATAGTTCGTAACAGCAGATAGCGACGGCTTGGGCGAGATTTAGGGAAGTGTAGGCATCGCTGCTGGGAATGCGGATCAGGCGCTGAGCGCGGTTTAATTCGGCATTGGTCAAGCCGCAGTCTTCTCGACCGAAAATTAGGGCGCTGGGGGCTTCAAGGAGCCAAGGCAAGGCATCTGCGGGTTCTTCTAGTTGTGTTGGCAACGATCGACAATCATCCCCTGTAGTTGCGATCGCTCTGACACACCCAACCAAAGCAGCGGGCAAACTCTCGACTACTTTGGTAGTTTCCAATATGTCGGCGGCGCGAACAGCCATCAGTCGGGCTTCTTCCCCTAAATGATCGCACTGGGGATTTACCAAAACTAATTGGTGCAAACCCATATTTTTCATGACGCGGGCAACAGAACCAACATTCAATGGGCCAGCAGGTTCGACTAAGACGATTCGGATGTTGGCGTCGGCCGTTTCGAGCATTTTTATTTGGGGAGGTGTTAGGCAGAAATTGGTTGTTTTGTTTGTTTTGATTAAAATTTAATCACTAACTAATGTAATGTCCAAATTAGCATGGCCAAGCAACGATCGAAATCTGATTTACCGACAAAAATGTGCCCAGTGTGCGATCGACCTTTTACTTGGCGCAAAAAATGGGCGGGCTGCTGGGATGAGGTCAAATACTGCTCCGAACGTTGTCGTCGCCGCCGTTTGGCGGCTCAAGATTAAGAATCTAGGGTAATTTGCTCGATCAAAGCTAAGATTGCAAAGGAAAAATTTTAGGTTAAAAAATATGGCATCGCAACAAGTGCAACCAAAGTTAGTTATTCACGGCGGTGCCGGCAGTTCTCTACACAGTAAAGGCGGAATTGAGGCGGTGCGGAAATCGCTTTACGATGTTTTGGAGGAAGTTTATCCGCTGCTGAAAGACGGTGCAAGTGCCGTAGATGCAGTGGTGCGGGGCTGCCAATTGTTGGAAGATGACCCGCGATTCAATGCCGGTACTGGTTCTGTGGTGCAGTCGGACGGTCAAATTCGGATGAGTGCTTCGCTGATGGACGGTTTGATGCAGCGTTTCAGCGGGGCGATTAATGTTTCTCGCGTTCAACATCCGATCGAACTTGCTCAATTTTTGCAGCATTCGGACGATCGAGTTCTCTCTGATTTTGGTTCGGCGGAATTGCTGCGAGAACTTCAATTGCCGATTTACGATCCGATGACGGATTTGCGTTTGCACGAGTGGATGCAGGAACGCCAAGGCAATTTTAGCAAAGCAATGGCTGACGTGGTGGCGGAACCGGCCGGTATGGGTACGATCGGAGTCGTAGCTTTGGATGTGCATGGACGCTTGGCTGCTGGGACTTCGACTGGTGGCAAGGGTTTTGAGCGCATCGGGCGGGTTAGCGACTCGGCGATGCCGGCGGGAAATTACGCCGCTGAAAGTGCGGCGGTAAGCTGTACGGGGATTGGCGAGCACATTATGGACGAGTGTTTGGCCGCGCGAATTGTGGTTCGGGTGACAGATGGTTTAAGTTTGAAAGCTGCTTTTGAGCGTTCTTTTACTGAAGCTGACGAACGTCAACGGGATTTTGGCGCAATTGGAATTGATGCTAGCGGGGCGATCGCTTTCGGCAAAACTAGCGAGGTGATTTTGGGTGCTTTTCACAACGGTATGGAAATGGGCGATACTTTGGAAATGAGCAAGGGAACGATGGTTTTTATTGCTTAGCAAAGATTAGATTTGTTGCTTTTATTGGATGCGATCGCGTGTTAGCCACGCGATCGCATGATTGGCACTACCTCCTGTTTAAGTCTTAACCGTCTTGGCGGTAGCTATACATAACATGAGTTCAAACGATATTAAAGAATTAGCAGAACTGCTTCGACGCTTGCGGCAAGAAGATAAAAATCTTCGCGTCTTCGGCGCAGATTCTCACCAATACAAACTGGGACAAACGCTTGCGGAAGCCGAGTTGCAGAGTTTTGAGCGGAAACATCAAATCAAGCTTCCCGAAGATTACCGTTTATTCTTGAAAGAAATTGGTAACGGTGGAGCAGGACCGTTCTACGGTTTAGAGCCTCTTGAAAAGGCAGCACAATATCGCGATTTGAGCAAACCATTCCCCTTCACCAAAGCAACAGACTCTTATTCAGATGAGGAGCTGGAGGAGTGGGGCGATAGAGACGAATATCCCGGCGTGTTGGAGTTATGCCATCAGGGGTGCGCCATCTACTCTTATCTCGTTGTAAACGGCCCCGCACATGGCACGATTTGGAACGGCAGGGAGGATTTCTATCCAACGGAATTGTCTTTTGGCAGATGGTATCGCCGCTGGGTTGAGAAGGCATTGCGGACTCTTGAGAATGAGCCGCTTGTGGATAAGCTCGCATTGGGAATGTCCAAGGAACAAATCTTAGCGGCAGCGGGAGGCGACTGGCAAGAACGAAAAGCCCTTCGTAACTCAATTTATTTCTTTGAAGCTCCAGAAATCCCGGCTCAACTTGAGTTAAACGAAGACAGGATAGTTATCAAAATCAATCTTTGGTCTTTCATATTAGCGCAGCCATAGGAAGGGTGGCATTACACCATAATTAATAACGTCCTAATTGCCTTGGGGGTTGCTATAATACCAGCTTTATTTTTTAGTCTCTTAAAGAAAGAGGAAACTTTGTGTAGTTTGAGGTAAAAAGCGATTTTAATCGCCGAGTGACACAAAAAATAACTAACCTGGATTCGGTATAAAAAACCTTAAATCAAGTATACTGAGATAATTGAAACAATCGCCCGTCACCTCTGCAATCTTAAATCCGCAGTTGCCAAAGTTTAACTGTACCATTCTCCCCGCCGCTGACGAGAGTTTCGCCCAAAAGCCCGATCGCCACCGCCGACACAGGGCTAGAATGTCCATCTAAAGTGTGCAGCAATTCGCCACGAAGATTCCAAAGTCTAACAGTACCGTCAAAACACCCCACTGCAAAGTATTTCCCATCAGGGCTAATTGCGGAGGCGGAAGTGATGCGAATTCCTGTTTGCAGCGAATGCAATAATTCCCCGGTTTGCAAATTCCACAGTTTGATAGTTTGGCCGCCATGATTGACAAGAATTTGGCTATCGGAAGAAATTGCTACATAATTTTCGCTGCCAAATGTTCGTCTTACTTCGCCTGCAGGCAATTCCCACAAAGTGACTGTAGCGCGACAAAAACCGCTGGCTGCATTGAGGCCACTGGCTACTAGCATCTTGCCGTTGGGACTCAGGGCGATCGCACTAATGTCATCCCCTTGATAACCTTCTAAAACTTGCAGCAGTTGGCCGCTGTTGAGGTGCTGAAGCTTGATTTTGCCGCGGGTAGTGCCGATCGCCAAAATTTGCCAGTCGGGGCTGACGGCGACGGATTCGTGGCGGTGCACGTCTGCCAAACGCTTCAGCAGTTCGCCGTTTTGTAGGTTCCAGAGTTTGACTGTTCCCGCGCGCGATCGCGTCAGCAGCGTTTTGCTGGCGGGACTGAAAGCCACTAGCAATACCGCTGTTGAATGTCCGAAAATAGTCTGCCGAAGTTCACCGCTGTGCAAACTCCAAATTTTCACTGTACTGTCGTCAGATCCCGTTGCCACTAATTGTCCGTCGGGACTGATAGCTGCAGATAAAATCCTGTCCGAATGGTGAAGAGTGGCTTTTAAGATGGCGCCGGTTGAGGTTTTTGGCTGCGTTTTATATCCGGCTATTTCCAGCCAGTCGATCGCATCTCTCCAATTTTTGAGAGCATTTCGGGGCCGATTTGTCAATAATTCTATGTATCGGTACAAAGTTTTTGACAAATCAACTTCGACACCTTTGATTTGTTTGTTCAGAAAAACCGCGATTTCCGCTGGGCTGTAGCCGCACAACAAGCCACAGAGATGCCGCTTTTCTACGGGTGTCAGCCCTCTTCTGGTGTGGGGGGCGAATTCTTGTTTGGCATTTGCCAAGTCGGTATAAAGCTTTTGGATGTCCCAGCGGTTGCTTGCCCGTGCAAATGGTTCTTCTGGTCGATGGAGGGTAGAGGGTATCATTTGCGGCAGTCGCGATCGAGTTCCTAGTCAAATTCCTAACCAAAATCCTAACATTCGCTGTGCGCGATCGAACTGTTGTCACCGCTAATCTATTTTTAACACAGCCAACAGGGGAAAGAGTTTCAGGTATAAAATCCTCTCCTTTATAGTTGGCAAAATAACTATACATCAATCGGAGAAATAGAAAATGCCTGGAATTGCGATCGCCTTATTTTTCATCCTAGGTTTAGTTTTAAGTCTTGTTGGCTATTTTTGGGGATTAGTTCAAGCTTTTGGAGAGGAAACTATTTGGGGAGTGCTTTACTTACTTGTCCCCTTGGCTTCATTGGTTTTTTATATCAAAAATTGGAGCAATAAAAAAATTAGAAAAACATTCTTAATTCAATGTGCGGGATTGCTAATGTTTGTATTGGGAGGAATTACTGCTTCAGTATTTTATGGCAAAAATTTTGTAAAAATCTCTGACTCTGGGCCTAATGTAGAGCAGGCGGCTAACGAGCAATCGCCCTCTTCTTTTCCTTCGGATTTCAACACTTCTCCATCACCCTATCAAGAGTTATCTCCTGCTTTCGAGTCATTTCCTGTTGCCGCAGCACCTGTTGCTGAGCCTAATTCTGCTCCTGTTGCTCAAAAAGATGACTTCAAACAATCGATGAAACTCGGCTATATCTACTACGGACAGGGAGACTATCAAACCGCTTTAATCAATTTTAACAGAGCTTTACAGGTACGTCCGGGCGATGCTTATGCTGTCAAGGCTGTTTACAACACCAAAAGTGCGATCGTCCAAAGCAATGTCAAATAATAATCCGTGCATTAAAAGTTGCCTACAGCGGATAGATAAGTAATTTACATTGTTTTTAAATTCAACAACAATTAAGCTCATGAAAATCCTCAAGCAAACCCCAACTAAGCTAATAATTAAAACTGCAAATTTCTGGGATGGCTTGCTATTAATTTGTCCCTTCATCATCATTGGATTATTGCAGATTATTTTAGCATCAAATTGGATAGGGGGAGGAATATTTCTGTTGTTTTCGCTGTCTTTGTTGGACGGCGCGATAGATGAAACATACATTTTTGATAAAACTTTTAGCAAAATGACCATTAAACGACGGGGTGTATGGTTTCATGATGTTACCGAATGCTCAACTCACGAGATTTCTGCGGTGGAATTAGAGGAAGTGGGAGATAGCGATGGAAATCGTAGCTATTATGTTGATTTGTGGATGTTCGGGGGCGATATCATCTGTTTAAGAAGCTATTCAGTAACAGAACAACACAAAATTGCTGATTTGATTCGCAGCTATATCTCGATTAGCGATAGTCGCACCCTTAGCAATGTATTTGCCCTGCCAGTCCGTGAATCGTAGCTATCCTGTGGAGAATCGCCCAAATTAATCACTAACAATAATTCGGTAGGCGCAAATCAACCTGACAATGTAACAAAATGTAAAGCTGTACTCACCTGGGTGATTACTTTCCTAGGGAGCGCGAAGCTAACGTTTTATTCCCCATAACATAATTAATATATTTTTAAGATTCATCTATTTTAAATCATGGAAAGCTATCTTAAATCCAGCTGCAGGTAAACTAGCGACATTTGTTGTCGGTCAGCAATTTTAGTGCTAACCTATTACCAAAATAAAAGGGGTCATGGCAGAGGACGACTTGAAATAATATATAAGTTAACAATTCGGCTAATCGGGGTGAGTAAGGCGATCTGTAACATCACTTTTGGAATTTAAGGGCGAGATAAATGAAAATAATCAAGCAAACAGCAAGTGAATTAATAATTCAGACTCAAAGCATATTTGATTTTTGGTTGCCTAGTTGTTTATTCATGGCTTTTGGACTGTTCGGGCTGGCTTTTGATTATCATAAAGCAACCCTGAGCTGCCAGCGATTGCAGGCAAAACAAGGCAGTTGCCAGATTGTGCGATCGAATTTACTGGGTTCAAAAATCCAAGAAATTGAGCTTGCTTCTTTGCAGGGAGCTAAAGTTCAAAGATGCGGCTATAAAACCAGAGTTGTACTTCTAACTTCTGTTGGCTATGTTCCTTTCACTGCTAACTCGACTAATTGGGGAACCCAAGACGCTGTTGCTTCAGACATTAATTTTTATGTTAAAAATGCCAAAGATCGATTGCTGCGCTTAAGCCAAGAAGATCGCTGGTTGGGATGGACAGGAGGCATATTTTTGCTCGCAGCAGCCGCAGTGATCGTCTTGAGAAATAATGAAACCTACAGCTTTGATGGAAATTTAAACACTTTGACCGTTAAACAGCAGGGTTTGTTTGCACGTAAATTAATTGAATACTCTCTGTGCGAGATTTATGGCGTGGAAGTCGATCGAACCAAAGATATGCAAAATGACACTTGGTACCAAGTCAGACTGTTAGTTTGTGGAGGATCTCGCATATCCCTGCCTAACACTATGAACTTCTACCAGCAAGAAAAAATTGCCAAAGCGATTAACAACTATCTAAACGCGCAAAAATAAGACAAAATAGCCGATCGCGATCAACCCGATTTCTCAAGTTTGCCGACTTACGCAGAAACCGGGTTTTTAACCAAAATCTCTTCTAAAGTGCCATCGCTTCCGTTATAAAAACCCGGTTTATTTGGTATTTACTGCGAAACTCGTGGGGGGGAACTCATCATCTAAAAAGTGAACAAGCGTTCACTTTTTAGGTTCTTTCAACTTCCAACCTGGTTTGACAACTTGCCGGGAACGCGCAATTACTAAACAATCCTTCGATACATCTTCTGTTACCACAGAACCCGCAGCTACAGTAACATCTTCCCCCAAAGTTATCGGTGCAACCAGCACGGTGTTAGAACCAGTTTTACTCCGATCGCCTATTTGAGTTTTGTGCTTGTTTTTTCCATCATAATTTGCCGTAATTGTCCCAGCACCGATGTTGACTTTTTCTCCCAAAGTCGCGTCGCCTAAATAAGACAAGTGAGCGACATTAGTTCGATCGCCTATTTGAGTATTTTTCAACTCTACAAAATTGCCGACGCGGCAGTTCGCCCCAATTTCTGCGCGTGCCCGCAAGTGTGCGTAAGGACCAATTCGCGAATTTTCAGCAACCATACTGTCAGAAACCACCGAATAAAGCACAGTCACATTTTCTGCAATTTGACTGTTTTCGATCAAACTGCCGGGGCCGATGCGACTCCCCGAGGCGATCGAAGTGTTTCCCCGCAAGTGAGTTTGCGGTTCAATTACCACATCCGGCTGCAACTCTACCGTATCGTCGATCGTAATGCTGTTGGGATCTAGCAGCGTCACTCCCGCCGTCATCCACTTGTCTTTTACCCGCGTTTGCAAAATATCGCAAGCTGTGGCTAAATGTTTGCGATCGTTAATTCCCAATATTTCTTGATAATCTTCCACATCCACCGCCATTACCGGATTGAGGAAATTTACCGTATCAGTTAGGTAATATTCTTTTTGGTCATTGTCTGCCTTCAATTCTGGCAAAATTTTCTCTAAATCCGGCCAGTGAAAGCAGTAAACACCTGCATTAATTCGGTGATTTTGCTTTTGAGCTTGTGTGCAGTCGCGGTCTTCGACAATTTGCTGGACTAAGTTTTGACTGTCGGTAAATACTCGCCCGTATCCTTGAGGATTCGGCAAATTAGCTGTCAATAAAGTAGCAGAGTTTTGGTGCTTTTTATGAATGGCAATCAATTGTTTTATAGTTTCTGCCCTCAGCAAAGGTACATCTCCATTTAAGACCAGCAAGTCTCCTTGAAATCCCTCTAAGTGAGGCAGCAATTGTTGAATGGCGTGACCTGTTCCTAATTGTTCGGTTTGTTCAACAAATTCTAGGGAAGGAAGTTGAGAATTTTTCCCTGATATTTCTTGACCTCTCATCAGCGATTCTTTAACGAGTTCGCCTCGATAACCGACGATGACAAGTCGCCTGGTAATTTGAATTTCTTGACAACTTTGGAGGACTCGCTCAACTAGCGATCGACCGCCCAATTCGTGTAGAACTTTGGGCAAGTCAGATTTCATGCGCGTGCCGCGTCCAGCCGCTAAAATTGCTATTGCTACCATTGTGCGATCGAGTTATTTGCTATAAAAACTTGAATATTGACTAACTGATGATATCACTCGCTGCCCACCGATGACACTGCGATCGCACAAATTTTTCGTCTAAAATTTCCCATCTCGCATCTGCGCGATCGAGGCTTTTTGCAGCCGGATCTCGCTTTTAGGGGCGATGCTTGCGGTTCAACTTAAGGCTGTTACGGTATCGGGACTTGCGCGCCCGGTATCAATTACCAGGTTGAAGCAGCGGTATTGGGCTACCGAGGGAGAGGATTTTTGCCTGTCCTGCAAACCTGAGTTCGGTTTGTAGAAAGGACTGAAGTCTTTTCTCAAGGGATGCCAGGGCTAGCGAGAGTGATAATTTGCATCTTTGGGCTAGGATTTGCCACGATACATTATACTATTTGTTGAATTTCAGTTATTGTGTTTTCAACTCCAAAAAACTCTTTCTGACTTTTTCATTTTTTCTACCTTCTACCTTCTATCTTCTGCGTTATCAGGTGTCCAGCTATGACAGAGCTTAATTTTCAGGAACTTGCCAAGCAGGGAAATCTCGCCACTGCGATCGCATCTTCGCTAAATAGCCAGTTGCAATCTGAAGGCATTACAGCCTCCGCTAATCTCGACGGCGACTGTTTGGATGTAATTCTTGAGGCGGAACAGCTACCGATAGAAGATACATTAGTTGATTTTGTCCGCAGCCAACTGACGAATTTGCAGCCGGATTCGATTCGCAAAGTGAAGGTTGAGGGTCGAGAAAGCGGTCAGACTGCTGCTGGTTGGAGTCAAGAGTTTAGTTTGGAGAACAGCAATTTTGAACCACAGAGCTTTGGGGGAGAATCTGTGCCATATACTGCTGTTGCTAATATGGACGATCGCACAGAGATGGATAACAATTTTGAGCAGGAAAAACCGCCCGAACTTGCTGCATTTGAGAATCGGCTGCGATCGACTTTCATTGTAGTCGGGCTAGTAACGGGTATGTTGGCGATCGCCGTGGTGGCGTTTGTCGGTAAAATTGTGAACCAGCCAGCAGCAACTGCGGGGAATAATTCCGATGAAACAGCAAATTTAGCAACTGCACCGGATACTTTTCGAGAAGCCGTTAACAGCGCACTCAAAGCAGCAGAATTAGGGCGATCGGCAAAAACCAAGGAAGATTGGACTACAGTTACCGATAGCTGGCAAGAAGCGGTTTCATTAATGAGAAGAGTACCAGTATCTAGCCCCAACCATCAACTAGCTCAAGCAAAAGTGATAGAGTATCAGAAATATCTACTTTACGCTCAAGAAGCAGCAGTAACTCCCCCTCTGCCAACTCCAACTCCCGCACCAGCCGAAAAATCACCTTCGGAAAAAGCAACTCCTAAAAAATCCAATTTGCCCAAAGAAACTTCGGAAAAAGCAACTCCTAAAAAATCCAATTCTGAAAATAGAGCTTCAGAGAAAGCCAATTCTAAGAAATCTCCTTCCGACCAAAAAGCAGAACCAGAGAAAAAAGCTCCTTCTAGATAATGTTAAAATAGAGATTTGAATAATTATGACTGACAACACTTTAATCGTTTCTCCTGAATGGTTAGCCACTAATACCGACAATCCGCAAGTTGTAATCATTGACTGTCGGTTTTCCCTTGCCAACCCTGAATTGGGACAAAAACAATATCAAGAAAGTCACATTCCGGGAGCTTTCTATTTAGATTTAAACCGCGATCTCGCGAGTTCAGTGGGGCAACACGGCGGTAGACATCCCCTACCCAATATTGAAGAATTAGCTGAGAAGTTGAGCGCGATCGGTATTAATTCACAAGAAACTTTAGTCGTAGCTTATGACGATTCGCGGCTAGCTTTTGCGGCTCGTTTGTGGTGGCTGCTGCGGTATATGGGACACAGCAAAGTCGCTTTGTTAGACGGCGGTTTCAGCGCATGGAAAGCGGCGGGCTATCCGGTAACAAATATTTTGCCAGAACCCCGTGAGGGTAAATTCGTTGCTCACTTGCAGCCGGATTTGGCGGTAGATATTGAGGCGGTAAAAGAGCGTAAAGACTTGCCCGGAAAGGTTTTGGTTGATTCGCGAGAAAGCGAGAGATATGAAGGTTTGCGGGAGCCGATCGACCCCATTGCAGGTCACATTCCGGGTGCGGTTAACTATCCGTGGCAAGGGGTGACGGATGAAACTGGAAAAGTGCGATCGGCATCCGAACAAAAACAGCGGTGGACGGAATTAGAAAAAGCCGAAGAAATTATTGTTTATTGCGGTTCCGGGGTGACTGCTTGCGTTAACTTACTGTCTTTAGAAATCGCCGGAATTCCCGATGCTAAACTTTATGTCGGTAGCTGGAGTGACTGGTGTTCTTATCAGTTGTAGGGCGCATCAGCTAGATGATTGTTGACTGTTGACTGTGAGTTGTAATATGTACACTGCGAACGAAAGTGGGGAATTACTGCGGCGCACATCAATGTGGTTGTAGGGTGCGCTAGGCGCACCTTACGCCGAATTAAATAATACCCTAAAAATCAAAATAAATATAAGGCAAACCCCCTTCGGGAGCCAACACCCAAACCGCATACAAACAAAGCGGCACTAATACCAATTTCAGGGGCCAATTTAACTCTAATTTCAAACCCCGGCTTAACGCATAATTCCCCAGCATCGCCGCAGCCAAAGCCGCCAACATCCAAGTTAAATGCACTCTTTCCAAACCCAAAGCTTCGCCATAAACTTTCTCAGCAAACTGCACGTCAGCAGTGTGTCCCCACAAATGCGAAATCGCCCATCCAGAATCTTTTAAATCGGGAAGACGGAAAAATATCCAACTACCAAAAACCATCGCTTGAGTCAACAGCCAACCGATCGCAATACCGATCGGGTTTTCCCACAAAAACTCGATCCGCAACCGCTTAAACAGCACATCAGTCAGCCTGTGAACCGCCAAAGCTAAACCGTGTAAACCCCCCCACACAATAAATCCCCAAGCTGCCCCGTGCCACATTCCCGCAATTAACATGACGATCGCCAAATTCAGACAAGTGCGCCACAAACCGACTCGCGAACCGCCCAAAGGAAAATACAAATAATTGCGTAGCCAATCGCCTAAAGTCATGTGCCAGCGCCGCCAAAAATCAGCTATGCTGGCACTAAAATAAGGAAAATCAAAATTTGGCGGTAAATACCAACCCAGCAGCAAAGCAGTACCGCGCGCCATGTCAACATAGCCACTAAAATCGAGATAAAGTTGCAGCCCGTAAGCAAAAATCGCCAGCCACAAATCCTCGCTACCCGCCCGCTGCAAGTTGGTAAAACTTAAATCGACATAAATTCCCAAGTTATCTGCGAAAAGACCTTTTTTTACTGCACCAAAGGCGATCGTCCACAGTCCCTCAGAAATGCGATCGGGCGTCGGAAATTGCAGGGTTTTCAGTTGATAGATCAAGTTGTGATACCGAGTAATCGGGCCGGAAATCAGTTTTGGAAAAAACAACTTGTAAGCAGCAAAGTGCAGCAGCGAAGTAGCAGCAGGCGCGCCTCGGTACACGTCAATCAAATAAGCAATGCACTCAAAGCAAAAGAAACTCAATCCTAAAGGTGCGATGACGTGACTTTTTACCCAGTCAGCACCGTCGATAGCAAAAGGCCAATTGAACAAAGTGCCAATCGAACTCAATAAAAAAGGCACATACTTAAAGCCTAGAAGCAGCAACACATTCAGGCAGATGCCTATCCACAGCAGCAACAAACGGCGGCGGTTCCAAGATTCATTAGCAATCCGCCAATCCAGAGGTTCCCCAATCGCCATCGCCAAGCAATAATTAAACAAAGCACCGACTAACAGCAGAGGAATGTACCAAATTTGCAGCGAAGCGTAAAAAATTAAACTACCCGCCAACATGATGAACAGCCGCCACCACCGCAGCGGAACCAACCAGTAAGCCGCGAACATAACTAACAGAAACAGGCCATATTGAAGGGAAATGAAAGTCATACCATTTTAGATTTTAGTTTTTAGAATTGGGAATTGGGAATTGCTTATTTTGTATGGTTTGGATTACGCGCCTACAGTTGCATTTTTTTATTAATCGAGACTTTGCTAAGAACAAGATTTATCATGGATTTTAACCGATCGCCGACACGAAAATAGGCTCTCGGTAAGCCCCTACTATATAGTCGGCAACTGAGAACTGCTACATTTTACAGCACAAAGGTTAAATGCTGTTGCAAATTAAATAAATTTTGCCTGCTATAAATTATCTATCTTACGAACCATATAAAAATCGCTGAAAAAATATAATTAGGTTCGCAGCATCCGACTTCAGTCCTCAAAAGCTAAAATTCCTGATATCGTTTCCCTTCCCATCGGCATAATACTTTGTATCTTACAGTCCTAGCATCCCGCACAGCAAAAAAGTGATGTAACCGAAAATGTTTGGAATTCCTCACCATCGCAGGTATTGGACAAGTAGCCCCATCGCATTTCAACTCTTCCCAAACGTCAAATTCAGTCAGACCCAGCATCATAATGTCCCTAAAAATTGGGTTCGGCTGTGCTTTGCCGAACCCCAACTTTCAGCACCGTGGGCGACTTATATCGCTGTACAAGGAATTTCGGCCAGCAAGTCTTTCAGCAAATACCGAAAAACTATCTTCATCCTCCCCAATCAAAACTTTTGTTGCTGAATCGGGCACTGGCGAGCGAGAATTTGCGATCGCGTGCGGTATTTCATCTGCCTTACCAGCGGACATTTCCAAAGGATTTTCTTCCTCTCCAGGATACAGAATCGGCAGTGTGACAAAAAAAGTCGAACCAACTCCGGGTGAACTTGTGATTTCAATACTTCCCCCTAAAAATTCCGCCAGTTTTTTGCACAGAGACAATCCCAATCCCGTGCCTTTGACGCCCTTCTGCAAGGGGTTTTCGAGTTGGACAAATTCTTCAAAAATCCGCCTTTGATCGGCTGGGGGAATGCCGATGCCCGTATCTGCTACTGAAAAAGTAACTGTTCCCTCCTCTCCCATTTCCGCAGCCACTCGAACTTCACCTGCTTCGGTAAATTTGAGGGCATTAGAAATCAGATTTCGCAAAATCTGAGAAACTTTTCCCTCGTCGGTTGTGAGGATGGGAAGTTCTAGAGGATCTTCAAAAATTATAGAAACGGCAGAGTTTGGGGGAAGCAAGGGGCGCATCATTCCTCGCAGGGCGCTGAACAAATCTTCGATTTCAAAATCACCCACGCGAACAGTTAGTTTTCCGGCTTCCACTTTGGCTAAATCTAACGAGTCGTTGACAAGTTCTGCGAGAGACTCGGCGGATTTGTAAATGTAATTTACTTGCTTGTCCTGTTCGTCTGAAAGTTCTCCGTCGAGGCGATTTAACAATATTTCGGAAAGGCTCATAATTGCCGTTAGCGGAGTGCGAAACTCGTGGCTCATGTTGGAGAGAAAGCTGGTTTTGAGTTCGCTGGCGCGCCGGAGAGATTCGGCCTTATCGTTCAATTCAGCGTAAAGTGCCAGGACTCCGCGATTGGTATCTTCTAGTTGTTGATTTAATTGTACGAGTTCTTCTTGACGCTGGCGGAGTTCGTCTAAAGTGCGTAGTAATTCTTGATTTTGCTGCTGAATTTCGGCATAGGGATCTTCGGGAATTTGGCGCGCTAGTTTGTCTACTAATTGATTTAGTTCGATCGCACTCAGCGCAGACATATTTTTGGAAAACTGCTTAATTAATTGTACAGCCGTTCCGCGATCGGGCGCCGAGTCGATTTGCACTTCGTCCATCAACCGTTTGGCTGCTGCTAAACCGAGTCCCGCGCCGGTTTGCGATCGAAAATTGGGGCTTAACACAGCCGGTAAATCAGCAATTCCCGGCCCGGTGTCGGAAATCCGAGTCCGAAAAATTTGGGGCGAGTCCCCTTCCACAATGAATTCTACTTTGCCACCGCCGGCATATTTGAAAGCATTGCGGGCAATTTCGGAAACTGCTGTGGCGATGCGGGTTTGTACTTGGGAATCGAATCCCAGCCCTTTAGCAATTTGGCGAGCTCTTTGGCGTACTTGTACGATGTCTTGTTCAAAGCGGACTTCCGTCGTCAGGATTGGGTAACTCACGCTGCTTCTCTCACCTTGGCTACTATAACTGTCATGTCATCGCGAGTGCGTTTGAAGTCCCGGTAGAGCACGGCTGCGATTAAAGCAGGATGCCTGGAGGCTAAACCCGGATAGCGGTTTAAATTCCACTGCGCCGCCAAACCGTCAGAGTGCATGATGAGTAGGGACTGCTGCGACCAAGGATAGACAAATTCTGCTACTTTTCGCATCATATGTCCAACTGTGCCGTTGTAGGAAACCATGCTGCGGCTTTGGTTATCTGTGACAACTACACCGCTGATGTTGCCAATTCCGGCAAAACAAATTGTTTGTTGGGTACGATCGATTTGGGCGATCGCCGCAGCCGCTCCTCTGGTATTTTTTAAAGCAGTGTGCGCCTTCTCTAAAATTGCTTTCGGCCCGAGTTTGGCGTTTTCTTGAAATACCCGCACTGCTTCGCGAGACGCTTCCTCCGCCAAATCCCCGTATCCGAGCCCGTCTGCAACTAAAATCAGGTTTTTGTCAAGGTGATTTTCTGTCGCCCACGAATCCCCGCAAATTTGCTCTCCTACTTTCGGCAAGTGGATAACCCCAAATTCCAAGTAATTGATGTTTTCTGATGCTTCCCGGCTATTTTGGGTCGGTTCCAGCCGCGCTAATAAGGCTGTCCCCAGTTTTGGTACAGAATGAATATCAAAAAAAGTAGAGAGGCGTTTAATTGCCCCCAGTCCAGTTCCAGGGCTTCCCGCTGTAGAAAAACCGTCCCGCATACACAGCGCGACATTTGCCATCCCTTGGCCCCGGTCTAGCGCTACTATTTCAATGCTATATCCTGTTGCTGTTTTTAATGTTCGCAGCAAAAGTTCTCCTTCGCGACCGTGTTTGACCAGGTTTTTTGCTGCTTCCGTGGTAACAATTGCCACTTTACCGCGATCGGTCTCGTTAAATCCAACTTCGGTCGCGAGGGCGACTGCGATTCGCCGCGCTTCTCCGACTTGACTTTCTTCTGTTACGGGCAGGGCTACGGCATCTATCATTTTTTATCAGTTCTCATAATGGAATCCTCCATACGCCAACCCTCTCCGGGTATGGTGTGGGATTCCAAGAATCACTTCTTGGCTTTGCTGGTTGCTCTTTATACCAATTTAAAAAAATAATACAATTATACGCAACCTCCAAACCCCGATCGTTCTCACTCATGCCCAATTCTTTAATCTAAAATCTCAACTTTCAAATCGTATTACTTCTTCAGCGCCAGCGGACGATCGCAATTCTAGTCCCCTTACCCACTTTGGAAACAATCTCAAATTCGTGCATCAACCGCTTGGAACCACTCAGCCCCAAACCCAAACCGTGATTAGAAGTATAACCGTCAGTCATTGCCAATTCGATGTCTGGAATTCCCGGCCCCTTGTCTTCAAATATCAGCCGCAGCCCTTTGCGGGTGCCTAATTGCAGCATTTCTAGAGTTACAGTTCCCCCTTTGCCGTACTCTACAGTATTGCGGGCGAGTTCGCTGGCTGCGGTAACGATTTTTGTTTGGTCTAATAAACCGAATCCCATTGCTACAGCCCAAGTTCGCACTTGCTGTCGGACGTGGACTATATCGGATGACGATCGGATTTCTAGTGTCTCACGTTTTGACATGGCGGCTACTGTACCAAAATAGAACTTCTCCACAAAATATAGGACTTACACTCGTCAACTTAGTTTCTCCTAATAGGACTTACACACTTACTACGATTTTCTCTCAAAAGAGAACATAGTGCAGGAATCTTAAACCCTTGATTTAACCCCCTTGAGTGCGTAAGCCCTTTCCTAAGAAATCTTCTGTTTGTCAACAAGGTATCTACAAACAAATTAGGTTTCTTGACTGCCTGTGCCTCGGTCAGGGGACAATTAATCGACTGCTTACCCTTGCTCGTCAAGAGACCAACCCAAGGATTTTCTTAACAAAATCATGCCCTTTTCAACGCTTAAAGCTGTGCGAACTCCTGTCAGGGAAAGCCCCAACTCAACGAGGGTAATAGCAACCGCTGGCTGCATCCCGACTACAACTGTCTCCGCATCTAAAATTCGTGACATACTAGCGATATTGTTGATAATGCGACCGATAAAAGAATCAACTATTTCGAGGGAAGAAATTTCAATTAACACACCTTTAACACCTGTTTTGACGATGCGGTTCGTCAGGTCATCTTGCAGCGTCATTGCTAAGCGATCGTGCATATCTACTTGAATTGTTACTAGCAAAAATTCTCCCATTTGAAGAATTGGTATTCGTTCCACAAATTCACCTATTTGTTAAGTTTTACTTAAGATTTACTGTCAGACATGCAATATGTTTATCTTTCCTCTTTAAGATTTTTTATAGTTAAACCTTGGCGTTGCAAAGCGACTTTAAAAGCATCTGCTAAAGTCGCTTTTGTCAGAATATCCTGCAAGTCAACTCCCAAATGAACTATGGTTTGAGCTATTTGCGGGCGAATGCCGCTGATGATGCACTCAGTACCCATTAAACGGGCGGCGGCGACAGTTTTTAATAAATGTTGAGCAACTAAAGTGTCAACAGTCGGCACACCTGTAATGTCTAAAATCGCAAATTCTGAGCCTGTTTCCATGATTTCTTGCAACAGAGTTTCCATTACTATTTGAGTGCGGGCACTGTCGAGAGTCCCGATCATGGGTAAAGCGAGAATGCCTTGCCAAAGTTTGACTACGGGTGTTGACAATTCGAGCATTTCTTGCTGCTGGCGTTCAATGACTTCTTCGCGAGCTTTGAGAAAAATTTCTGTCACCCAAAGGCCGAGCTGGTCTAATAAACTGGTGGAAAGCCAAAGTTGTTCGACAAGTGCGTCGCGGTTTTCTGTCAGTTCATGACAAAGCCGATCGAACAATGGCTTTTTGAAGCATAAAATGAAACTCGCTATCTCTGAGGGAGTAAAGCCTCTCTGAACGCGCGATCGCGAAACTTCTGCTAGCAGCACCCGCATATTTTCCCATTCGGGTGTCTGGATGTCGCTAAAGTTACCGTTCCCGACTGCTATGTGGAGCAATTGCAGGAACTCTTGACACTCGGAGCGCAATTCTTTGGCTCTCATCAAGTCGTCCCGCCGCAGCCCGGTATTTTGCAGTTCTTTGAGCCAGTCTGCTAGTAACTCTGCTTTGTGTCTTTGTAGGATTTCCGCGATCGTGTTATTGCTTGTGAGTTCCATTGAAATTCTCTCCTGCTTAGGAATTGGGATGAAGTTGTACGAGCGATTCCCTACGGGATAGCTTCGCCGCGCGTACCAAGCGTTTTTTTTGATGGGGCAACTTCTGAGTTTAGCTCACTGCTTGCTATTTGCGATCAAGGGTTAAGTACCTAATTGTAAAATGCGTTTGACGATCGCACTGGTAGAACTCGGAACTTCTATTTCGATCAAGGAAATCTTGCCACCTCCGGCGATAACTGCCGGTGCTTCCGGCAGAGTTTCGACTTGATAGTCGCCTCCTTTAACGTATATATCAGGCTTCAGGATATTTATCAGTTTAGTTGCTGTAATCTCGGAAAAAATTACTACGGCGTCTACTGGTTTGAGGGCGGCTAACACTTCGGCTCGCTGGTTTTCCGGTACGATCGGGCGGGGTGGCAATCCCGGCTGCTGCGGTTTGATAGCTTGCACGCTGGCGTCACTATTCAAGCCCACCACGAGCGATCGCCCCAATTTTTTTGCCGCCTGCAAATAGCGGACGTGGCCACAGTGCAGGATATCGAAGCAGCCGTTAGTAAACACGATCGGACGCCACTTGTCCGGAGCGGATGCGATCGATCTTTCAAGTTCCCTCAACGTGTAAACATCAGAAATCATTGCAGTCATTACCACCAAATTTGAACAGCGATCACAATTATCCTACCAAAAAATGTGAAGATTTGCACTTTTACTATTGAATAATAAATTCTTCAAACTGGCAATAATTAATAGTGACCAAGGAGGAAAAAGTGATTAGTAACGTGTGACTATTAAGCAATAATGATAAGTAAAAATCACCTGTCCTGAAGCTGATATGGCAAACAGAATTACTAAGAAAAGAAACGCTAGTCGTGTATTTGTGACTGCCGTATCCTGCTGTTGGTAATTAGAGGTTAAAAATGTTGGTAAACAATTATTTATTCCCGCCCTCTCTTATATCAATTACTATAAGACAAGGGATGAGAGTTCCACCGCCTGGGGCAGGCGATCGGGTAGTGGGAGCCCTAGGGGGTTAAACCCAACGCAACGCGCTCCTCCTGTGTCTATTATTTCTGGCACGGCCGCGCGAGTGAAAGCTAGTTAAAAGCTGGAACCTAAGCGTGCAGAGCTCATCTTTACGCTGGATTCGTCAGACTATAGAAGAAGCCAGCAGTTGCTTGCTGCTGTTTCGGTGCGCCATCTTGACCAAGCTTTACAGCCAACCCAGAAGCGCACAGCCTCCTGTGTCCAACTCTATATAGCTGTGCAGAAACTACACCTTTTAGCTCGCAGCCGCAGCCTGTGAAAACCCAGAAGAAAGTCGAGGTCGGTATCCGAAGCAGCTATTTTGGTGGAAAATAGCTTAAAACTCGTTCAACAAAATCCACCCAACTACCCCCTTTAATCTAACGGTGTAGAATTATCTAACACGAATTATGAAAGCAAGTAATAGCCGTCAATTTTCTTCAGTAGCTGCTCGAACTCTAAAAGTAGTCGGGATTATCTTGATTCTCTCTGCTTTGCTTGACTGCATTGTTCTGTCGCTGCCGGGAGAAACTTCAGACCTTCTCAATCGAGGCTGGCAGTTGGCTGCAGCAACTCAGATAGTTGACAGGGGCATGATTCCTTTGATGGGTATCGCCCTCCTGATGACTGGCTTTTGGGTTGACAGCAGCAGTGGAGTCTCTCTTGAGCGACGCAAGGTTTGGCTGGACTTGCGATTTTGGGCGCTGTTGATTTCCAGCTTGTTAGGTCTAGTCTACCTATCTCTGGTTCCCGTTCACCTCAACAATACTCGTTTGGAACTCAAGGATGCTCTGGCTCAAGTCGATCGAGAAGCGGGACAAGCGGAAGGTCAACTTGAGGCACAACTTAAAAGCCCTCAATTTAAAGCTCAGGTAGAACAGCTCAAAAGCCAGCGTCGCGCCCAGATAGCCACGCTGCTGGAAGACAATGGGAAGCTGCAACAAGCACTCAAGAGTCCAGATGTTCCCAAGGAATTGAAAGCTGTGCTTGAGGAGTCGAAAAATGACCCGAAAGCCCTCGATCAGTTCCTGGAACAGCAAGCTCAAGAACTTCCCACTCAAGCTCGCAACGAGATTCGCACCCGCAAGCAACAAAAAGAGAAAGAGTTAAGAACTCGATCGAGAAATTCGAGTTTGCAGACGGGAATCACCAGTTTGCTGTTAGCGATAGGCTACATTACTGTTGGTTGGACGGGATTGAGAAGTATGGGAATTCTGCGGTTCGGCCGCCGCAAAAATTGACCAGCGCGGGCAGGGATCGTGCTGGTCGAGACATCCCTGAGAAATAGTTTGTTTACCTAATAGTTTGCCCTTACTGAAAGCTGGGAATGTTCTCAATTTATATTCTGACTTACAACGAAGAGATTGATATCGCCGCTTGCATTGAATCGGCGCTGCTTTGTGACGATATCATTGTAGTTGATTCTTTCAGCACCGATCGCACCCTTGAGATTGTTCAGAACTATGCCGTGCAAACAGTGCAGCACCGCTTTGAAACTCACGGACGCCAGCGGACTTGGATGCTCCAAGAAGTCCCGTGCAAGTACGAATGGGTTTACATCCTCGAAGCTGACGAGCGGATGACGGCTGCACTGTTTGCTGAATGCTTAAAGGCGATCGAAAGTCAAGAATATATCGGCTATTACGTAGCTGAAAAAGTAATATTTATGGAGCGCTGGATTCGCCGCAGCACTCAATATCCCCGCTATCAAATGCGTCTCTTTCGCAAAGACCAAGTTTGGTTTACTGACTACGGTCACACTGAACGGGAAGTCTGCAACGGGCCCACTCACTTTTTGAAGGAAACTTACCCTCACTATACTTGCAGCAAAGGTCTTTCCCGCTGGATTGAAAAGCACAACCGCTACTCGACTGACGAGGCTGCTGAAACTCTCCGTCAACTAGAAGCTGGTCAAGTAAATTGGTGGGATTTATTGTTTGGCGCGTCGGAGGTGGAAAGGCGCCGCGCTTTGAAAGATTTTTCTTTGCGCTTGCCTTTGCGGCCTGTGGTGCGCTTTTTCTATATGTATATTTTACTGGGCGGATTTCTTGACGGCCAAGCGGGATTGGCTTGGTGCACGCTGCAAGCTTTTTATGAATATCTAATTTTGCTAAAAGTTTGGGAAATGAAGCATCTACCACTGCCAACTTTAGAGGTAGCGGCAGAACAATCTATTTCCGAAGTAGTAACAGTTGAACCGTCGAAAGTTTCTTATAATCTTGGGGCTTCCGATACTCGAAATTAAAAATAGAGCATTAAAAATTGGCATTGGTAATTAATACAACTTAAACAAGAAGATGATTTACGCAATTCACTGGATGATAACCCCGTC
The DNA here is from genome assembly GCF_036701295.1 of Microcoleus harperi Pol14_C6. NCBI lineage: Bacteria > Bacillati > Cyanobacteriota > Cyanophyceae > Oscillatoriales > Microcoleaceae > Microcoleus > Microcoleus harperi. The sequence goes on along the minus strand of NZ_JAUBQN010000034.1, from coordinate 43,241 downwards.
AGAACATAGATGTAATCAAGAATATAGCCCTGATACACATCTGAAAAAATGGTAGTTTATAGCGCCTAATTATCATTGATTCGGCTTGGCACAATTGGAGGATAATTCTTGTGGGGAGTATGGGTGAAGCGTCCCGCCTGCTGTGAAACTACACGCCTTCGGGAGCATGGGCAAACCTACAAAAAAAATCAAAATCCTCCCGCTATTATGCAACGCTCCGCCATCAGTAGGTCTTTTGACGGGTTTGTTACCCACATTCCGCACCCTGAACTGTCACACTACGAATTTTTGGAGTTTGGCGAAATTGAACTGGCAAGCGCCAGTCCAATTTCCCACTTATATGTATAAAAAATGACCATTGTGGTTCACAAAATTCCGCAAAAACCGATTGTGACAGTGGAGGGTGCGGAATGTGGGTTGTTACCCTGTCCAGATATTCATCACAACAAAACAAAAAAAAACCGATTTCTTGGAGAAACCGGATTTCTGAATACCCTCAAACTTTTAGGTTTAATAAAGTTTTGATTCTTCTTAACTCAAAACTATCACGACTCACAACTTAAAACTCTTGAGATTTGGCTGTTGTTTTTGCCCGATCGAGCTTTAAAATCAACACCCCCAAAGGTGGCAAACACAAGTCGATCGAATAAGCACTGTTGTGGAACCACCACTCCTCAGTCCACTTGCCCCCCAAATTCCCCATATTGCTGCCACCGTACTCCCGCGCGTCGCTGTTAAACAACTCCGTATAGAAACCTGGTTCCGGCACTCCTACGCGATAGTGAGAGTGTGGCTGGGGCGTAAAATTGCACACCGTCACCACAAATTCGTCGCCATCCTTCTCTCGGCGCACAAAAGCCACGACGCTGTGTCGGTTGTCGCTGCAATCAATCCACTCAAACCCATCCTCAGCAAAATCTTGACTGTAAAGTGCCGTTTCGCTGCGGTACAAATTGTTCAAATCCTTAAAAAATAGTTTCAACTTTTGGTGCGGATCGAATTGCAGCAAACGCCACTCCAAATCCCCCCAAACGTTCCACTCTTGCCACTGGCCGAACTCCATCCCCATAAAGATCGTTTTCTTTCCGGGATGAGCAAACATAAAAGTAAACAAACACCGCACGTTTGCAAACTTTTGCCATTCGTCCCCTGGCATTTTCCCGATGATGTGGGCTTTGCCGTGGACTACCTCATCGTGGGACAAAGCCAGCATGAAATTCTCGCTGTGGTTGTACCACATACTGAAAGTTATGTTGTTCTGGTGGAACTGGCGGAACCACGGGTCCATGTGGTAATAGTCGAGCATATCGTGCATCCAACCCATGTTCCACTTCAGGTTGAAACCCAAACCCCCTACATAGGTCGGCCAAGATACCATCGGCCAAGAGGTAGATTCTTCGGCGATCGACAGCGCACCTGGGAAATAGCTAAAAATGACGTGATTCGCCTGTCGTAGAAAATCTGCCGCCTCGATATTTTCCCGACCCCCGTACTGGTTGGTCAGCCATTCTCCAGGTTCGCGGCAGTAATCCAAATAAAGCATCGAGGCTACGGCATCTACGCGAATCCCGTCGATGTGGTACTTGTCAAACCAGAACAGAGCGTTTGATACTAGGAAATTCCGCACTTCGTTGCGCCCGTAGTTAAATACTAGGGTTCCCCACTCTTTGTGTTCGCCCTTGCGAGGGTCGGCGTGTTCGTACAAGTGAGTTCCGTCAAAGAAAGCCAAGCCGTGACCGTCTTTGGGGAAATGTCCCGGTACCCAGTCCACAAGTACGCCAATGCCGTTGGCGTGGCACTGGTCAACAAAATACATGAAATCTTCAGGTTTGCCGTAGCGGGAAGTTGGGGCAAAATAGCCGGTGACTTGATAGCCCCAAGAACCGTCGAAAGGATGTTCGGCGATGGGCAGCATTTCGATGTGAGTGAATCCCAAATCTTTGACGTAGGGTATCAGCCGATCGGCTAATTCCCGGTAAGTCAGAAAGCGCGCCCCGGGATTGAGTTCCGAAACCTGCACGGGGGATTCTATTTCCCCATTTGGTAGCACGGCGGGTTCGTCAGTAGCGGCGTGCAGCCAAGAACCGAGGTGGCATTCGTAAACCGAAATCGGCTGCGTCAGTGGGTCTGTGTGCCGCCGCTTTTCGATCCAAGCGCTGTCGTGCCAAGTGTAGGTGTCTAAGTTCGTGACAATTGATGCTGTTTTCGGCCGCACTTCTTGCTGGAAACCGTAAGGATCGGACTTTTCGTAGGGATGTCCGTCTTGGTTTTTGACTTCGTATTTGTAGGAAGTTCCCACAGATAGTCCCGGAATAAATAATTCCCAGATGCCGTTTTGCGATTTCCGCATTTGATGTTTGCGGCCGTCCCAATAGTTGAAATCTCCTAAAACAGAGACATTGCGAGCATTCGGAGCCCAAACGGCAAAATATACTCCTGTGATGCCGCCTACCTCGGTGAGGTGCGCTCCGAGTTTTTCATAAATGCGGTGGTGATTGCCTTCTGAGAATAGATGCTGGTCGAATTCTGTGAGTTTGGGCGATCGAAAGGCGTAGGGATCGTAGATGAAGCGCTCGTGTTCCCCTTCTTTGAGCCGCAATTGATAGTTTGCTAGTTCTGGGGTGTCGATCGTACATTCAAAAAAGTGAGGGTGATGCTCTGATTTCATCGGGTATTCGGCCCGGGCCTCCGGCACAACTACGGATACTGCATCCGCATTCGGCAGATAAGCTCGGACGACCCAGACTTTTTTGCCATTTTCTTCGATCGCGTGAGGGCCTAGCACTTCAAATGGATCGTGGTGCTGATTCCAAACAATGCGGTCAATCTGTTCAAAGGGGACGGTCGCGGGCATAAAACTACTTACCTCAATCTTTTAACTAAATGGCTTTCAAAACCTAGAGTGGCGCTGCACTTTACATTTCGATACATTTTTGATCGCTGATCCTACCACTGATTAGCACGATCTTGCCTGCTGTATATCCAGCGTGCGCCCTTGCACGCACAGCAGGCTGTTGCCTTACCGGCGGCGGAGCTGGGGTTTGACTGCTAACATCTAAGTATAGAAATATTAAAACAAATTGAAAAATTTATATTTTTTCCCTACTACGATTGACTTTTTATTTAATATGTGATATTAAAATTTTTCCAACTATTGTCGATTTGCCACTGCAGGAAGGTCAACCCTCTAAGTGTTGGGCAGGAGTTAATAGTTTACCTGGAATTTTTATACAGGAACGATCGCCCGATCGGTAGACTTTCACATCCCGGAGGCTGAGTTGGTCCACAAAGCCCGTGAATTTGGGCAATACACTCAAACAGCGAAGGATGCTTAACTCGGTCGGTATTGAGGAATCACAGCTAAAGGACTCAGTATGGCGACACCAGCAAGCAATATCTGCCATGCTCAAGGCATCACCTACAAAACTAGCACCATCCTACCAGCGACGGTGCAATAGGTTTAAAGCAGCACTCAGGCGCAACTGGAGTGAGTTTTGCTGAGGCAGGGTTAATACCGAACTGGAGCTGCGCCAATTGAATCACTAAACTGCCTCAAAACAAACGGGTCGATTTGCTTGCCCGCACCGGGGCGAAACTCGTAGTCAACAAATCGAGTAGCCATGCGGATGCTGTCATCGAGCCAGTCTTCGATCATCCAAGCCTTAGCTTGCTTTTTTCTCGTCTGTGGGAACAGCGGCGGGGAAGGAAAGTGATACTCGATCGACAGTGCAAAATTTGCGTCGAGTCGGCGAGGTCCTCCGGTTGATATTCAGTTGAGGCAGCACCACTGGCAATGTCCTCAAACATCCTGTCACAGACTTGAGTTTTAAAACGAGCAGGCCGGGAGTCAAATTTTCTACTTGAAAATGAACGCTCTTGTAACGCAGCGAATCAGCGGACTTTGCAGCACTAAGGGGACGTACTGAACTTTAGTAAAAGCATCAGACTAAAACTAACACCCAACTTGAGACCTAGACCTATGAGATGAAAAAATGCGAGGAGCGAACGATTTTTCACCTGGAGGCTAGGCTCGTTGGGCAAACACTCTCGGATCGCCCTAGTTAGGGAGTCTTTTTAGGAGCAGGGGTAGTAGTTGCACCAGCCCCTGGAGTAGCCTTTGGAGTTTCCTTAACTGCTGGAGAAGAAGCAGGAGGAGTAGTAGTAGTAGTGCCACCTGGAGTGGGGCTAGAGCTGGGGGTGGTGGTCTCACCGCCGCAGGCGCCGAGGGCTACTGCCAAGCCCACTACCAAAGTCAAACGAATTAATCCCTTGTTCATAAAAACTCCTTAACATTGAAAACCCATCGCAAGGAAGGGAATAGTTTACTTGAGAAACAATGCTGGCACGAATAGCTCAACGATTCGCTCGTTGATTACAATACTGCATTTATTCATAAATTTCACATAGATTATCGCTAACCAGCAAAGATTTCTTTTTTTTGGCAAATCCTGAAGTCAAAGAGAGCAGTGGTAGGATGGGTTGGTTGGCTTGTGAGGTATCTTTGGTAAGGATAACCGATCGAACGCAGATCGCTACCACTGGCGATCTGGAAGACAAAAAACTCTTAACCTCAATCAAGCTGAAGCTACCCCACTTTACGTATTGGTGAACTCTATGACCGCTGCTATCAGATCCCCCGATTCTCCCCGCTCCCGATCGACCCGCAAGCCCGCTGCTGGCGCAGCCAAAAGCAAAGTTACTTCTATTGCCCGAGCTAGGCGAGCGAAGACAGGACCGGTATTGCCCAACTACTCGCCAGCCGACCAACAGGCTCAGGCTCGATCGTCCGCATCGGTGATCAAAGTCTTGCCCGAACGCCAGCAGCAGCCAGTGTGGTTGCGATCGCTCCTGCAGGCACAGCGCGCCTCCTCAGTGGTAGCAGTTATGCTTTTGGGCGGTGCTCTGAGTCTCTACGGCTTGACTGTTTACGGCGAGCAGCGCTGGAGTCAGGAGTATCAAAAACTGGAAACTCTGCGCCTCCGGGAACAGCAATTGAGTGCTTCTAGTGAAGTCTTGAAACACCAACTGGCTAAAGAAGCCCAAAATCCAGAAACCGGTTTGGCTCCGCAGAATCCTGGGGACACGATTTTCTTGCAGCCGGCCCCTGAAACTCGATCGCCCGTCGCGGTACCAAATTCTGAACCCGCTCTCAAGAAGGGAGCCGGTGTGGAAACACCGCTGGGCTATTAAACCTGTGTCAAAGCGGAGAGCGCCCGAGGGCCTGAGTGTCCGAGGGCCTGAAAATTCCAGGATCTAATTTCCTTTTTGACTTTTTTGCAAGTGGCGATCGATTTTCTGCTTTCAGCCGGAAGTTACAGATTAAAAATAATAAGACCCCTTAAAAAAACAGAATCCAACTGTAGGTGTGAGCCCAACCCTGCTCATTCCCAAGTTGTAAATTTTATCTTTTAAGATTTAAGTTATAAATTATAAATTCTAAAACGCTCTAACTTGCTATTGAATTTTTAATGCCATGAGCTACGACCCCCGTTTTGACCGCTACAGATCGCCGAATTTCAAACGCACAAAACAGGCGGGCGCTCGCACTGGGTGGGAAAAACCAGCCAAACCTAAATCTTCGGGCAGTTTCGGCCGATCGCCACAACAGACGGCTGCATCTTGGGGGCGACCGGTGGAGCGTTTAAAGCGCAGCAAGTTCCGTTTGTGGGCCGTGTGGGCGGTGTTGATGCTGGGGGGCCTGGGGCTGGCTGTGAATTTGTTTTATTTGCAGGTGACGCGAGCTCCGGCGCTGCGTAAACAGGCCGAGCAGCAGCAAACTCTCAAAACGAAGCCGTTTGTACCGAGACGCCCGATAATTGACCGCGCAGGGAATGTTTTGGCGATCGACAGACAGGTGTACACGCTCTACGCTCACCCGAAGTTGTTTAACCACTCGAAGGCGGAAATAGCTGCTAAATTGGCTCCGATGCTGGCGATCGAACTGAGTCCGGGCACTACGTCGGAAACTGAATTGATACGCAGGTTTAATCTTGCTGAAAGCGGTATTACAATTGCGGAGTCTCTGCCTCAAGAGGTTGCCGATCGTGTCGCTCAGATGCAAATTAAAGACAGTCTGGTCGATGGCTTGGAGTTGCTGCGGCAGCAGCAGCGTTTTTACCCGCAGCAGGAGTTGGCGGCGGATATCCTCGGTTATGTGGACGGGGAACGGAAGGGACAAGCTGGGGTGGAATACAGCCAGCAGAATTTGTTGGAACGATCGATGCCGTCGATTCAGTTTAGCAGGTCGAGCAATGGGAATTGGGTTCCCGATCGGCTGACGGCTGGATTTGTGCAGCTTGATGACTTGAAATTGCAATTGACGATCGACAGTCGCTTGCAGCGGGCTGCCCGAAATGCGCTTAAGGAAAAAATGAAGCAACACGATGCGAAGCGGGGCACGGTGATTGTGATGGATGCCCGTAACGGGGAATTGCTGTCTGTTGTAGCGGAACCTTCTTATGACCCGAATCAATATTTTAATTTCGATTTGTCGCGCTATAAAAATTGGGCTGTAACTGATGTTTATGAGCCTGGTTCGACTTTTAAAGCGATTAATGTGGCGATCGCTCTGGAAGCGGGTGCGGTGAAACCTAATACTGTTTTTAAGGACGAAGGCAGGATTTACATGGATGGCTGGACTATCCAAAATTCCGATTACAAAGTCGCAGGCGCGCGCGGCCCTTCCACTGTTACGGAGATTTTGAAACATTCTAGCAATGTGGGGATGGTGCACGTAATGAGAAGTATGAAAGCTTCTCTTTACTATCAAGCTTTAGAAAAACTCGGACTCGGACAAACGGCAGGGAGTGATTTGCCTTTTGAAGTAACCAGTCAGCTTAAAAATCGAGAGCAATTTATTAACTCTCCGGTGGAAGTTGCTACTACGGCTTTTGGGCAAGGTTTTTCGATTACTCCGATGCAGTTGGTGCAGCTTAACGGCGCTTTGGCTAACGGTGGCAAGTTGGTGACTCCTCACGTTGTGCGGGGACTTTTTGATAGGGACGGTGAAGCTTATTGGAAGCTTCCGAGGCCGGTTCCGAAGCAAGTTTTTTCGCCGGAAACTACTAAGCAGGTGTTAGAAATGATGGAAACTGTGGTTGATGGTGGTACGGGGAAAGCTGCACAAATTCCTGGGTATCGGATTGCTGGAAAAACGGGTACGGCTCAAAAAGCTAAGGCTGGTGGGGGTTATTCTGACAAGGCAATTATTACTAGCTTTGTGGGGATCATGCCTGTGGAGGCACCTCGGTATGTGGTTTTGGCGGTGATTGACGAGCCGAAGGACGGTTCGGGGGGTACGGTGGCGGCGCCGATTGTGGAGTCGGTGATGGAGGCGCTGATTTCTATTGAGAAGATTGCGCCCAGTAAGAAGTAGTTGATTATATCTGAGATGTGGCGTCAGGAATTGACATCGAATATAACGATCGACAACACGGCTATTGAGGACATGGCAATGCCGTTTTCCTACTCCCAAAATAATCGTAGCTGGCGGGGTGGCCCGCCATCGCCTTGTCAGTAACAATATCTTTTGTTTTCGTTGGGTGTTGATTGTCTTTTGGAGGTGCGTTTATGTCCTAAAAGAGTGGAGATGATGATGCAGCGTTGGCTGTTTCTTAAGTTGGGATGATATAGCGTTAGGGTTCCTTTGGCTCTTATACTCGTTAGCGTGCAGTCATGGTCGCTTCGAGATACGGGGCAACCTCTGTGGTTGAACATGACGCGCCGGATTGTGCCGTTTGTTTTTTGCTCGTTGTTTTCATTTACTTGGAGCACTGTGGTTTCATCTGTATCTATTTTAATTTGCGGTTCTAGGTTTTTCCATTGGCTGGCTGGTACTTGAGCTGGGGAAATGTCGGCTGGGTGAACGGCTATTTGTACATTTTCTCCTACTTCTTTGAAGCTGGCTTGCCATGAAATTTTGGATCGTTTGGCGTTGCTGTGGGCAAGTTCCATTGCCCAGTAAGCTCGATCGAGCGATGTCTTTAAACGGTGGTTGTTGATGAACATTAGCCAAGAGGGGGCGACGATCGCACTAAATATTCCTATGATTAAAATAATTATCAATAGCTCTATCATTGTAAAACCTGCGGCAGGTGTAGTGGCTCTGCCTTTGAGCGTTTTATTTATTGACACGTAAATGCACTCCCTGATATTTAGCTGGCCAAAAAAACAGCTAGGAGGAGCTATTTTTTATTGGCTATATTTTAACTTTTGGTTTGGGGAGTGTATAGATCGGTATTTACTGAAAATTTATGCACATTTAAAAAAGCGGGTGAGGACACGGTAGTCAGGAAACGGGGCGTTGCTTAATCAGGGTATGAAAAAGATCAGTTTAAAATCTCCAAGCTTTGTCGATACTGGTTTCTATGACTGGCATATTTAGCCTTTCATCCCGTAAATCAGCAACGCCCGCTGGAAACGGTAGTGCGGTTTCCCTACAGCAGTTTTGTCGATCGCCCGATCGCGTCCGAACCCGAAGGTATGTAGGGAGAATCTCACTTTTGTAGTCAAGCTAGTAATTAGAGTTTTGAGGCAGGAGGCTGAAGGAAAGGATCTCGTGAGTTTATGGCGTAAAATATAGCAATCAATACAGTGAGAGTGATAAATTTTTATTTAGGCTATCGATTAGACTTGCCTGGAGTCAAGGTGGAAACTTGTACTCCAATAGAGGGACAAATTTACTTTCGACGCTCGTATTTTAGCGTCAAGAATAGTTTGTCCTCACTGTGAGAATTATACAGAATATCTGCATCAGAATCTTGCAGAGTTCTGCGCGATCGCGCGATCGTGTATAACGATTGCCCGGTTAATGGTAGGGAAACGGCACAGGGGTTTCCTAATTTAGGGTAACGGGTAAAATCAACCGGATCGGATGTAACGATCGCCCGATTTGTAGCGAAACGGCAGTGCCGCGCCCTGATTTCGAGTAATATCGTTTTCCCTGACGCACCCTACCTCAGTGACTATGTGGTTTTTGATGCGGGCGATCGCTCCTCCGGCACTAAATATTGCTGTACCTAACGGTAAATTGTTATTAGCAAGGGGGGCGTTTTTTATTGAAAGACCAGCAACAATTACTATTAAAATATCAAATTGATACAATTTTTAGAAAAAACAGCGCCGGCAGTGCTAATTATGCTAAAATTTCTACTGCTAGGGAACTGGAAATTCTGGTTGTGATAGTGCAGCGGCTGCCGATTCCCTATGGTGAGCAGGCTGCTGATGTGGAAGGGACGATCGCTTGGTTAATTAAGCAGTTATTAGTTATTAGTTATTAGTTAAATCCTTGGGGCGATCGGAATGTGGCAGCTCGCCTCCACTGAGGCTGTAGCAGCCAGACTGTAAGAATTGCTCTCCCCCTTAGTCTATAACCACTTAAACTACTATCAGCAGTTAGGTTTAAGATCGCTAATTTGACGGGGTGACAGCGCCTCTATCTTTTTGAGAGCGATCAATTAAAAATTTTCTCAGTGCAAGGCTTTCCGGTTGCTGGTCACTGCCTCAGTAAAATTATTCTAATACCCATACCAAATAAGGAGACTCAAATATATGCAATACAAAAGCGGTATGCCAATTGCCATTATTGGGGCGGGAATATCAGGCATTACGACAGCCCATATTCTCAATAAAAATGGTTTCGCAGCAGTTGTTTTCGAGAAATGCGAACAGGTTGGCGGAGTATGGGCACTTGCATACCCAAACGTACACCTGCAAAATATCAGGGAACAGTATCATTTATCTGATTTTCCCTGGCCATTCACCCCTGATTTACATCCCACCGGAGAACAAATCCTGAATTATTTGGAGCAAGCGGTCAACCATTTAAATCTTGATGTGCGGTTAAATCATGAAGTTATGGATCTCAAAGAAACAGAAGATGGCTGGCTATTAAAATATAAAAACCAGGATAGAGTTTACGAAGAATTATTTGGATACGTCGTTATCTCAGTTGGGCAATATACAGAAGGAAAGTATCAACCTGAATTTCCAGGTATAGAAGATTTCGGCGGGAAAATCATCACTGAACGGGATGTCCACACGCTTGATATATTCGATAATCAACGAGTTGTAATCGTTGGCTTCGGAAAAAGCGCTTTGGACATGGCAACTTTCGCAGCCAAACAAGGCGCACAAGTAAATCATGTATTTCGTACACCGCGCTGGCTTGTGCCAGAACGGATTTTGGGGGTACATTTTACCTACGCATTATTCAGCCGTTTTGGAACAGTGATGATGACAAGTTGGGCACATCCAACCGCCATTGAACGTTTCCTGCACAATCGCCTTGGTTTCATTGTTTCAGCTTTTTGGGATTTGATTGCATCCATCTTCCGCTTTCAAGTTCAGCGAAATGTTTCTGGAAAAGATCGAGAGGCCCAGCGTCGCATCAAAGCTGTACAACCAGATCACAAACTCTTGCCTGATTTACGTTCAGCCACAGCGGTTGCCCCTGAAAATTACTATCCGTTTATTGCAGAAGGAAAAATCTCGCCCCACCGTACAGAATTATCGGGTTTTTCACGAGAATCAGTAAAGTTGAAAAATGGTTGCGAGATTCCATGCGATTTAGTCGTTCTATCTTTGGGTTCGCAAACGCCGGTTTTTCCATTTTTGCCTGATAAATATCGAAAAATGTTGGAAACCGAACCCGATGGCGTGCAGTTATATCGCCACTTGCTTCATCCTCGCATTCCTGGCATTGCCTTTGCCGGGTTCAATCATGGATATATGCACGTGCCAGCAGTCGAAATTGCCACACAGTGGCTGTGTGCTTACTTGCGTGGTGAACTTGAGTTACCTTCCTGCGAAAATATGGAAAAAAGTATTGAATATATCCGCGAGTGGAAACGCGCCAATATTCAATTTGAACCTTCGCGATCCTGTGCGATTAACACTCGCTTTCAACAATATATTGACATCATGCTTAAAGATATGGGTGTTTCTCCTTATCGAAAACTGCCTAACATTTTCGCTGAGATCTTCGGCAGATATCAACCATCAGATTATCTTGGCGTATCGGAAGAATACAATCACAAAAAGAAAAGTCGCTCTACTCCACTACACCCTCTTCCGTTGGATACATGATTGCTTCTAAAGCTTACCAGGGGTCAATTTATCTCAATTCCGGTTGCACCGGAATTATTGTTGACTGTTGACTGTTAACTGTTACTCGAAAAACTGAATGATAGTTGAGTATTGACTGTTGATTCGATTTTACAATTCGATGCTAGCGGAGTTAATATGACGCAGTATTCTGCTGCCAATTTCGCACTGATTGGAAAGGATATCCAAGCTTAGGTAAATTTATTTGCTGAAGATTGGGCATGATTGTTCGATCGCCCAAATCTAAGTTTTCTACCAAAAACTTGAGTAAATTCTGACCATAATTGCTGATTGACAAATGCTTCCCTAGCTTAAGCTGTTACCTTAACAATGGACACTGCCTGGCAATACAAATCGCTCGGCTAGGCCTTCTATTCTAATAACTAATGCCGAATTCCCAATTCTCAATGCCAAATTATTGGGAGTTTTTCGGACTATTCAAAGAGTTAAGATGATTGTTCATATCCTGCAAGTATTTTGCTAAAACTGGATACTGCGAACTTGCTAGCAGTGCATCTTTTTTCTGGGTGACCGTTGTTTCTAAGGGCAAAACGCGATAGTTGGTTTTATTGTTCTGAGTATAGCGGTGTACCCAAGTCGGAATGGTTTTGATGCTGGTAATTTCTGTAGTTTTTTGGGGAAATATTTTGCGAATATTTACTTGCAAAATTACGCCTACGTCTGTATATTTTTTATTCTGACCGGAAATGAAGTTTCCCATTGAATAAATTGCTACAGCTTTGCGACTTTTGCCATTTTTTCCGGGAAAGTTAAAAATTTTGTAAGGTTGGACGACGTGGGGATGGCTGCCGAGAATGATGTCTGCACCAGCTTTTAATAGGTTTTCCACTAATTGTTTTTGTTGGCTGTTTGGCTGTCGCTCATATTCATTGCCAAAATGCAGGGAAATTGCGATAATATCTGCTCCTTGTTTTCGGGCTTTAGCAATGTCTTTGACTATCTTTTTTTCGTCTATTAGCGAAACTAAGTAGTCTTTGCCTTTGGGTATGGGAATGCCGTTGGTGCCGTAGGTGTAGGCTAGCAGGGCTAATGAAATGTTGTTTTTGGTGCTGATTAAAGTGCGTGAAGCCTCGGCGGCTGATGTGGCTGTTCCTGTTGAGGCAATTTTGCGATCGCTCAGATTGGCGATCGTCCTAATTACTCCTTTTTCTCCCCGGTCTAAAGCATGATTGTTCGCGGTTGTCAAGATATTAAATCCGGCTGAATTAGCAGCATCCGCTAATTCAGCCGGTGCGTTAAATAGCGGATATCCCGTATATCCGCCCGCATCTTCGCCCGCTAAAGGTGTTTCGAGATTTCCGATCACCCAATCGCCTGTTGACAGGATACTTTTAACTGGTGCGAAGAAAGTGTCAAAATTGTATGTTTTCTTTTTTGCGTCGTAGCCCGATCGCGTTTGGGTACTGTGCATCATGATGTCGCCGACAGCAATTAGTTTTGCTTCTTCGATCTCAGACTTTGGTTCGGCGGGAACAGGGGCTGCAATTGGCGATCGACTTTCTGTAGGCTGTGTGTTAGTTTGTGGCGTTTGGATATTGCAGCCTGCGAGCGAAAGCATAGCAATTATCGAGAGCAACCGACGAAAATTCATGATTTTTTAGAGTAATTTGTCGGCTCATATGGTATCATAATTAATTTACTTAATGCTCACAACATGAAAAAAAACTATCTAATTCTTGCCTTTATTATTTTTATAGCAATTACGGGTTTTGGGGTTTTCACTTACGCTCAAACTTCGGGCGATTCCCTTCGGGATAGCTTCGCTTCACAGCCTTTTGAATTTGCCTTAATTGGCGATTTGCCCTACAGTGCCGAACAGGAAGCAAAATTTCCGAATTTGATTGCAGATATCAATCGATCGCCCGCAGCGTTTGTAGTCCACGACGGCGACATTAAAAACGGTTCTAGTGTCTGTGATGATGCAACTTTTGTCAGTCGCAAGCAGTTATTTGACAATTTTGAGATACCGTTTATTTTTGCCTATGGTGACAATGAATGGACGGATTGCCACCGTTCAAATAACGGCAGTTACGATCCAGTAGAAAGACTCGCTAAACTGCGGGAAATCTTCAACCAGGGTAATCAAAGTTTGGGAAAGCGCACCTTAACTCTCACTCGTCAAAGTGAAAACCCGCAGTTTGCTAAATTCCGCGAAAATGTTCGCTGGATTTATCATGGAGTTGTGTTTTTGGCGATTAATATGCCGGGAAGCAACAACAATTTTGGTCGCACTCCCGAAGCAGATGCAGAATATGCCGATCGCAATTCAGCTAACTTAGCCTGGATCAAAGAATGTTTTGCTAAAGCAAAACGCAGCAACAGCAAAGCAATTATATTAGTGGCACAGGCCAATCCGGGATTTGAACTCGATCCGACGGACAAAAGAAGAAGTGGCTATAACGGTTTCATCGCAACTTTGGAAACAGAAACAGGCAATTTCCCAGGGCAGGTTGTATTCGTCCACGGCGATACTCACTATTTCCGCATCGATAAACCTTTACCCCATTTTACCGATGAGACTCAACTACCGAGAATGAAAAATTTTACTAGGGTTGAAACTTTTGGTTCTCCAAACGTGCATTGGTTGCGGGCTTTTTATGACCCTACAAATCGTAATTTGTTTGAATTTAAACAGCAGATTGTTCCGGAAAATTAGGCTATTTAACACCGTTTTTAGGCAAGATAAATATTTTTTTTCTTACACTGAAGATAGGTATAATCGAGGAATTTATTTATGACAATCGCAACTGGGCGTCTCACCCTGGAAGAATTTATGAAACTGCCAGAAACTAAACCTGCCAGCGAATACATTGAAGAGGAAATTATCCAAAAACCGCTGCCCCAAATAAAGCACAGCCGATTGCAATCCAAAGCCTGCAACGAAATTAATCAGGTGACGGAAACTCCAAAGATAGCTTATGCGTTTTCAGAGTTGCGGTGTACCTTTGACGGTCGATAGATTGTTCCAGATATTGCGCTACTATTATGGGAACAGATTCAATTTGATGACAGTGGCGAAACCAGTGGATTATGTGCGAATTGCACCGTATTGGGCGATCGAAATCCTGTCGCCACAGCAAAGCTCAAATCGCGTAACTATAAAAATTATTCACTGTCTGCAACATAATTGTCAGTTGGGGTAGCTAATCGATCCAGACGTTCGATCGATTTTAGCGTTTTTGCCCAACCAACAACCGCAATTCTGCGAAGGTAGCCATGTCCTTCCTGTACCCGAAATGATTCCCCTGAATATCACCGCCGAACAAGTGTTTAGCTGGTTGAGAATGCAACAATGAATCAGGGCGATCCTCTTTTTTGTACCACTTTTAAAAATCTCCCGGTGTGGTTTGTAGTGAGGTTTTTATTCCCGATATAAACTGAGGAGTGAAGTCCTTACTACAAACCCAGTTCCCTATTTCCGCCACCTGTCAAATTGGTCTTCGGAACAGCCATTAATAAATTGATTGTTCACCCAACCGTCAAGGATTGTCAAAGTTTCATTAGGAGGATTACCCGAAAATCTGGCCGCAATCTTCACCCAATTACCTTGTCTGCTGACAGCCCTAACTCCGTCTCCTCTTTTCAATTTAGCAACAACCGCGTACTTAGTGCCTGGGCCTTTGCGAATGTTAACAGCGCCACCTTCACCTGTAATAAACGAGCATTGAGTTTGCTTTTTTAAAGATTCGGCTTTTGCGGGAGAAAGACTTTGCTGTTTGCCGAAAACAGGAAAACTGTAAAGTGAGAAGCTAAGACTTGCAACGACGGCTGCAATAAAAAAGGCTTTTGATTGAGTAAAAATTAGCATTATTTCATTTCCTTGGATTGGCAGATCTGAAGTCCTGACTATGATTTTTGAGAAAAAAACTTCAGTCGTTACTACTAACTATTATTTGACCGAGGCAAACCATTCGGTAACACCTTGGGCGATCGCCTCAGCTAATTTCTTTTGTTCTGTCGGATTCACAATCCATTCAAACTCTTCGGGATTAATCAAAAATCCCAATTCCATTAAAACAGATGGAGTAACTGCAGGACGAGTCATGGCTAAGTTGTTCCAGAATACACCATAGCTCGGACGGTTTAACTTGGCAATTAAATAATTGTGCAAAAACATTGCCAAACTGTGCGCTTGCGGGTGAAACCAGAAAGCGGCGACGCCTTTAGTCTTAATGGCATCGCCGTTATCCGGCAAAGCATTGTAGTGAATTGAAATTGCGATCGCAGGTTCTTCTTTTTGAATCATTTCCACCCTCGGCGGCAAATCCAAATCGACATCTTCTACCCGCGTCATTACCACATTCGCGCCCCGATTTACCAATTCCTCTTGCACCAATTTCGACACCGTTAAAGCTACTGTTTTTTCTCTAATCCCCACTGGACTTACAGCGCCTCCATCCTCCGGCCCGCCGTGTCCCGGATCGATGAGAATCTTAATTCCCGACAGCGGTTTTTCTGTCGAAATCGGCATCATGCTTGTATTCGCGGGCGGGTGTTTTAAAGACAGCACTAAAGTTGTACCGTCGTATCTCAGCTTGTAACCCCACTGCTGGGTAGATTTGAGATTAAAAGTGTATTTTACTTGCAGCGGCGAGATTTGTTCCCATTCCAAACGTGAAATTACGGGGTCCTCAGAAACGCGAATAATGTCAGTTTGAGCGGTGGTATTGTACAGCGTTAAAGTGAAGGTGCGTTCTCCTTCTTGCACAGTGACTGGGACGGGTATTTCTAAGGGAAATAAGACCTCTGTCCAGCCGGAAACTTGACGCGAACTGGCGCTGCGAATAATCGATCTGGGAGGCACTGAATCCTGGACAATTCGCACTTCCGATGCTTTAATCCAAGCACCGTAATCGAGTCGAATCCATTCTCCCTCGCGGCCGATAATTGTTGCTCGCGTTCCCTTCGGCAGCGGTGTCATCCGAGAAAAATCTGTACTCGCCCCGGTTCTGGCGACACCAGGATCTGCTGTTACTTCGGCTATTTCTAAGTCAGCCGGAGAAAGAATAGAAATCTTGCCAGTACCCTGCTGGCTGATAGTTCGATCGTTCATTGTTAGCTCAAATACAGGCACTCCTAAATCAACTTTTTCAGCCTTTGGTAGGGAAGATTTAGACTCATTGCTCCCCGTTGCCAAGGGTGGGGTGGGGGGAGTTTTAGCACAACCTTGATACTGTTGGCTGCCGCCTTTTTTGATGGGGGAATTTGCGTCTAACAGTACAGATGCGTTGTCGGGTAATTCGACTTGCGATCGCGCTTTTAAAGGAATAGTAACGCCCGCCAATTTTACCGAAACTTGAGCATTCGCAGGTGCGATCGCCCCAAAGCAAATATATTCTCCCGGCAAACTCGCAACATCGACTTTCGGCGTCAGGGAATCTTTAGCAAAAGCCAATCCTACAGGGGCTTCCGGCTGATTAGACTCGCGCGTCACCTTAATTTTGACTTCCTGATTTTCGTAACGCAATGTAAAGAGATTTTCGCCGAGTTGCAGCGGAAAAGTCGGGGCGAAATGCCCGGATGCGGTGCGAGAAATTTGGTTGCCATTTACTAACACTTGTCCCGGTGCGGGCGCTGTGCCGATTAAAAAGATGCGATCGGCTGTAGTTTTGTGGTTGGCTGGAGGATAAGCGAGAAACAAAGGTTGAGCGGCGACAGCTACAGAGGCGATCGCCATTATCAGCCCAAACACACATAATGCTAAAAATTTTCTCATTCTAAACCGTAACTAATTGAGACTCTGTTGGTTATTTATACTAGAACTTGGCCTAAGAAACCGGATTTCTGAGGATTAGCCGTAAGTCCTATTTACTATACAGGGCCCATTTTATCAGGTTTGTAGTTGCAATTGAGCGATCGGCAACATAGATTCCGCGTAAAACCATTAAGTTTTAATTAATTCCGAGGTCGTTCTCCACAGTTGCTCCAACCGATTCGCCGGCATAGTCAAATACAAAACATCCCCCATAGTCAAACAACAATTCAGTAAATCCCAGCCGTGGAGAGTTTGACACTTAGTTTCCACATAAAGAGGGACAAAATCCGCAGACTTAGCAGCATCTTGAATACGGTGGCCACAGAAAGGATGGTTTGGCGTAATCAATGTGGCCAAGCAAACCCAGAGACTATCAGCAGTCATCCCGTTGCCCAAAATTCTGCCTCCAATTGCCGCCGCCGCGAAAGCAGGAGCCGCCAATTCCGTCGGGTTCAAAACTCCTTCAAACTCAAAAACTTGCTGCACCATCAAAGCAAAATGTGGATCTTGGTTGCGGACAATAACTGATAGTTTTGGTGCCAATCCTTTAGCGCTCAAGGCAATTTCGACATTAGACATATCGCTGCTAGTTACCGCCAAAAGTGCTGCCGCTTGCTTAACATTAGCAGCTTCCAAAGTTGCGGGCAAACTGGCACTTCCCTGAATTACCGGAATTTTCATTGAGCGAGCCGTACTCAGAAATCGGCAGTTCGGATCTTGCTCGATTACCACAATATCGTAACCGTTAGTGTGCAGTTCTTTAGCAATTTGGATACCTATTCCTCCGAGCCCGCAGATAATGTAATGATTGCGCTGCGGAACTCGCGCCACATCCCAATATTCGGTAAACCGAGTTCCCAATACATAATCGTTGAGCAGTGCGTAGCAGATGCCGATGATTCCGGCTCCAACTAACATCATGACAACTGTAAATAGTTTAATGCTTTCAGGAGCTTGTTCTGCCACTTTTTCATAGCCTCCGGCTCCGGTAATCATCCCTACTGAAAAATAGAGAGAATCGACAATTGAGATATTATCCTCAACACAAATATAGGTAGCAGTAGCAACGGCAATCATTGACAGCAGTGTCAGTACAACAATTACTGCTGCTTGGCTGTGCTGCTGAAATCGGCGCAGGTTAGTTAAGGTTTTGAGCAGTTTTTGAGTGAAAGTTTTTTGGGGGCTGCGGATAGTCGGCTGAGTGGCAACAATTAGCCGATCGCCCTGCTGACACTGCCGATCGGCAAGCACCGCCGATACTAAATCAGTTTTGTTAGCAGCCGGGAGATAATAAATCAACATTCGCGAGCGATCGTCCCACAAATCGCTCAGTTTTCGATTTTTCCAAGAATGTGTTTCATCGATATATTCTTCGTGAATCGGCCAAGTGCGATCGAACAAACGCAACTGTCCGATCGCCTGACTTCCGAGAGCCGCAAAAGCAAAAACCGGAGCCGCCAACGATGAAACGCTCATGGAAGCGTGATCGGGCAAAGTGTGGTCAATTCTGTCGCCCAAGCTAGTATTGAACAATCTGTTGATGATGCGAATCTGAGGATTGAGAATCCTCGCTTGCATCAAAATTGCCAAATTCACAGCATCATCGTCTGCTGCAATTACTAAAGTGTGAGCTTTTTGAATGCCAGCCGCCAACAAGGTAGAAGCTGCTTGCAAATTGCCGACAACCACATCAGAAGTTTCGCCGCGAATTGGGCGATCGCTAATACCGATCGCGATCGCTCCTTGCTGTCTCAACAAACAAAAAATCTTGTGTCCCGTGTGGCCCAACCCGCAAACAATGATTCGAGGTTTCATAAAAAGTTATTTGCCAGCCAATTTCGGAGCTGTCTTTGTAGTTTTACTTACCATTGTTGACTCTCCTGGCTTTGCAGAATGTAGCTAAAAAGACTATCTAGGAAACTTGTGCCGCGGTGGCCTGGAAGTTTTAAAACAAGGACACGGGACTGCCGTCTCCCTAAAGCCGCGTTCCCAAGTTTTGAAACAACGACACGGCAGTGCCAGGTACCTACAGATATGATGTGCCACTAACCTAATTTAATATTTGAAAAATATCCGGGTGCGACAGCCAACCAGCAGAATCTGAATAGGTAGGGACACGACACTGCCCTGTCCCTACAACTATGACTTCCTACATAAATTTAACTGCCTTAGCGGCAGGAGTTATTATGAAATTGACTGCACCTTTATTAGCATCCGCTTTAGTTTTCGCCGGTACTGTCGCCTTTGCAAGCCAAGTGCAAGCAGCTACCAGCAACCCTTGGAATAGCACTAGAACAACATTTCAGTGCGTTACTTCCGGCCGAAATTTTGTCACAATTGCACGGCGAGGAAATGTCACGACAGATCCGATGATTCTTTGGAAATCTACCGAGTTCGGCCGCGAATATACACCTTGGCA
Source organism: Microcoleus harperi Pol14_C6 (assembly GCF_036701295.1). Lineage (NCBI taxonomy): Bacteria > Bacillati > Cyanobacteriota > Cyanophyceae > Oscillatoriales > Microcoleaceae > Microcoleus > Microcoleus harperi. The sequence continues at coordinate 23,943 of NZ_JAUBQN010000034.1, read as the reverse complement.
GCGCTGCCAAATTGTTTCCAATAGATTGACAAAAGCTGTTGCCCAGAATGGCGGAAGATTGAGCAGCTTGCAGTTAACAACAGGAATTGTTAATAACTTGCCCGTAGTTTGTTACGTGAACGGACAGGGGCGCTGCAACTCTCAAAATCTGCTGTTCACCTTAGACAAGCGAAATGCTAAAAATCCCGGTGAAGCTTTAACGAGATTGATTAATTTTGCCCAAGACGGCAGCGGGCCAGTTACAACGTTCAGAACCGGAGCTCAATCGTCTGCACCGCAGTTTGTTCCCTTTGGAGATATGGTCGATCGAGCTTTTAATTCTCCCAACAATAAACCGTCAGTTCCAGTAGCAAAACCGCAGGGCGATCGGGGTATTTAATAGCCGCGACTCTAACTTGCACCTGAAAAAATTGGAAACTATTGTGGGGTGGGCTTCTAGCCCGCCCCTAAATATTTAGACTAAAAAAACTACACTGTCACCCCTTCAATTTTCTCATCAGTCAACTCGTACAACTCGCGCAACTGCTGCAACTTATCCGCATCCGGCAGCCAAAAACCCCGCCCGTTAGCCTCCAACATTCTGCCGACAATATTGCGAAAAGCTTCAGGATTTGCCTCGCGCAACTTCCGCGCCATCTCCTCATCCAAAGCATAAGTATCAGCAGCCTGATCGTAAACCCAACTATCAGTAAAATCAGCCGTTCCACCCCAACCAATTAATGCCGTCATCCGCTGCGAAATTTCATAAGCGCCGCCAGAACCTTGATTGACCATCGCGTTAGCCCACTTAGGATTTAGCAACTTAGTTCGATATTCCAAGCGCAGCAAATCTTCTAAATTGCGCGGAGTGGTATCCTGAGAAAAACTTTCTACAAAACTCGTGTTAACCTTTTTGCCGCGCTGCTTTTCTGCGGCTTTCTTCAAACCGCCAGTATTCGCATAATACTCTTGAATATCAGTCAAACCGTATTCAACAGAATCAATTTCTTGAATTATGCGATCGCACCCTTGCAACAACTGAGTCAAAACCTCCGGTCTCGCTTCCCCCTTATCCTTCCTCCCGTAACTAAAAACATTGCGAGTTTCCCAAGTTTTCCCCAACTCATCCCCCGATTCCCAACTACCATCAACAACCCTATCGTTAACCAAAGAACCAAAATCCCCAGCCGGATTAGAAAACAACCTTGCCGAATAATTCTGCACGCCTTGTGCTTGCAAAATCAAAGCGTGTTTGCGAATAAAATTCTCCGATTCCGGTTCATCAGCCTCCGCCGCCCGCACAAACAAATCATCCAACAACTCAATAATATTCACAAAGCTATCACGAAAAATCCCCGAAAGATTTCCCAACACATCAATCCGGGGATGACCGACATCAGCTAACGGTTTTAACTCATAGCGAACAATGCGGCCAGTACCTTCTTTAAGAGGTTCAGCCCCCACCAATTCCAGCAGAATTCCAATAGATTCGCCCCGCGTTTTAATCGCATCCAAACCCCACAACATCACCGCCACAGTCTCAGGATAATTCCCATGTTCCTCAACGTGCTTCTCAATAATTTTCCGAGCAATTTCGCGCCCCCTTTCATAAGCAGCCGGAGAAGGCATCCGATAAGGGTCTAAAGCGTGAATATTCCTGCCAGTTGGCAACACCCCAGCCCCATCCCGCAACAAATCCCCACCCGGTGCAGGCAGAATATATTCCCCATTCAAACCCCGCAAAAGATTAGTCAACTCATCCGTCGTTTGCAACAACAAATTCCGCACCAACAAACCCTCCTCAAAAACCCCATCAAACCCCTCTTTCTCTTCCTCTCTGCGCCCTCGGCGCCTCTGCGGTTCATTTTCTTCAAAAACCAGTTCTTGCAACTGTTCCTGTGATAACCTATCCCCAAAATAAGCCTCAAGATAAGAGGTCATTTCCTCAGAATTAGGGGGTTCTCCGAGAACGTGCAGACCAGAAGAAAACAAGCGACATTCCACCACCTGCAAATACTCGTAAAGCTTCACCAAATAGCGGTTAAAAGCCTCAGCACTGAACATTCCCACAGTTTCCAAACTAAAAGCCATACCCAACTTGCGAGCCTCATCAAACGGACAATCAGCCTCCAAACCGCTATCTAAAACTTTCTTACAAATAGCCTCTTTCAGCACATAATTTTTTGCAGTATCTTCTCGATATTCCGCAATCAAATCCCGCAAAGCCATCAATTCCTTGTACAAGCCAGCGCGGCCGTAGGGTGGCACATTGTGAGAAATCAAAACACCGTAACCGCGCCGTTTTGCCAACATCGATTCCGAGGGATTGTTCGCAGCATAGATATAAAGATTCGGCAAACTTCCCAACAAAATATCCGACCAAGAATAGCCAGTATTTCCCAGAGGAGAACCGGGCAACCATTCAACAGTGCCGTGCATTCCGAAATGAACCACAGCATCAGCTTGCAAATCATTTTGCAGCCACTTGTAAAAAGCAGCATATTGAGGGTGAGGCGTCAAATCGCGATCGAACATTAAGCGCATCGGATCGCCCGAAATTCCCAGCGGCGGCTGCAAACCGATCCAAACATTCCCCAGTTGAATGCCACCTATTTGGAACTCGTCGCCCTCTGTCTTAATCCCAGTACCAGTCAGAGATTTCCACTGTTTTTCAATACGACTTGTTGACAAATACCCCAGCCACTTCTCCAGAGTTTTAACATTAACAGTATTGCCGTAAATTCCCTCCGTATCTGCGTTCATCCGCGTTAATCCGCCCCCATCTGCGGTTGCAGCATCATCCGCCTCTTTCACCCTGCGAATTAACTCCTCACCGTCAGCCGGAATTTCTCCAACTGTATAACCTGCTGCTTGAAGTTTGTGCAGGAAATTTAGCAGCGATTTCGGTACATTTAATAAAGCAGCCGTACCCGCCGCACCGTAACCGGGAGGAAACCCGTAGAGAATAATCGCAATTTTCCTTTCAGATGGCGGAGTTTGGCGCAACTTCACCCAATTGTTAATTCTACTTGTCAGGCGTTTCGCGCGATCGGGCACCAGATAAATATCCTCACCCACCAAACCGCCCAGAGGAACAGGATCGATCGCGCCATCCAACTCAGGCAAAGCATACAATACCACACTTTGCAAACCCCCAATCCCCTGACGAGTCCAAGAATGGATATCCTGAATCAGCAGAGGTGCCGACACAAAATAAGGTACATTTTTAGCAGTTAAAATGCGCTTAGCAACTTCCACCTGCCGTCCGCCCTCCATCGAACCAGCAGGTCCGCCAACCAAAGGAAAGCCAATAGTAGAAACAATCGCATCAACTTCCACAGCATCTTTAGAAAGCGAAAGAGTTTCAATATTGCCTTGTTTTCGGCGCGCCGTTTCATCAGCAGTCGTCATCCAATCCCGCACCGCTACATGGCCCTCAACGCCATTGATAAAAATCGGCAAAGGCACAATTCCCGCATCTTCAAAATAGCGAATCAATTGAGGAATATAAGGCTGCTTGGTGATAACGTGTTTGCGGTAAAGCAAGATGCCCACAACAGGGGATTTTACTTGATATGAATTTGGGAACCAATTGGTTCCAAATTTTGTGGAACGGGCATCTTGCCCGTTATAAGTATTTCTATCAAGATGTCTAGCCTCTTTTGTGGAACGGGCATCTTGCCCGCCCCTAGCACTTTGATGACTCAGATACCATTCCAAATATTGCCGAGGCGATTCAAAATAACCATTATAATCGGGATGCAATAAACCCATATTGGGAGTTTCCACAGGCGGCGGAATTTCTGCCACCTTCAGCCCCAAATACTTTTCGGCAATAATCCAAAACATTGAGACAACATTATCCGCCCCGCCCGCATTCCAGTAACCATAAATAATCAGCCAGTTTCGCAAATCCTGCACTTTTTGCACCGGCACATATTTTAATAATTTCGGCCCCACCTTCAAAAAGCTGATATAACCAGCCAGCTTATCTTCTTCTCGCCCATTGCTGAACTTATCCAGAATAAACTTAACAGGCTTCGGCATTCCCTTCGGCTTGTCGCCAATTTTAAAAGCACCGATTTGAGTAAGACTCATCAATTCCAAAGCCGACTCAAAAACCAGGCGAATCGGAATATTCTGCACCCTTTCTCGCAGCCACATTACCGCATCGTAATCAAACAGCAAACTCCCGAAAAACACATCAGCATTAGAGAGGGCGGCTGCTACAGCGTCGGGCTCGTCTACGAGGGCGCGATCGCTAAAAACCCGCACTTCCAATCCCTGACACCCAGAAACAGCCAACTCGGCAGCTTTCCGGTACAAATCAGCATTAAAAGATTCAAACCCTGCAATTAAGACAATGCGTTTCACAGCCCAACCTCGAAATATTTGCTTCTTTTAATGATAAACTAATCGCAGAAATGCACAGGCATCTTGCCTGTGCCACTGACAGACAGAACAAAAAAAATAAACTTCTGCTTTCTCTTACTTCGCGCCTTCGCGGTTCATCAACTATGTCTTATTAAAGTAAGCACCGATTAAAATAATCAAACCAATCCAAACACAGCCATATTTACAACCGTGAATCGAGTTCCTCCCGCAATTGTTATCTTAGGTCTAAACAGCCAGCCGATCGCCAAAAAAATCTCCGCACATTTCGCCGGTTCCCAGATTTACGGTTTAATCGATCGCACTTCCGACACAGACATCAACTTTAGCAACTTCGGCGAAACATTGCGGGAATTGTTTGCCACAGAAACCCCAATCATCGCCATCTGCGCCGCCGGAATTATCATCCGTACCCTCGCCCCGCTGCTGTCAGACAAACGCGCCGAACCGCCAGTTTTAGCCGTCGCAGAAGACGGAAGCGCCGTCGTACCGCTGCTGGGCGGTTTGCACGGCGTTAATGATTTGGCCAGAGAGATTGCAGCAGCCCTCGGCGTACAACCTGCAATTACCACCACGGGAGATATCCGGTTTCGCACCGCGCTGCTGAGTCCTCCCCAAGGCTATTATTTAGCGAATCCAGAGGACGCGAAGACTTTTATTTCAAATTTGCTCGCCGGGGCAAAAGTACGCCTAGAAGGGGCTGCAAGCTGGCTTTCCGAGAGCAATTTGCCGATCGCCCCCGACGCCCGATCGACCATCCGCGTCACCGAAAAAGCAATTGCGCCAACGCCCGATTGTTTAGTTTACCATCCGAAAATTGCGGCAGTTGCCCTCACAAAAATATCGAATAGTGAGCCGGAAATAGCGGTTTCATTAGTGCAGCAAGTCTTAGAAAATGCAGGTTTAGCAGCAGCTTCCGTAGCTGGATTTTTTGCATTAAAAGAGGAGATGGGAAATCCGGCACTTGAAGCAGTTTCACAATATTTTAAAGTCCCCGTCCGCTTTTTCAATCTCTCCGAACTTGTCGAATTAGACTCAATTGAATTCATCGAAAATCAGGCCGCACAAATTGCCCTGACAGCAGCCGGTGCCAACAGTCACTTAATCGAGCCCGATCGCACTTTATCCCTGAATTGCGCGATCGCCCTGGCCGCCCAACCCTTTGATGCTAGGGCGATCGGCATTAGCCGCGGCAAACTGGCGATCGTCGGTACCGGCCCCGGAGGCGCGCCCTGGATGTCCCCGGAAGTTAAGGAAATCCTGCGCGAAGCCACGGATTGGGTGGGTTACAAGTTCTATCTCGACTTAGCCGGAACCCTGCGGGAAGGGCAAAAGCGGCACGATTCCGACAACCGCGAAGAGATCGATCGCGCCCGTTTTGCCCTAGATTTAGCAGCATCAGGAAAATCTGTCGCCGTGGTTTCGTCGGGAGATCCGGGTATTTTTGCGATGGCTGCAGCGGTGTTTGAGGCAATGGACTTTGATGCCAAACCCGAATGGCAAGGCATCGATATTCGGGTAGCACCGGGCATTTCAGCCATGCAGGCGGCCGCTGCTGCGATCGGAGCACCCCTCGGACACGATTTTTGCGTGATTTCGCTTTCGGATATTCTCAAGCCTTGGGAGGTCATTGAACAGCGGATTGCGGCCGCTGCGATCGCAGATTTCGCGATCGCATTTTACAATCCGATCTCGAAACAGCGGATTTGGCAACTCTCTAGGGCGATCGAGATTTTGTTGCAAAGTCGCGATGCTAAAACCCCTGTCATCCTAGGGCGAAACCTCGGCCGCCCAGGCCAATCTGTGCGCGTTTGTACCCTCGGCGAATTCCAGCCGCAAGACGCTGACATGAGAACTTTAGTGATTGTCGGTTCGAGTCAAACTCGGATTATTCCCCGCAAATATGGAGATGTTTGGGTTTACACGCCGCGCAGGTACGAAAAATAAGTAAAGCAGCAAAAACTTGGGAAATCAGCAATTGACTGACAGCTAATTGACTTGGACAATAAAATATTTTGATCTCGCTGGGGGGAGTCTAGGTTAACAAATGGCGGCGAACCACTCGACTCGCCTGTTATTTCACCTCATAGTGGTCACTCTCGATCGATCAGTAATCCTCTTTGATTACAGAAATCCTCGGTACTGAAGGATCTCGGCTTCCTGAAGCCGAGTTTTTCTGGAAGACATCGAGCGAATTTAGAACTAGACTCAACCCTAGTAAGGGTTTCAGCTTCATTTTGGGAGAGAGATAATTTACTTCTCAGTAAATATTTTTTTATTCTATATTCACGATAAAATCAATGGCGATCGAGGTCTGCTACATTCCTTAATCCTACGATAATCTTACGCTTACAACAAAAAGAAGGGATTCACCCGCAGCAGTCTTCTCTGTCTTTGGGTAGACCGCATTCGTTTTTTCTTTTGATAAGATTCCGTTAAACAAAGGTTAAAATAACACTTAAAAGAACATGAAATTCAACATTCCTTTAGCTCCTGGGGCTGTAACCCAATTTTTGCTTCGAGTGGTTACCTGTCTAGTTGTAATATCTTTCTTAAGTGAGATGACTGTGTACTTTTTGCCGGGTAGCCCGTCTGAAAACTACTTCGTAAAGGTATTCAGCGTTGATTCCGAGCGGAACATTCCAACTGCATACTCAGTTTTGGCATTGCTATTTAGTTCTCTCTTGCTAGGTGTGATTGCTTATGCGAAAAATTTGGATAGTTGTCGCTACCATCGTCACTGGAAAATTTTATCATTCATATTTTTATATCTATCTTTAGACGAAGCTGGTCAATTGCACGAAAACTTGATAAATCCAATGCGAAGTCTCCTAAATGCCACCACAGGATTTCTTTACTTTACTTGGATTGTGCCGTTCGGTTTTCTAGTAGCGCTCTTTCTCATATCCTACAGTAAGTTTCTGTTACACCTTCCTCTTCCTACAAAAAAAATGTTTGTTGCAGCGTGTGCTATTTATATTGGAGGAGCATTGGGGATGGAACTGCTAGGGGGATACCAAGCTTCTAAAGTGGGAGAGGATAATATAGTTTACCAGATAATAGTGACCGTTGAAGAGTCATTAGAAATGCTCGGCATCGTTGTATTTATCCACGCCTTGATGTCATATATCAAGATATATTTAGGGGGGGTAAGTTGGAATATTTACATACCAGGAAAAAACCCACAACTTACTGACGATCGAAATATTGGCCTAGCTGGCATTAGCGAACCAGCAAACACAAGTGTATCAAGGTAAATCACTTGAAACCGGGTTTGATCGACGATGAAAATACTCCATTCGGGTGTTTAATGTCGATAAAAAACCCGGTTTCTTTGGTACTGATGCGTCCTGGACTGGAGGTGCTGCGATTTTCGGCACACCAAACGACTAATAGACGAATATGTAGGGTGCTTGCTGCACCAAACGACTAATTAGGCTTGGAACAGCTTAGTTCACAGATGACATCCTCACCTTTACCAGAAAATCGCTAAGAGCAACCTTTGCATTAGGATTTGACGGCAAATGACTTGTAAAACTTGCATCTTCTAATATATTAATTAGCCGATCGCGCTCTTGCTGATAAAATTCAATATCTGTATCTTCCAGCACAGATTTTTCCTCCCCAGCCAGCTTTCTCGCAATCAAATCGGGAATATACGACAACTGGAAGTTCTCGTTAAGTTTCACCAAATTCGCCTCCACTTCCCCGGTTTGCATCAAGTGAATACCAGCCAGCAACACCCGGTAAACATACAGCAGCGGCTTAACCCGACGCGGGCGTTCTTTCTCAAACAGTTTCCATTGAGTTTGAGCAAAACCGAGATAGTGGTGGCTGTGGTGCTTGGTAATGCAGTTCGAGGCGATATCCTTTAATTCCTCGTGTTCCTTTGTAGTGTAAACTATGAGCGGCGAATACAGTTGTTCTAGCACGTAGCCGTTGCGTTTCAACAGCAACTCAAAAAATTTCTTGATGTCGTGAGTTACTAAATCGAGTTGCATTCCATCGCGAACTTCAGAAACTTCGATTGTTTCTTCTCCAGAAATTAGTCCAATTACTTTCGGTAGTGGCAAAATGTGTACTCCCCGCAAGTCGAAGTCAGAATCTGCGGAAGGAAAGCCGTATAAGTGCGAACCGCTGACAGTCGCAAACAGCAGCCGGTAAGGTTGAACGGAGACAATTTGGGCGAGATTCGAGATATATTCTGTCATTTATTCCAGTCCATGCAGGCGGGCTTTGTTTCACAAGAAGCGATTTTAAGATCCGATTTCGATCGCACCTCGACGAGATTTAATCAAAAACAGATTCGCTTTCTCGTAATTAGGACGTTCGGGCAACTTAGTTTCAGCAAAAGCGCGATCGAACTCTGCGTGCAAACTCAACCGCCACTGATTCACCTCTTCCCAGGATATTTCTTGGTTGCGGATAGATAAAAGTTGCGATCGATAATCCTGCACGCGAACGGGTACAAACCCCTCCTTGAGCACCGTAATTCCGGACAGCAACAAGCGAATTAAGTGCATCGCGTGCTTCCAACGAATTTCCCCGGTATTGCGGAGGTCTTGCTCCATTTTTTTAAATTGAGACAAAACGTAGCTATTGTAAGTTTGATAAACCAATTGAGAAAGAAAGATTTCCCGAATATCCAGCAATTCTTGTGCTACAGGAGAAACAGTTTCTACTAAAGGGGTGTACAAACATTCTAGCACATTTGGATTAGCTTTTAATGCCAAAACTAGAAACTTTTGCAGTTCCCAATAGCATTCCTGATTTTCCTTGTTTTCCAATTGTTCTGGAATGCCGTAAAGCGACCAATGAAGTATTGCCGGCGGCAGGTAAATCCCGCGTCTGTCTGTATCGGATTGCTCGTTATCTAGACCATAAGCTCTGGAACCAACAATGCAGCGGTAAATTACAGAATCATAGAGGTTGTATTCTGCTAAAAAATCTCCTCCTGACTGCAATCCTTCGCTCTGAAACTGCTTGCGGATGCTGAGTTCGTGCCGCCGCAGACTAACTTCTGTTCCGTCTGGGAGTTTGACTAAATAGGCGTGGGAATTGTCCGTAGGCGATTGAACAATGACGCCTACTAATCCCGGTTTCCAAGATTGGTCGCTGGCGGGGTTTTTGACCTCGATTTTGGTGACAATTTGGGTTCCTGCGGGTAGGATTAAGTTGAAATTTTGAGGAATATTGGCATTTGCCATGAGGAAACCTCCTGCGGGGCACGAGCTACAATGTTAGTGTAGCATAAATGTAGTATAAAATGGGAGTTTTGGGCGATCGGGGATTTTGCCTTGTTGAACATTGTCTAACGATCGAGGAGGAACACCGCCAGCGGCTTAAGGAAAAGGTGTTGGAAATTGTCGAGACTCACCCGACAATTGCAGCAATTCGCAATGGGGGAGCGGTGACGGACTTGCAACAGGTGGCGTTAGAGCGTACACTGAGGCAAGAGTTGCGTGGGGGAAACGTGCAGTTGTAGAATTCGAATATTTGCAAGGCGTTTAATCTGAAGGTAAATAGTTTATTATCGTTTCTGCGAGAGCTGTTCGAGATTGAGGCCTTGCCGGATTATCAAGATGTGGTAAGGCGGAATTTTGAGGATTTTATTGCCCAACGGCAGTTTAACTCCAATCAGATTCTTTTTTTAAGGACCGTGCAGAATGTGTTTTTGAAAAAGCGACGGTTGGAGGTGGCGGATTTGTATGAGGAACCGTTAGACAGGTTTGGAGAGGATGCTGTTGATCGATGGTTTAGTGAAGAACAGGTAGATGAGCTGATTGACTTTACAGAACGGTTTGTGGCTTAAAACTGAAACACGAAACTAATTTTTTTAGAAAAATATGGCTAACTTTGACGAACTTACTACTGAACTGAAGAAAATTATCACCAACACTCAAAAATCTGCAAAGCAAGCCTGGCAAGCTGGAGAAACCCTACGAGACATTCGTACTAACAAGAATTTTAAGCCTAAATACAAAAATTTTAACGATTATACAAAAAAAGAATTTAATATTACAGCCAGTACTGCTGAGCAATACATCAAAATCTATGAAAAAATTCCGCTGGAAATGATAACAGATAATATGTTAGTCTCTCATCTTTACACCCTTGCGGAAATGCCAGATGAGTTAAAAAATAAAGTATTGAAAACGATGCGGTGGGCCGAGGAAAATATTAAAAGCAAAACTAGCGAAAATAAAGTTCCTTATGACGGTAACATGGTACTTGTACTTAAACAGATTATAGAATCCGCAAAAGAAAACTCGTTGTTATCAGACGATCTTCTTCAAGAAATTTTTATAGAGAGTTTAAATCAAGATATCGAAGACAGTAATCGCAGAACAAGACATAAGAAAGATCCACTTAAAGAAGCTATTCCTATAGATAAGTTACCAATTCATAATTCTTTTAAAGAGGTATCATCTATCTACTCGTATGCTCCTATTAGCGAACAAGGATTAGTAGGTTTATTTTGTACCATCTTCCATATTCTTAGAAAAAAGACAATTAATTACAAAGGAACGCAATATAATTTTTCTAGAATACTTTACATCCGAGTTGAGTTTCCTGATGCAAAAATTGAGCTAACAAAATCTATAGCTCAGCAATTAAGTTTGTTTCCTTCCGTGGATGATATCGATTTGTTTGGTTCCGTGGATAATATCAATATAAAGCTGGATATTGAATTTGAATTAGAGAGTTTTAACTATTGGAGGCATAAACATCAGGAGGCGACAGAAAATTGCGATATGATTATTTGCTGGGAAATTGGAAAAAGTTTTAAAGAAATTAATATGCCTCCTATTTTATCCATAAAAGAATTACTAGAGATCGGGGAAATTATTCTTCATTAATCAAAAAATTAGCAACTTGTGTTTTTAATTTAGAAAACGATGCTCACTGACCCTGAACTTCGATCGCCAGTTGACCCAATTTGGGAGAGATTACGATCGTCGGGACTCTGGAACCCAAAGCAGGATGAGGTTTTTTATCAGGGGCGCAGGTTACAAGGGAGAGATTGCTGAAGTTAGAGCATATAATGGGAATAAAAGTGCGGGAGTTGATTAGTTTTATAGATAAAAAATGCAAGTTAGAGAAGTTATTAAAATGTTAGAAGATGATGGTCGGTATTTAGCTACAACAAAGGGCAGTCATCGTTAATTTAAACACCCCGAAAAGGCTACAAGTTTCACGGTGTCAGGTAATTTAGGCGTTGATATGCCAATTGGTACGCTTAAAAGTGTGTTGCGACAATCTCAACGACAGGAGGAAGATTAATGCGTTATGCTGTTGTAATTGAAAAAGGTGCAACTAGCTACGGTGCTTATGTTCCCGATTTACCGGGATGTGTAGCTGTGGCTGAAAGTTTAGAAGATTTGAGGCATTTAATTAAAGAGGCGATCGCATTTCATATTGAACGACTACAAGAGGATGCTTTTCCTATTCCCGAACCTGTCTCTATTTGCGAATATGTTGAAGCTTAAGAAGCTGAGGGCGGTTGAAACCGCGGCTACACAAAATTTCATCCCAGCACAGGGGGACTAAGAAATAAGACGAATCAGAAAATAAATTCGATGGGCAATACTGGATTTGAACCAGTGACCCCTTCCGTGTGAAGGAAGTGCGCTACCACTGTGCTAATTGCCCGCAGATAATTAAGATACCATACTAAGTCAAAATTCGCAACTAAATTTTTCCAAAAATTCAGTTAAACTCGACACAATGCCAAGAATACAGGCATTTGTCGAGTCTGGCATCAGTTAACCTGCCACCAACCCGCCGAGGGGCCGACAAATCGCACTACAATCCACCAAACAACCAAAACGCTAATCCCGATCCAGCTTCCGCGGCTTGTCCACTTGACAAAATCTTCGCTTTGGGTTTTCGTGATTGGCAGCCAGGGAACGATGCGTTCTTCTTTACCGTATTCGTCGCCGATCGACTCTTTGCGACGCTTAGCTTCACCCATAATCTTTGTACTAAATTAGATTTCAACTGGATACCTAACCAAATTATACGCCAACAGGTCATCTCAAGCCTGCGTCAGCCAAGTCGTATCCAAATAATCAATCCTCGCAAAAGGACTCAAAGCCGCTAAAACCTGCTGTCCATAACTGCGGTGAATCACCCTGCTGTCAAAAATCGCCACCACCCCTTGACGTTCTCGCACCGGCGCGATCGCCCGCTGCAATTCATTCAGCGCCGCCGGCAGCAGATACAACCGAAACCAATCCTTGCGCCGTTCCTTATAATAAGCCACACGCGCCGTCACCAAAGGATTCTCCAAAGAAGGTAGCGGCAAAGTTGCGATCGCCAGCAAGTGAGGCGCGCTCAATTCCCCCTGATGTTCCCGCCAAAACTCCCACCCCGTCACCAAAATCGCATTCTCGCCCACATCTGTTTTTTCTACCTGCACCCGAGAACCGAACTCAGAAGCCAAAATCGCCGCCAGCCGAGCCTTCAGCGGTACATCACCAACAATCAGCACAGTTAAACCCGCCACCGACGCGCTCATCAACAGCAAAGTCCGAATTTCTTCAATTAAAACACCCTGAAATTCCGGCGTATTTGGCAGCGGCAGCCAGTTGGGAATGTACAGTTGAATTAATTCGCTTTGTCGATCGGGCGAAAACTTAACGCTCGTCAATTCTGGAAGTCCCAGCATTTCCCGGAAAATCGGAGCCTTCGGTTCCACATCCACCGCCCCGCCAATCAACACCATCGGCTGATCGTCCCAAATTTTGCTCAAAACCTCAGCCACCTGAACCGGCGCGCAGTACAGAGAAAATGACCCAGCCTCCCGATGAATTTGCGCCCACCGCAGTCTGCCGTTTGCTTCCCACCGATGCCAAAAATTGTTCCAAGCAGCCGGAATTAGGGGGTTTGGCTCGATTTTGTCAAACAGCCCCTGCAAAATATTTTGCTCTGCCGTTTCCAGCAAATAGCACTCCTCTGGTTTCGCCGGATGCTGAAAGAAAGCCCGCGTTAGCATTACCCGCCCTTGGAGGATTGCATCGGCTTCCAAAGGCTGAGATTGCATTAAATCGTTCCAGTCAGCCGGTTGCAAACACGCCGTCAATTGCTGGCGAGTCCAAACTTCCAAGTCATCTACACCGTCGATAATTGTGGGAATATTGCTGTGAATTTGCGAATTCACAGCCAAACGAGCCGCCAGCCAAGACTGCGGATCTGCTAGCATCAATCCTCGTCCAGTGGCATTATCGGAATAAATCTCGATCGGCCACTCTGTTTGCAGCCACTCTTGCAAACGCGGAATTTCCACTGTTCTCAAATGCTCGATCAGCGGTATCGGCGCCACCAAAATCACAGGATCCGGCCACATCAAAATCGGCATCAAATAGCTGACTCGATACCGCTGTCGGTAAGCTCCAGCGGGAAGCCCTGTTTGGATCAGAGCGCTGCGCCCCAAGCGCAAAGCCCGCGCCACGAGCCGCGCCATCGTTAAATGGTGGGGCCAGTGCGGCTCGGAGTGCGATCGCAGGAAGCGGAGCAATGAGTTGTGGACTTCTACCTCAATCAATCGGTTTTAAAATTGACATTTCTCACTCAACATAATCAAAACTGGCCAGAAAATCAACTACTTTTTGACCGAGAGGCAAACTGAATTTACTCGGCTGATGAGTTGCACCTCCCTTCCCAAAATTCCCGTGAGAATTCACCATCAAACTCTCCTGTCCCGAACTAATTAAAATAGTTTGGGTAGGTGACTCAAAAAACTTTGTGGGCTGACTAACCCGTGATATATTAGAGAGCAAATTTATCAACTCATTTAACTTATTTGTAGCTGTACTCAATGCTTTACGCAACTGCACTATGCGTTTCTCCTCCAATTTTTGACTTTCAATGTTTTTGCCGATTACCATAATATTACTCTGAGTTTGTACAGCATCCTTAAAAGGAAGAATCGCTAAAAAAGCTGCTGGCAATAAATGCTCATCACTCTCAAATCTAAAAGTTAGAGTTGTGCGGCGGTAGCCGACTTCAATATTAGGAGGAAAATTCATTGCCCGGTAATGCCGAGCTATTTCGCTGTAAACTGTTGCTAAAGTGCTGTTTGCTGAGTAGTCTAAAAGTGCATCAACCACAATTTGCACTAACCCAGGCGTGTGATTTAAAAATTTTCTCGATTCTGAGGGCGAATTAAATTGTTGAATCTGAGTGCGATCGCCTGCAGGGCTGAGGTCAACCCACTCGCAAGTAATATCATCTGCAATGATGCCACACCGAGGAACCAAATACAGTTTTGCTCCTGTTAAAGTTGCTCCCCTCAAATCAGCGCCCACCCAATCTGCATTAATCAAATTGGTTTCTGTCAAATCAGCGTGAACGAAACTAGCACTTCCTAAATTAGTATTTCTTAAATCTGCTCCGTTAAGGTTAGCTCCGCTCAATTTAGCAAAGCTCAGATCCGCGCCGCTGAGGTTAGCTCCCGTCAAATCAGCCCATTTAAGGTTAGCTCCGCTCAAATTGGCACTGCTGAGATTCACCTGTTGCAAAGAAGCTTGTCTCATATCGGCATTGGTAAAATTGACGCCGCTAAGTTCTGCTTTCGTCAAATCTGTGCCGTGTAAGTTAGCTTCTTGAAAGTTAGCTGAAGCAGCCGAAGCACCTCTGAGATTTGCACCGGAAAGATTAGCACCGCACAGGTTAGCTTCCGTCAGTTTTACCTCTCTTAAATCTGCTTCAGTCAGGTTTGCGCCGCTGAAGTTAGTTTTGCTGAGTTCGCAGCGGACTAATTCGCTTCTAATCAGGGATGCTCGGATTAATTGAGCTGCACTTAAATCGGCTCTCACTAAGTTTGCTACGTTGAGAGTAGCCCCGTTTAAGATTGCCCGCGAGAGGTTGGTACTGCTGAGTCTAGCCACATTTAGGTTAGCTTCGCTCAAGTTAGCTTCGCTCAAGTTAGCACCGCTGAGGTTGGTGACAAATAAGCTAGCCCCCTTTAAAATTGATTGGCTGAGGTTGATGCGGCTGAGATTAGCTTCATTCAGGTTGATTCCTGTGAAATCTCTGTCGCCTTCAGTGTATCTTTTGACGATTGCAAATCGTTTGAGCAGTTCTTCAGCTTCCATTTGTTTACCTAAATAAAATGGCGATCGGCTAACTTTTATATGGCATAAATAAAAATAATATCAAATTAATTTATAATATTTACTCACCGAGCTGATAAAAGCTTTTGACAAACTCAATGACCGTATTGAGTGGCGGGGTGGTAAATCTTTGCGCTTTAATTGCAGGACTGATAGACGTTTTGTTGACTCCCGGCAAATTTGTCAAGTTTCTGCCAAAATCTGGGTGATAGTGAATCATCAAAGTTTCGGCGCTGGAGTTAGCGAGTACAGTTTGGGTAGGCGATTGGAAAAAACTTGACATAGGTTCGCGATCGAGGCGAATCGGCTGAATTTTCATTTCCCCTATTTTTCTCATTGTTTTGGTCAGGGCTACGTTTAATTGCACTACCATATTTGAGACTCTGACGCCCAGGTTATTACCACTTTGGGGTTGAATCATCTTGATCAAAGTAATCAAATTTTTCTGAGTAAATGCTGCATCGCTAAAGGGAATAATCGCAACGAAAGCGGTGGGAAATAGTTGCTCGTCCTGTTCTATTCTAAATGATATGATTGTGCGTCGGGAATTAACTTCGATACTCGGAGGATGGCTCAAAGCAGGATACTGACGGGCAATTTGGCGGTAGGTAGCTGCAAGGACAAAGTTAGCATCCGGGTCGAGGGGTCGATCGACAATAATTTGAACTGTCGGCGGTGTAGCATTGAAAAACCTTTGAGATTCTTCTGGGGTAAAGCGCTGAATGTGGCTGCGATCGCCGTTAGGACTGAGGTCAACCCAATCGCAGGTAATGTCATCTGCTTTCACATCAAACCTAGAAACCGCATAAATTTTTGCCCCCGTCAGGGCCGCCCCCGTCAAATCTGCGCCCACCCAATCAGCGTGAATCAAATTCGCTTGGGTCAAATCCGCGTGTACCAAAGTAGCGTTCAATAGATTGACATTGCTCAAATTTGCTCCGTACAAGTTGGCCCCGCTCAATCTCGCTTCATCGAGGTCAGCACCGGTCAGGTTCGCCCCGCTGAGGTCAGCCCACCGGAGATTAGCGCCTCGCAAGTCAGCGCCGCTGAGGTTTGCCTGAGACAGATTAGCTTGTCTGAGTTCGGCATTGCAGAGGTTGACTCCTCGCAAGTCGGCCCTGCTGAGGTCGGCTCTGTGCAAGTTAGCCCGTTCCAAGTTTGCCGCTGTTAGAAAAGCGCCTCTCAGGTGGGCCCCGCTGAGGTCGGCTTGCTCTAGATTGGCTTCTCTGAGGGTTGCTTCTCTCAAATCTGCTTCGCTGAGATTTGCACCGATCAAGTTGGCACTGCTGAGGTCGGCTCGGATCAGTTCGGATCTGATCATTGTAGCTTCAACGAGTTGGGCTTCTCTGAGGTCGGCTCGAATCAAGTTAGCCACGTTGAGGATAGCGCCGCTGAGGTTGGCTTTGTAGAGATTGGCACCGCTGAGTCGAGCAACATTGAGTTTGGCTTTTCTCATATTGGCGTTTGACAGATTGGTGCCGCTCATGTTGGTAAGGCTCAAAATTGCCTCACTGAAATTAGCCCCGCTGAGATCGATCCTGCTCAGATTTGCCTCGCAAAGGAGGATGGCAGTAAAATCTCTTTCTCCTGCTGCATATTTGGTGATGAGTTCTTCGGCATCCATGCTTTTCAATTTCCCTGATGTCTTAGCTAGAACAAAGCTTTATTGTGCCAACCTTTAAACTAGAATAAGCATTTTTTGTAACTTGATGCAATATGCCTAGACATCTATATTGTGGAAGCCTTTTATAAAATCCAAAATGCTAGTGATATTAGCTTGAGCCAATTTTGTGCTTTCGGCTAACTTAGCCGCTGTTGAGTTACTCAGATCGTATTTTTTAATCAGGCGCTTGCCGAAGCCTGGATGGTGATATACGCTGAGTCTTTGATCGCGGGAATTAATTAAGCTCATCTGTGTGGGAATTTGAAAGAAATTGATGCTTTCACCGATTTTTGGAAAAGAACTGGAAATTTTGATTTGGTCTACTTTACTGATAGCTTGGTTAAGAGCTTTGCTGCATAACTGGACGTGTTTAGATTCTTTGACGTTAAGTTTTCCTGCATCATGGGATTGAATCATTTTCATCAAAGCTATTAGGTTTTTTTGAGTTATGGCAGCGTCGTTAAAAGGAATGATCGCAACGTAAGCGGTGGCAAATAATTTATCGTCGCTGTCCATTTTAAATGCGAGTACGGTGCGCCTGGAGCTGACTTCAATCGTGGGAGGCTGACTTAAACTCGGGTATTGTTGGGCAATTTGGTAATAAGTTGCAGCTAGTGCAAAATGAGCGCCTTGGTCTAAGGGCGAGTCAATCACAATCCGAACTGTGGGCAAGGTTTCGTGAAAAAAGTCGTGGGTTCCTCCTGAGTTCAACCAGTAAATTTGGCTGTGGTCGCCGTTGGGGCTCAGATCGACCCACTTGCAGGTCATGCCTTCGGTTTTGATGCCGAGCCTCGAAACTGCGTGAAGTTTGGCTCCGGTTAAGGTGGCTCCGGTTAAGTCGGCTCCAATCCAGTCGGCGCGGATCAGATAGGCATTTGTCAGGTCGGCGTGGACTAAGCTGGCATTCAGCAAGTTGGCGTGGCAGAGGTCGGCTCGGCTGAGGTCGGCACCGCTCAATTTGGCTTCGCTCAGGTCGGCCCAGCGGAGATTGCAGCCACTGAGGATGGCCCAGCGCAAATTGACGCCGCTGAGGTCGGCGCCGCTTAGTACGGCTTGAGTAAGGTTGGCTTGTCTAAGTTCTGTGCCTCGCAAGTCGGCGCCGCTGAGGTCGGCGCGGCTAAGGTCGGCTCCTTGCAGGTTGGCTTGTTCGAGGTTGGCTTCTGTCAAGCACGCGCCGCTGAGGTGAGCGCCTCGAAGGTTGGCTTGAGCGAGGTTGGCTCCTCGAAGGGTGGCTTCGGTAAGGGTGGCGCCGCTGAGGTTTGCGCCTTGCAGGTTGGCGCCGCTGAGTTCGGCTCGAATCAGCTCGGCTCTGATCAGTTTGGCTCCTATGAGTATGGCTTTTTTGAGGTCAACTCGCACTAGGTAAGCGACGTTGAGGTCGGCGTCGGTGAGGTCGGCGCCGCCTAGATGGGCGCCACTGAGTCTGGCGATGTTGAGTTTGGCACCTGTGAGGTTGGTTTTGCTGAGGTTTGCTCCGCTCAGGTTTGCTACACTCAGATTCGCACCCTTGAGGTTGGCTCCGCTCAAGTTGACGCCGCTGAGGTTGGCCTCAGTCAGGTTGATTCCGGCAAAGTTTCTTTCTCCGGCGGCATATTTTTTCAGGAGTTCCTCGACTGTCATGGGGGCGGCACCGTATCAAATATCCCCATTTTATTGCTATGAATATCGGTATTGTAGGACTGGGTTTAATTGGTGGCTCGATCGGGCTGGATTTGCGATTGCGCGGGTTTAATGTTTTTGGGGTTTCGAGTCGGCAGCAGACTTGCTATCGGGCGCAAGCTCGCGGTGTTGTCAATGAAGCCAGCATACACCTGTCTCTAATGGCAGTAGCCGATGTGGTTTTTATTTGCACGCCGCTGGGGTCGATCGAGCCGATCGTCCGAGAGTTGGTGCCCTATCTTTCCCCTGATACTATTGTAACCGATGTCGGTTCCGTAAAAACACCCATAGTGCAGGCTGTGTCTCCTCTGTGGCCGAATTTTGTGGGGGGACACCCGATGGCGGGGACTGCTGAAAGCGGAATTGAGGCGGCGATGCCGGATTTGTTTGTAGGCCGGCCTTATGTGGTGACGCCGACTGCTCAGACGCCGACGCTTGCGGTGGATAAGGTTGAGGAAATTGCGCGGTTGCTGGGTGCTAAAGTTTACCGATGTGAGCCGGAAGAACACGATCGAGCTGTGGCTTGGATTTCTCATTTGCCGCTAATGGCGAGCGCGACGCTGCTTGCTGCCTGCGCTCGAGAGGACGATCGGCATATTGTTAATTTAGCCCAACATTTGGCGAGTTCGGGTTTTCGGGATACGAGCCGGGTTGGGGGCGGCAATCCCAAGCTGGGAGTGATGGTGGCAAAGTACAATCGAGAGGAATTGTTGCGATCGCTCTCTATTTACCGCGACAGTCTTGACGAGTTCATCACTGATATCGAAGCTCAAAATTGGCAAGCTCTCGAACACAAGCTGAAGCTGACTCAACAAGCGAGACAGAATTACAAATTGTGAGCCAAAAATTACTTAAAACTTTCCCCATCTCGATTATGATTTGTGGAGGATTATATATTGAGTTTCAATGTACACTTATTCTCGACTCAAGCGATTTTTACTGGGTGAATCTCTCCCCACTAGCGCATCTATTCATGAACGCCTGAGCAACGCTACAGGACTAGCTGTTCTGGCTTCCGATGCACTGTCGTCTGTTGCCTACGCTACTCAAGAAACTCTGCTGGTACTGTTACTAGCGGGCAGTAGCAGTTTGAGTTTATCGCTGCCTATTTCTGGAATTATTATTTTACTGTTGGCGATCGTGGCGCTGTCTTATCGACAGACAATTAAAGCGTACCCCAACGGCGGCGGTGCTTACATTGTGGCGCGAGAAAATTTAGGTATTTACCCTGGTTTGATCGCAGCAGCTTCGCTGATGATTGATTACATTTTAACTGTAACAGTAAGTATTTCGGCTGGGGTGGCGGCCCTGACTTCAGCAGTTCCCTCTCTGCACCCCTACACGGTTGAACTGTGCTTAGTTTTTATTGTCCTAATCATGTTTGCCAATCTCAGGGGATTGCGGGAATCGGGCAATATATTTATGGTTCCCACCTATGGGTTTCTCGTTGGGATTTTTGTTTTGATTGGCTGCGGCTTATTCCAACAGGCAACAGGTAATGTTATGCCGGCATTACAAAATATTCCCGCTAAGGAACCTTTGGGATTATTTCTGCTGGCGCGAGCTTTTGCGGCGGGCTGTACTGCCCTGACTGGAGTTGAAGCCATATCAGACGGGGTGTTGGCTTTTAAGCCTCCTGAATGGAAAAATGCGCGCCTGACTTTGAGCTATATGGGGGGAATTCTGGGAGTGATGTTCTTGGGGATTAGTTACTTGGCCCATATTTATCAAGTGATTCCTACAGAACATGAAACGCTCCTTTCTGTGTTGGGAAAACAGATTTTTGGTATCGGCATATTTTATTACTATTTGCAGGCCGCAACTCTGTTAATTTTGCTGTTGGCTGCAAACACGAGTTATGCAGATTTTCCGCGACTTTGTTATTTTTTGGCACGGGACGGGTTTTTACCGAGGCAATTGTCGCTGTTGGGCGATCGACTGGTTTATTCTAATGGCATTAATCTGCTAAGCTTCTGTGCTGCTCTTTTAATTATCATCTTTCGAGGCAATACGAGTGCGGTGCTTCCCCTGTATGCGGTTGGAGTTTTCACTTCTTTTACTCTCTCCCAATCGGGCATGGTAATTCACTGGTTTAAAGAACGAGGTAAAGGTTGGCAAGTTAGTGCTGTGATGAACGGTATAGGTGCAGTGGCAACAACGGGAGTTTTGGCTGTAATTATCGCTACAAAATTCCTTTTGGGAGCTTGGGTTGTCGTAGTAACTATCCCGATCGTAGTCAGTCTATTTTTAGCTATTCACCGACACTATCGGTATGTAGCGGCTCGCTTGAGCATTCAGGGAATAGAACCGAGGTCTTATCTTCGCACACCGAGAGTTAAAAAGGTGACACATCCGGCAGTGGTTTTAGTCGGGCAGTTGCACCGAGGAACTTTCGAGGCCCTCGATTACGCTCGTTTAATTGCTGATGAAGTTGTCGCAGTTCACGTAGATATTGGTTTGACAGATCGAGAAAAATTACAAGCGGCTTGGCAAGATTTGCAGTCTGATATTCCTTTGGAAATTCTGGACTCGCCTTATCGTTCTGTTGGTTCGGCTTTGACACACTTTTTGACTTTGTTTGAAGAGCAGCGACCGGGAGTATATTTAACGCTGATCATTCCGGCTTTTGTGACGCGAAATTGGTGGGAGGGACTGCTGCACAATCAAACTGCTTTCTTTTTGAAAGCGGCTTTGCGGGCTAAAAAAAGTCGGGTTGTAACAACGGTTAGATATTATCTTTAAGCAATCTCTAGTTAAAAGTTTGCCCTTTTTCGCCTGTCAAACAAACTTATTGAGGACTTGTGCAGCAACCCGGTTTGTTTCTGGAGGTTTTGTTGCTCAACCTAAGATGTATCGTAGAAACCGGGTTATTTGACCCCACACTCCTCCGTGTAGCGCGAGGAATATCGGTTAAAAAACGCGGTTTTTTAAGTTTCGGTGCGTAAGTGAGGTATTAACTCTACAAGTCCACCGACTAGCTGACCGGCGCGCAAGAAACGGGGTTTTTTGGCCTTAGTCCTAAGTTAAAAAACCCCGTTTATGAGAGCCGGAGTGCGTCCAGGGCTGGTGCTGTTACAAATATAATCAAATACACAGTAAAGTTCTCAGTATTTTTACTGTAATGATGTTATGTAAAATTGACACTCATCTAAAATTTTAGTAAGTTGTAACGGACAAGCACAAGCTATATTCCTTGAATAAAAAATTATGAGCGAGCAATTAAGCAAACTCAGTGAAGTGTCGATGGTCTCAGCCAATTTTGGCAATGGGTTAGCCTATAGAGAGATTCTCATGGATTGGTTTAAGTTTTTAGGCGGCAAACCAGGGGAAGTTATTGTTGTCGACGGTGGCAGCGATAGGGAGACTCAAAAAGTTTATTGGGAACTTTATCAGGAGGGTTTAATTGATAAGCTGCAAATCATTGCATCGCACCATCAAGACAATGACAAAGATAGATGTTTTATTCAGGAGTATACAGCGGGAGCAATCGCTAGCAAGCCGTATGTATTGTGGTTCAAAATTGACACGTTACCTTACAGAGAAGGCCACGACGGTTGGTTAGAGGAAGCGATCGATTATCTCGAACGAGATGAAATTTTTGCAGTGGGCGGAGGTTTTAACAGATCGTTCCCACATCTCGACGCTTGGGCTGGGTGGTACTTCATTCAAGCCTGCACGATCAATTTTTCTTTGATGAAGCACAGTACCTTCGTTGCAGTCATGCAAGAATTTGCGGGTGAATATATTGCTTCAAGATTTGAAGGAACACATCAGTTTGGCAGGTTTTTGCTGGAAGAAGCATTTAGCGCATATATGGAGGCTCACAACCAATATACTTTGTGTAAGATGGAAGACCCGAGCTGGACGGTATTTCACACGAATGCTCAAGACGAATATTTGCAGGAGGTTCGCGAGAAATATTTGGCTCGCGAAGATGTTAAAAATTTTATGAATGCGGCCCTTGCTAAAGACATCAGTCAATTTCTTTACTACGGAAAGCCACCTGTAAAAAGCAGCATGATTCAGAAAATGCGCATGGCTTTGGGAGAAACAAAAGTTGGGGATTTTTGGCGGGAATTGAAAAAAAGTCTGGTTTTGGGGAAATCTGAACTCAACCCTTAGTCAGCTAATTTATCTTTAACAATAAAAGGGAGGAAACGAGCTTTGAGCGGCGCTTACATCGCTGAAAAACAGCATAACAGGGAAGAGGTTCACAAATCTTGGATACCTTGCTATGGCAGATAAGTTGGGTAAATTTACCCGGAAAAAATGGCGTGTCATACTTGTAGTGAGTCGAGAAGTTGGCTTCAACTTCTCTCTATAAAGATTGCTGCTGCTGAACCAAATTATTTTACTAACTACAACATCTATTCCATTTGTGGCGGTTGTACTGCAACCCACAACAGACTATTTATGCAGCAGCCAAAAAACTTGAACAGGGTTTTGCGAGCTTTGTCTCGGCCAAGTCTTGAGGTTAGTTACGACAATAAAGTTTACTCGAAAAAAACACTGGCAAGATGCCGATGCTGCAACAGCAGAAGTTTTGCTCCCAGAGGATTTTCCTGTGGAAGCAAAGGCGCTCAAACAGTTAGCAAATTTGGCGAATGTTCGACACCCTCAAGGCGGCTGCGTTTGCCGCGCGGCTACTCCTGACTTCCATCCGGGTGATGCGGGGGTGGCGATCGGCTCGATCGTCGAAACAGTAGGAATGGTGATTCCGGCGGCTATCGGTTCCGATATTAACTGCGGGATGCGGTTACACGTTGCGGATTTGTCGATCGAACAATTCCTCAGTCAGCGCTAGCGATTTGTAGAATTGCTCAAAGGCGATTATTTCTTCGGTACTCCCGATGTCAGCATGACTGCAAAAACTGCTCGCGCAATGTTCCAACACGGGATTCCCGGATGGCTGGATGCTTTGCGGGACAAGCCAACCGGCAGCGCGACTAATTCGGATTTCCAGCAGTTGGCGACAGACTGCCATCGCACTTTCCTCGGCGGTTCCATGAATGGCGATATCAAATGGGCTCCGGAAGAATTAGTCCCAAATGACGGCTTATATCAGGTTCGGGTAATTACTTATAATATTAATTCGGGCGCTCGAACTTGAATTCGGGCGCTCGAACTTGAATT